>NZ_JAOQKH010000005.1:0-201876 GCF_025567485.1 Porcipelethomonas ammoniilytica | reverse complement strand
ATGAGGCTAATATCAGACTCTTTGATTATATTAATGGCTTTTATAATCTTAATCGCATTCACTCGGCTATTAATTATTTGTCACCCATTCATTTTGAAAATTCTTTACTTTCTTCTTAATTCTTTTCGCCTTTTTGTGTCCAGATTATTGACTATGGTCCACTGCAGGTTTCCCCACAAGGCTGTAACTCATTCTATTTTGCTATTATAAGTATAGCACATCCCTTATGCGACTTATAGATGAACTCGGGGCGAACTAGGGTGAACTGGGGTGAACTCTTTCAAAGTTTTCTATTGCTCTGTTATGAATTCGCTGTGTCCACCTCAATGTGTAATGTACCTTCGTTGCTATCTGGTTCATCGGCATAAACATCAGGTATCTGTAGCGAAGGATAAGCTGTTCATACGGGTCTTCCAGTTTATCGATTTCTGCATCGATTTCCTTCTTCATATCTTCAAGCTTTTCATAGTCAGCTTTTATCTCTTCTTCCAGATTACTGATTTTGCCAAGGTATCTTACAAAGGGTGGTTCAAGATTTCTTGTTCCCGAAAACTTTTCATCAAAGCTTGGGGAAGAAACACTTGTTGATAATTCCTTATAGCATTCCAGCTTGATAAGCTTATCGTTAATCTTGTTATTTAGAATGAACGGTCTGTTCAGATAATCTTTAGCCGTCATAAGCACCACCTCCGATTCTCGCCTTAACCGCATTGATAAGATCTGTCTGTGTTTTCTCTTTGAGCTTTAATGCCTTCATCACATCTTCATCAATGGTATCCTTTGAAATAATGTGGTGTATGACAACCGTGGATTTCTGCCCCTGTCTCCATAACCTTGCATTGGTCTGCTGATAAAGTTCCAATGACCAGGTAAGACCAAACCATATAAGGGTCGAACCACCACTTTGCAAATTCAAGCCATGTCCGGCACTCGCAGGATGGATAACTACGACAGGTATCTCTCCATTATTCCAATCACTGATATCCTTGGAAGTCTTGATTTCACGAATCTTGAATCTTTCCCTGATTCGCTCCAGGTCATGGTTATACCAATATGCCACAAGCACAGGTTTGCCATTTGCTCCTTCGATTAAGTCCTCAAGTGCGTCAAGCTTACGGTCATGAATATGAAAGACCTCTTTTTCTTCGTTATAGATAGCACCATTGGCCATCTGCAGAAGTTTGCCTGAAAGAGCAGCTGCATTTGCAGCATCAATCTCTTCCTCTCCCAAAGACACAACCATTTCCTGTCTTAATTCGTCATATACAGACCATTCCTTTTCTGAAAGCTTTACTTCCACTTCGTTCATAATGCATTCAGGCATTTTAAGAAAATCTGCCGACTTCATAGAAATCGTAATATCCGATATCAGTCTGTAGATGGCATCTTCCGCACCTGGTCTTGGTTTGTAGGAAAATATCATCTGCTGATTTCGTTTATCTGGCACAAAGAAATTCATACGATAATGTGTGATGTATCTTCCGAGCCTTTCTCCCATGTCAAGGATTCTGAACTCTGCCCATAAATCCATAAGTCCATTACTGCTTGGAGTTCCTGTAAGACCCACAATTCTTTTTACCTTTGGTCTTACTTTCAGAAGGCTCTTGAATCGTTTCGCCGATGCTGACTTGAAAGACGATAACTCATCAATAACAACCATATCGAAGTCGAACGGAAATCCACTCTTATTGATGAGCCAGTCCACATTTTCTCTATTGACCAGATAGATACCAGCACTTTTTCTTAATGCCTCTTTTCGCTCCGCCTCTGTACCTATAACCACCGAATAGGTCAGTCCCTTTAAGTGATCCCACTTTTCTATTTCTGCAGGCCATGTATCTCTTGCTACTCGAAGGGGTGCAATCACCAGAACCTTTCCAACTTCAAATCTGTTATAGAGAAGTTCAAATATAGCCGTTAAGGTAATCACGCTCTTTCCGAGTCCCATTTCTAAAAAGACTGCTGCCACGGGATGTTCCAGGACAAAGTTTGTTGCATAAGTCTGATAATCATGAGGATTGTATTTCATCAATGACACCCCCAATCACATCAGTGTTATCAACCACATAACAGAGAAACCCTAAAGCTGATAACTGTTTCATTCTTCTTATCTGTAAGGCTCTTGGTTTCTTGCCAGAAGCCTTGAGTTCTATAAAAGCCATTCTCCCTTTTGGAAGAAGAACCACTCTATCCGGCACTCCGTCAAATCCGGGAGATGTAAATTTGATGCAGAAACCACCTGCAAGCTTTACGGCTTTTACAAGCTTCTGCTCTACTTCCTTTTCACGCATTCGTGCCACCTCCATCAATGCTGAATTTGATGGTGTGACAGGGTAAGACTGTCATTTCCTATACTTTATATATAGACTTATTTTTTTTTACTCTATAGAAAAGGATAGCAAATAGCCGTCATTAACTGTCACACCTACTGTCATTACTCTTCTTCCATAAAGTCCGTCTTGAGTCTTAAGCCTTTAATGTATCTGCCTTTACGGTCACGATATCTTTCAAATCCGACCGTTTCCAAGGCTGTGTAGAAATCTGTTGTGCTTCTTGTAAACTCACCCACCTGGGTACAGAAGATTCGATACTCGTTATATATCTCGCTCGACTTTGCCACATAGGCAGGGTCAAGTTCGCAGCGTTCACTTAAGAAGTAGGAAAGCCAGTCATTACTTTCCTTATAATGCTCAATGGCATCACGCACCTTCTGTGGAGGTTCGATTTTGTAATTGTCTGCAATCACTTTTCTTGCACCCTCGATAACCCAGGAAAGAATCGCACCACCTGCATTCTCATAAAGGTAGTCAGCATAGTTCTTAATATCTGCACTGCCTTCAATCTTTGCATCAAATGGAATAACAATGAGTCTTCGCCATGTACCTTTGTCAATCGCCCCGACCTTTGGCAGATGGTTTGTATAAAGCACAAGTGTGTGTGTCGGAGTATATGAGAACGGATCTTTATACTTCTTCTCAGCATAAATTTCATCAGTTGAACAAAGCTGTTTTACATTGGCTGTGTTTAATCTCATACCTTCTTCAAGTTCTGCTGCAATAAGCATTCGCTTGCCCTTTGCCTCTGCAAGTTCAGGCTTTACATTTCTTCTGCATCCAACGGTCAACATATCAGCTGAAATGTTGCCACTGTATGTACCAAGCACTCTTGCGATAACATTCCAGAAAGTAGACTTACCATTGCGGCCTTCACCATATGCGATAATAAGTGCCTCTACATACACCTTTCCGATGGCTGACAAACCAACCATTCTCTGAACATAATCGATAAGGTCCTGGTCACCAAGGAAAAAGATATCAAGTGCAGATTCCCATATATCCTTGCCATCATCTGATGGGTCAACAGTTGTCTGCTTTGTAATGAAATGCTCCGGCAAGTGCTCAAGAGGACTTTTAAGTCCCTGTCTTAAGTCAAAAGTCAGAGCAGGTGTATTAAGTAAGAACTCATCTGCATCAAGGTTTCTTTGTTCGACTTCAAGCATTGGACGAGCCTCCTTAAGCGTTGCAGCTATGTTTTTGGTGTCTCTTCTTTTGACGGCATACTTCTTGTATGCGACAGCATCTTCATACAACGCATAGGCATGAGCCTGCTGCTTATTGAACATCTGCACTGCCTTCTTCGGACCCACAGAAACCAATATCTCCATACCACCATTCTTTACAAGTTCATCTATAGCCTTCTTCATTTCGGCTTCAGCCTCTGCAAGCTGTCTTTCTGTTAAATCCTGCGAAACACCCTGGGACTTTGGTTTCGACTCTTCCCAGAAACTGCCGTTGTAGACCATGTAATCTGTTGATGGAGAATAACGAAGGATATCCTTGTATTCTCTTGCAAGCACCATAGCCTGTCCCACATCCGAAAAATCCTCTGGCTTTAATCTGCAGTCGGAGTTGTACTGTTCAGGTGGAATGTAACCTTCCTGGTTAGATACCTTGGTGCCAAACTTCGATGCACTTCTCCATATTATCTTGAGTTCGCTTTCAGGAAGTGGCGGATTACAGAGTTCTGCTTTCTTAAGAAAAATCTGATAAGCTTCTTCTATATTTCCGTATCTCTTGATGATTTTCCCTGCGATATGGCTCATGGTGCTGTTACGCTGTCCTTCCGGCACCTGTTCAAGGCTGGCATCAAAATCTGCAAAGCCATCCTCTTCAAGAAAATCCACGATTGATTTATCACCGTCATAGATTTCAACATCGGTATCATCAGTTCCATAAAGAAATCTCGCACTATCAAGTGCATTGGTATCAAAGTAGGGAAATGCCGATGCAATTCTCTTTTTAAGGTCTGCATATTCTTCTGCATCCTTGATTACCGTAATCGCAAAAAACACATGAAATCTAGGTCTTACGGATTTGTCACCTTTTACCTTCATGTGATGTCTGCTATAAGATGCTGCGAACTGAACTCCCGGCATAGCCATTGCAAGGTCAAATGGTGTAATCCAGTCATCAGGGTTTTCTGAATGATCATTGTCACAGTCAAGAGGCACACAGTCGGAGTATTCAAAATTGTCATTACTTCTGTAATTTCCTTTGTATTTTGCTGTTACATGATCTGTTTTGATTGCTGCAATAAATGTATCTTTGCCCGTGACCTTCATTTTATGTGGGTATAGACAGTTACTGCTGTTACCCGTGCAGTCAGCTGTATATAAAGTGAAATTAATCATATTCCTGAACCTCCTTCATCTCCCAGGTAAACCACCTGATTTTCATTCTTCTTTTCTTGGCTACATTGATTTCACGAGCCATTCCACGGCTTACAACACCACCAAACACCCATAACTCGGTACATTTGCCGAGCAATACATAATTGAAGTGCATAGCCATCTCACGTTCCTTCTCGTTTGCATCATCCATAAACTGTGGGTAAAGAAGATGTGGAGTAACCGGAATTGCATTATTCTCTACAGTGAATCTGCTATACTTCTTTGCATTTGCCACGTTATTTTCAATATCACCTGCATACGGACTGCATACATACACCAAAGGAAGATAGGCAGCCTTTTTATCAGCTGCCACTTCTTCACGGTGAATATTGGTAAGTGCCTCATATGTAGTAGGGTCGTAATAACCATCGGGGTTAAACTTATCAATACTCATATCCGTTACACCTCCTGCTCAATAAGTGGATAGTATCCATCACCAGTCATAAGTTCATAAATGAAGAGTCTTCCTTTCTGTGTCCAATATGTATGAACCTTTGTATGCATATCTCCATTGCAACCTGGATAACTGTGAGTCTTGGTGCTTGTATATCCTTTTTCTGCATACTTCTGATAAAGCAGCCAGATATCGCCCTGTTTGAACTGAACCCCTTTATCGTGAAGATAACGGTTCATCCAGATAGCTGACTTTCCATAGTCCTTTGCAATTGCAGATGTTGAGATAAGGTCTTTACAGTTAAGCACCACATCGTAGTAGCTTGCCTTAGGCTGCATCTCTGCAATCTGCTGATTCTGAACAGCTACTGTTTCAAGAAGTTCCAAGTTCTGTTTCTTCACCAATGAAAGCTGATTATTGGCAAACTGTAATGCTCTTGCCATTACTGCTTCCGGTGAGTTCCATGCCTCTTCAACTTTGATGAAGTACTGACGTTCTGCCTGCCTCTGAACGCTGAATCATGCAGAGTTCCTTTGCCATCGCAATGGTAAGCTGATGATCCACTGCAGGTCTTCCACCTGTGCTTTCGCTCAAAAATGAGCAGAAGTCAGTACCTTCTTCAAAGCCGTAATCACACATTCTTGGAAACCAGTCCTTGTATGCAGTTCTTACTTCCAATGCTGCGTGTAAATCTCGACCACTCACAGTAGGTCTGTCACTGTCAAAATTGATTCTGATTAATTCGTCCATTCGAATTACCTCCATAAAATTTCTTGGAGACCCTTGCCTCCTAATGGGTAGCCTCGGTGATAGGGTTAAAAGAACGTTTTTTCAAAAACTTTTTTTAATTTGTTGATTGCTCTTCTATAACGGTGACTGACATTGTTAGCATCTTCACCAATTGATGCTGCGTATTCACCAACAGACATTCCATCAAGAACAATGGCAATCACCATTTCTGCTGCTGTTGGTTTAAGCACTTCACGAATCCAGCCACAGTAATGCGCATACTGATATTCGTGGTCTAACTTGGTTTCCACCTCATCGATGCTCTTTGTAAATACAGAAGTGTCAATTGCTCTCGCCATGATGGCTTCCTCTGTGTTCACTTCAACAGTTCCTTCTTTACCTTTACATTTAGCAACACCTGTATGGCGGTCATGCTTGTGCCAGCTGTTGTAGTCAGGACGGTTGTATCTGACTTCGATTTCTTCCTGGATTCTCTTTTCGTAATCCTCTTCGCTTTCATCTTCTGAGATAGAAATGTTTAACCACTTTTCAATCTCCTGTGTTTCGACCTCAAGGGTCTGGTATGCATCCTCATAACGCATCTTAATCTTCATAATGTTCCTGCCTTTCTGCCTGGTTCTCAGCAGTCGGGCAATGGGAACAAATAAAGGCCGGTGCTTATAGAAGTACCGACCCGGATTGCCTGAAAATGGGCATAAGGAAATAAGGGTACTTCCATCGCACTTTCCACAGGGTTTGTCCTGTGTTTGGTGTCGATATCTGTATCCCAATGCCCTTATAGCTAATCAGGCCTTGTGATATTTATTAGTTAAGTCATGTGTCTTAACTGCTTTTTATTTTACTCTCATTCAATATGTAAGAAAATTTCCATAAAAATACCCCACACGCTTAATAGTTGCATAAGGGGTTATATATTGTATTCCCATTATTTTGATGTTATAATATGATTACGAGTTATATTTTGAGGAGGCACTTTCTCATTCGTAATGGGTTATGTCACAAATCTTCAAATATTAGCAGTAATAAAATCTCAGAAAAGAGGTATGTCATGATAAATTCATCGAATTTTTTTCTAAATAATTTTTTTGAACTAGAAAACAGTCCTTGTGAATGCAAAAAAGAGACTGTATATACAGCCCCAGGTGTAGATCCTTCTTTTATTTTGAAGGTGTGTGCAAAACCTGACAGTGACACACTTCGCTTTTCCTATTCTGCGCAAAAGGGATTAAACCTATCTGGCAATGCTGGAGGAGTGATTAGTGAAAATATTCTCGGTCAGCTACTTGCAATAAAACCTAATGATATGGATGGGACAATTAGCTTTTTAGAGAAATATGGTTTTATTTTTCCGGTTAGTTCAGAATCGTATGAGACAGTTGATGGAACTGCGTTATTAGAAATTTTGAATCGAATCAAAGCTACTGTAAAGCTGATGAGTGCGATAGCAGGAAAGAAAGACTATAAAGCAATTCTTGTTTATACAACTTACTTGCTTTTTTCGAATCCCGTAGAAATGGTTCTGTCAGGAGTAAACTACAATACCAATTTTCACGAATTCACTGATTTGATTAGAACGTACAATGCCATTCCTAACTTAAATAGAAACCAGGAATTCTTTGACACTGAATGTATATCTATATTCGATACTTTAAAAGGGGATTATGAAAAGCTTGATATAAATGAGCTTGCTGGGATGAGTTCCGGAGATGGAATTAACGGACTCGCAGGAAGTAGAGATTGGCATTTTAGAAATCTCTTCTGTCTGTATACTACTTACAATGTAGCTGGTGAAAACTTAAGAAACATCATTGACTTCTATTACAACTATCAAAAGAAGGTCGGTGTTATTAAAGATGTTGAACCTACAAGAGTTACCTATCACACAAATCCAAAGAGAGAAAACTTCTCAGATGAGATGAAAACTGCACTAGTTAAAATTGCTAAGATTGTAATCAGTGAAGAAATAAATGCTAACTTGCGTAATATTTGCCCACAGTTAGAAATCAATGCCCTTGCACCTACTTGGAAACTCAATAGTCTTCTTGAGGCTTTATATTTTTCAGTATTTTATATGAAACCAGGAGTAGAGTTGTATAAGGAATGTGAAAACCCTTATTGCAAACATGAAAAATATTTCTTGATTAGTGCTACTGTCACAAATAAAAAATACTGTTGTCCGGCTTGTGCCAATGCTGCTGCTCAAAGACGTAGCAGGCAAAGAAAACTCGGCAAATAAAAAAAGCCTCCACTTAATAGCTGTTACGCTACTAAATGGAGGCTTTAGTATTTATGTGTTTTTATATTATTGTTTTGGAGGAGACACAAGTCCTCTTGACAGAACCTTTTCTATGCATTCTGCAAGTTCCTTTTTCTGTTGTTCAGGGGTACCAATATAATTATACATCAAATACCTAGTATCCATAACTATACCTTGAATTCTTTCAAAGTTCTTCATTTTAGGATTACTTGAATCATATCTCCAATCGCCAATTGCCTCACCAATATTTCCAACATTACTGTTTAATCTGAAAAGATTATCCTTTTTGTTGTACGGCATGATAAAGCAATTAAATAGACTATCATTCGGAACACCTTTTACTCTTTCGATGTATTCACCGTATGTAATCTGTTTATTAATATCAGTTCCGTTAGGCAGATGGTCAGGATTTCCTGTCCAACCATAACGATAGCATTTGGCATCTAAAACATAATACTTATCTTTATATATCATGACTGAATCTGGATATAGCGGAGTTTTCTCCTTATCGTGTCCATAATCCAACAACCATCTAGTTTTTGGAAAGTATTGTGTCTTGTCTTCTATACCAAATGCTTTATCTATCATTTTCTCCCATACTGTTTCAAAATGGTCAGTACCAAAGAAATACTGTGTATCAGACAATTTCTGATCCATGTATTCAAGCATTGCTCTCATAGCTGTGAAAAGTTCTTGCTCATTATCATTGTTGGTACTTGCCAATTTTTTGTTAAGTATATAGATAGACTCTTTTATCCCTGGATGCATTCCTGGTTTCTCAGGCATAAAAGGAACATACAACCATCCCATTTTTTCAAATGCCTCGTAAACACAGTATCTATGTATCTGCGTTATTTCCTTATTGGCATTTGGAGTAGATGAGCGAATAGTCATATTAGTGAAAATCAGTGAACCATTTTTCTGAACTAATGCTCTTTGTTCCTTTACGGTCTTTGGCCAAGAAGTCCTTCCTTTAGTATCTGTTTTGTACTGTGGGTCAGTCTCAATATAATATCGTCCCGCTCTTAAGAAACCACGAATAACCGTTAAGTATGCATGAATTGGAAAATCTACGGTTCTTGGTGCCTCAAACTTAGGAGCTTCGATAACCTTATCCTCTTTCATAAATGCAGCAAGAACACCGAATAAGTTATTAATATCAACTCTTAAGTCATCATCATTTTCCGGCAATTGATAACCCAATGGAAAATAAATCACGGCATCATCTGTATCAGCTTTTACACCAACGAAACTATCACCATCTTCATTTGTATTTACATGACATCGCTGCCTTAGATTTTTCGTTAAGTCCATTAAGAATCACCACCTTTATCTACTTACGCTTTTTTACTGTTGAGTAGGGTAAAGGGTATCCCTAACATTCTGTTTGAAAATTTTAAATCTATCAGAACCTTTGCTGTATACAAATGTTCTGATTACTTCTTCAAGGCTGTCCATATTCTCCGTATCAAAGATTGCCTCAGGATTAAACTTAAAAGCATCATCCCACAAGTACTTGATTACTTTTTCAGGGAATAATCTATTGTGAAGAATAGCATCTCTCATTTCTTCAAGTCTTGCTTTCTTAGTAGCATCCAACGTGCCAAGTAACTCATGACGAACTAAATCATTTAATTCGTCATAAGTAGTCATAAAGTTTCCAGTAGGTAGTACTCTAGAATCAAAAGCAAGGTCTTGTTCATGCACAAAGTAAACACCTAACCTCTTATCTTCAGCAGATGCCATTTTAGCTCTATTGCCGATAATAATAGTATTAACTGTTTCACAGAATTTCTGCCATGTAACCTTAGTATCAAGAATTTCCGCATTAGCAAGTGAACCCCTAACATTATTGAAATTATTCTCGATAAGTCTCATGTTCCATCTTCTTTGGAAAGCTGTATCTAATGTAAATACATTCTGATCTGATGTATTCATAGTACCTAAGATAGAAAGATTTGATGGAATTCTTACCTTGTGTTTTCCGTTTTCATATACAACCTTTGCGATGTTTTCATTTGTAATTCCATATTCACTAGTTCCTCTAGGATAGCTAATCCCATCCATAACCTTAGTCTCTACAGTCCTATCCAATAACTGGAATACATCCCCAAAGATAGCTGGAGCATTACCGCGGTTAATTTCTTCAATGATTAACACATAAGATTTTGAAGGGTTATTGTACGCCTCTTTAAGAATATTAGTGAACGGTCCCGGTGTGAATTCGTAAGTAACCATTTTATCCACAGGGTCAACCACAGGTAAAATTTGACCAATAAAATCAGCATTTGTATAATCCGGATGGAATACTAATCTTTCTACTACAGTACCAGGTTTACAGTACTCATGTTCAATAGTCCAGCTTTTACCTGAACCTGGAACACCATAGAGTAGGACATTTGTGCCACCAGCAAGTCTCACAGGCTCTAACGTATTATCAATTTTTCCATCATCATTCATATCGCCTGGATGGCTAACATCTGTTGGTCCATAGTGTAAATCCTTATAATTTTCAATATAGTGATAGATAAATTCTGGTCGAAATACAACTAAGTTTTTACCTGTTGTTCTATCAACATAATATCCAGCATTTTTCGCAGGCATTACATCAGTTCTCATGTTTACGCGCAAACTAGGATTGGCAGGATAATTTTTCCCTTCCTCAATCGGCCATGCAACAATAATAGTATCGGCAAGGGAATTCTTGCTTTCATATACATAAAAACCAAGAATTAAAGCGTCATCAAAATACTGTCTTGGATCATTTTCTGTACCCAACTGTATCTTCTTTTCTTCACGATTACGTTCTGGGTCTTCTTTACGAACATTCCCGTGGAAAAGATGGAAACGCTTTTCAATCTGCAAATTTTCGTTTTTAAGTTCGATGTAATAATGGGCAGATGTAATCTCCTCTAAAAGAGTATATGTCCATCCGTTAATAGAGAACATATTCTCTATCATGCTTTTCCTTTCTGACGGTGTTAAAGTGACCGGTGTTCCTACAACTATTGAACCTTGCGAATTAACCTCATAACGCTCATCTCTTTCCATCGAAATATACCTCCTTTATTTTTGTAGCTAATATAAGTGCCATCCTCACAGGAACAGCATTACCAACTTGACGCCACTGTTCCTTCATATTTCCAGTCAATACATACTCATCCGGAAATGTCTGTAATCTTTTAAGTTCTTCAATCCTCAAGAAACGATTTCTCCAATGAAACGGACCTTGATTAGTAGAAAAACTAGCTTGAATTGTCCATGAAGGTCTGTCTGGTGTCAATTTCAAAAGAAATGTCCAGTATCTTGATTTCCACTTGAACTTTGGATTAGGATATCCACGTTTTTCTGTAAAATAAAGATAATTGTCACCCGCTGGTATTTCTAGCAACAACTCATAATCCTTGGTTCCTGGTCTCTGAAGTTTTTCTTCTTCTGTGATATTATCAAAATCAGAAATAACTTCACCACAAGTAACCCACGGAAGTTTATCTGTTTTTTTCTGTGGATCTGCATGAGTTTCTTCGGGAAATTCAAACTTAGGTAACTCTTTACGGCTTCCAACACAGAAAAATCTTTTTCTAGTTTGAGGCACACCATAATTTGCACAATTTACAACTTTAAACGCAATATTGTACCCTAAACTATCAGCTCTCTCTTTCAAAAAATCAAATTCTTCTTGATGTGTTTTGAATGAAAAACCATCTACATTTTCAAAAAGAAATACTTTAGGTTCCAGTTCTTCCACCGCTCTAAAATATTCAGGGACAGCAAACCCCGCGTGTTCGTCATCAAAACCACCAGCTTTGCCTACCAAATAATGACGCGTCTGACTATAAGGCGGACAGGGTGGTCCACCGATAAGACAATCAACCTCACCATATCTTTTCTTCAGTTCCTTAAAATCAATATTTCTTACATCGCCACAAAATACTTCATCCGACATATTGTTTGCTTTTAAAGTTTCGCAAGCAATATTCCAAACATCTGTAGCAAAGACTGTTCTAAACCCAGCTTTTTTAAAACCAATATCAAGTCCACCTGCCCCAGAAAAAAGGCTAATTACCCTAGGTTTTTTTATATCCATTTGCATAATTCTTCAACCACCTTTTTTCCTAATAATGGAGGCACCGCATTTCCTATTTGCTTATGCTGTGAATATGTGCTTCCAAAAAAAGCATAATCATCAGGAAACGTTTGTATTGCTGCCAACTCCCTTATATTCAATCTTCTATTCTTCCAATGAAAAGGTCCCTCCCAATGTCCTGGACTTGCAATAATGGTCCAAGATGGAAGAAACGGATGTAGTTTCAAAAGCGAAGACCAATATCTTTTCCCCGCCACAAATACAGGGTTAGGGTGATTCTCTCTTTCGGATAATGCTATATAATTTTTACCGAAAGGAATACATGTTAATTCGTATTCCCATTTTCCTTCAGTTTCTAGTTTTTCACCCTCACAAAATTCTACAGCATCGAATTTTCCAATCCAATCAATTACTCTTTCATATGGTAATAAATCAGGATTAGCTAAACATTCTTTCTCATTTCCATGTGTTTTCACCAATGTAGCATTTATTTCTTTTTTGCTCGCTAAAAAAAATACTCTTTTTCTCTTTTGCGGAATTCCATAATCTGCAGCATTAACCCTTAATAATGAACAATGATATCCTAGCGCTTTCATATTTTCATAAATCGATTCAACTGCAGTTTTGTTTGATGGGTGAAGAATGCTTTCAACATTCTCTAAAACAAACCCATCGGGTTGAAGCTCTGAAATTATTTTGAAATATGGAACAATCATATTCCTTGGGTCATCATTTGAATTTCTTTTTTCATTTGTTACCCAATATCCTGCTTTTGAAAAAGGCTGGCAAGGAGGTCCACCAACAATTATTAACTTCTCTGGATTCTCTTTTTTTAGTAATTTCTCGTAATGCTTGCCATCAATTTTAGTAATGTCTCCAACCTCATGAATTGTATGATCAAAGAACTTATTCATTTTTAATGTTTCAACACTGTCCTCAAATATATCCAAACTAGAAATCACTTTTACTCCCGCCAATTGGGTGCCAATATCTAGGCCACCTGCCCCTGAAAACATACTAATAGCCTTTACGTCTTTTCGGTAATCAATTTTCAAATCATTTACCGTATAACCTTTATGTGTATAAGGAATAACAATATTCCCATCATCATCTAACACAAAATTTGTAAGCATAGCCTCTCGCTGATGCTCAGTAACATTTTGAAAGAATTCTCTCTCAATTTTATATAAACTCATAGTTCCTCCTAAAGATTGTTAACTTAAGGACCAAGTCCCTTTTGTAACATTTTTAATCTTGCCTTTTGACTTTAAATTGGTTCTTGCCCAACGAAGTCGGTAATTCAATTTAGTTCCAAGACCACTTTCATCCTCTAGCTGAACTATTTCATCTGGCAATTCTAAAACCTCAATTACTTTTTGATTAATCTGCTTAGTTGTTGCGGTACCATTAAGTAATTCCAATGACTTAATAACAGCCTCTTCAAGCATACTATTTGAGGGAAAATAATTATTCTTCATAGGGTATACCTCCTTAAATCTCGGCACTTTTTCCGCTTTTTACCCATGCATCAAGTTCAGTTAGTTTAAATTTCCACTGTTTGCCAATCTTATGTGCCGGAATGCTTTTATCTTTTCTTAACCATCCACGAACAGTCCCAGGTTTCACACCTAAATATTCTGCTGCTTCATCTATGCTAATCCATTTTTCTTGATTATCATTCATCCTGATACCTCTCTATTTAATCGCACAATGATACCAATACAGTATATCATTCAATTATGAATTTTTCAACGTATTTGTAGTGATTTGATGTTATTTGCTATCATTTATAGTCATTTGTATTTTAAGTAGATACCATTAAACATTTTCGTATGGTCAACCATTACTACACTATGCCATACGGTCAACCTTATTAAATAGCCATAGAATTCAACCTAAAACGCAAAAAATCCGAGGACTTGGATTTGCTACCAAACCCTCGGAAATGCCTTGTTTTCAAGCCTTTTTCGGTATTTACTTCTGTACTTTTGACATCAACACTACGCACTCGACATGTATCGTCCTAGGGAACATATCAACCGACTGGATTTTTTCGGCGATATATCCATTTTGACAAAGATATGAACAATCTCTTGCGGCAGTAGCCGGATTACAAGAAACCATAATAATTTTTTTCGGATTCATCTGCAATACTGAATCCAGAGTCAGATTATCACAACCCTTTCTAGGTGGATCAAGTATTATAATATCAGGTATTATACCGGATTCTTTAAGCTTTGCTGCCGCTTTGCCGGCATCCGAACAAATAAATTCTGAATTAAAAATATTACTGCTGTGTGCATTTTCCATGGCATTTTTAACAGCTTGAGGTATAATCTCCACTCCGATAAGCTTTTTGACTTTTGATGCCATTGAAAGACCAATAGTACCGGCCCCACAATAAAGATCCAGTAGAATTTCATTTCCTTTAAAGTCGGCAAGATTTGCAGCAACAGCATACAATTTTTCTGCCTGATTAGTATTCACCTGATAAAAGGCTTCTGGTGAAATATTTATTTTATTACCGCACATTATATCCTGAATTTCGTTTTTCCCCCATAAGGTGACAGTTTTTTTACCTAAAATCACATTCGTATTTTCAGGATTAATATTCATTACTATACTTTTTATGTCCTGATATTTTTCTGTAAGAACTTCACATAATCTTGTAAATTTAATAGCTAATGCTTTAGTAACAACAAAGCATACCATTATTTCTTTTGAATGAAATCCTTGTCTGATAAAAATATGACGAAGTAATCCTCTCCCTGTATTTTCATCATACCCTTTTATATTATTCTGTAAAGCAAATTCTATAACATCACTGGCAATATGGTCAAATATATCCGGAAGAAGTTTGCACTCACTGCCAGATATAATACGGTGACTTCTCTTAGCATAAAAACCATACACCGGCTTATTATTTACTGTTCCTACAGGATACTGTGCTTTATTCCTGTATTTATCAGGTAAATCACATCCCAAAATAGGTAAAAATTCAGTATTAATATTACCAATTCTTGTAAAAGCGTCATATACAAATTTTTCCTTAATTTTAAGCTCACTGTCATAACTTATGTGACGTAATGAACACCCTCCGCATTTAGGAAAATATTTACAATCAATTTCTATTCTGTCAGCAGACGGTTTTACTATTTTTTCCACTTTTCCATATGCATAATTTTTTAAAACCTTTACTATTCTGGCTTCTATAATATCACCGACAGCCGTTTCCGGAATAAATACTGCCATTCCGTCTGCTCTGCCTACTCCGTTTCCCTCCGATGTAATATCGGTAATTTCAAGTGTTACGATCTGATTTTTATCCATAAATCAATTTTTCTCCAATGGTTTAATAATCTTGTATATAAGTTCCTTTTTCTTCATAAGCTCATCAAATCTGTTTATATATTCAAAAGGAAATTTATAGTTGTGAATCCTTGTTATCTTTCCGTCAGACTCAATCAGTTTGGTTGACGCTGCACAACCGGCACCCAGAATGATCTGAGTTTCATCCATTATAAATATATTATAAAGACTCTCTTTGCCTTCCTTAGCGAATCCGATATTTTCTAAGTTTTCAAGAGTATTTTTCTGACGGTAGAGATAGTACGGCATATATCCTTTTTTCGGAAGAATATCTATACTCCTGTTTACCATATCATACGCCGGATTATTTTTAAATGTACTTATATTCTCCTCATATAACTTTGCTGAACGTTTTATTGTAAGGGTATGTACTGTAATGCTTTCGGGATCAAGTTCCGTTACTTTATCAAGAGTATTGCAGAAGCTTTCAAAAGAATCGCCGGGAAGACCGGCAATCAAATCCATATTAATATTGTCAAATCCTAAGGATCGTGCAGAATAAAAAGCATTTATAGTGTCCTCAGCAGTATGACGGCGTCCGATAATTTTTAAAACCTCATCATTCAAGGTTTGAGGATTTACTGATATTCTTGTCGCACCGTTTTCTTTGATTACTTTCAGTTTGTCAATAGTTATGGTGTCTGCACGTCCTGCCTCAACATTATATTCTCTAACTTTTGAAACGTCAATGTTTTCAGAAAGAGTTTTCATAATAATATCAAGCTGCGATGCTTCAACGGACGTTGGAGTACCGCCTCCGAAATATACAGTATCAATTTTAAGATTTAAGTCTCTGATAATTTTTCCCAGTATTTCAATTTCACGGCAGAGAAATCTTATGTAATCAGGTATTAGTTTTCTGGCGCTTTCAATAGAATGTGAAACAAATGAACAGTAACTGCACCTGGAAGGACAAAAAGGTATAGAAACATAAAGGCTTACCGTATCAGAATCTATTTGCTTTAAAAGCGGAATCTGATTTACAGCAGTCATATAAACAAGCTCAAGACGTCTGTCCGAAACCATATACTTATTCTTTAAAGCTTTAAATGCCTGTCCCTTGCTCATTCCGTTTTCAATTAAAGCGGACATTTTTTTTACAGGTCTTATTCCGGTCATAAGCCCCCATGGAGGCGTAATCCCCGTAAGCTTTTGCAAACACAGGTAAATAAGCCTGCAAATTTCATGCTCACAATTATTTCTATCGAAACTTTCATTAGGAATTTTATATGCTTTTCTAGCTTTCATACCGTTAATACGGCAATAAGCAAAAAGATAGGTAAATTGTCGGCATTCTTTCAATTGAGACATTACAATATCACCGTCAGCATCTGTAATGTCATAATGAAAGGTAAATCTGGATGGAACAAAAAGCTTTACCGTTGCTTCCGTTTCATATTTAAAATCGTGACCTTTAAATAAAATCTTCATAAGGATTTCCTTTTAAATATGGATTATTTTTTCTCTCATATGCAAGAGTACTGGTTTCATTATGCCCGGGATAAATATCATAATCTCCTTCCAATTTTGCAATTTTCTGAAGTGACTTAAACATTTCTCCCATATTTCCGCCCGGAAAATCCGTTCTTCCCATTGATAGTTTAAAAAGTGTGTCACCTGTAAAAAGCGCATTACCGCATTTATAACAGACTCCTCCCCTTGTATGACCCGGAGTATGAATGACCTCAAATGAAAGCTCATCAAGGATAATAACATCACCGTTTGTTACTGTTGTAAATTTCGTAATTTCATTGAATTGACCCGCACCTATTGCGTCAGCCAGACTTTTTGTACGACTTGCAAGCATAGGCGCATCTTCTTCATGTATGTAAACCTGTGCGCCGTATACGTCAGCCGCTTCACCAGCTGCACCTATATGATCATAGTGTCCATGAGTAAGCAGAATTTTCTTTAAAGTAAGTTCATGTTCGTCAAGAAGATTTTTTATTCTCTGAAAGTCACTTCCCGGATCTATAGCAACAGCATTTTTATTTTCTGTCTCAATAATATAACAGTTAGCTAAAAGCTCCCCTACCGGAATACGATAAATTTTCATAATTTTCTCCAATCTATATCTTAGCTCTTTCAACAGATACAACATTTTTAACACGTCTTAGCTTTTCAAACAAATTATTAAGCTGTTCGGTACTTGCTATAGTAATAGTCGCTTCAAAAAGAGCATTTCCGTTTTTTAAATTTCTTGAAGAAGAATGAACAATAGGAATCCTTGCCTCTGTTAGAATCGCCGTAATATCATAAACCAAACCGACTCTGTCCAGAGCAGTAACTTCAATACTGGTCTGAAGACTTGTCTGTTCACTATCAGTCCACTGAACGTCCATCCATCTTGCAAGTTCTTCAGGATTATTCCTCTTTACAGCCGAAAGATAATTTGTACAGTTTACAGTATGAACAGATATGCCATGACCTCTTGTAATAAATCCCACAATTTCATCACCCGGAAGAGGATTGCAGCATTGAGCGAATTTCACCGTACAATCATCTATTTTGTCCAGAATAATACCGCTGCTGGGTTTATGAACCGGTTTTATCACAGCGGTTTCCGGTTCATCATCCGTCTGATATAGCTTAATATACTTATCTTTCAGCCTCGGCATAATTTTAGAAAGCATAACGCCGCCGTAACCAATTGAAGCGTAAAAATCATCTAATGTGCTGCAATTATGACGTTTTAAATCGTCACCCAGAAATTCTCCAAGCTCTTCCTCAGGAACTCGTATTCTGAAATGCCTGAATTCCTTTTCCAATTCAGTTTTCCCTGTAATAATATTTTCTTCCCTGCATTCCTTTTTGAACCATGAACGAATTTTTGATTTTGCTTCATTAGTCCTTGCAATATTTAACCAAGCTCTGTTCGGACCTTTATTCGGTTCATTGCTGGTTATAATCTCACATATTTCTCCGGTATGAAGCTTATAGTCAAGAGGTACGAGCTTACCGTCAATTTTTGCACCGATCGTCTTGTGTCCTATCTGAGTATGAATCCTGTAAGCATAGTCAATAACTGTAGAATCTACGGGCAATGAAATGGAATCCCCCTTAGGAGTCATAACTACTATATCTTCCGGTGCAAGGTCTGTCTTAATAATACGCACTATTTCTTCAACATCATCAGAAGTCTGCTGTGCTTCAATTACCTGACGCACCCATGCCAGACGCTGATCCATCTTATCAGTACGCTGAATACCTTCTTTATATTTCCAGTGTGCAGCGATACCGTATTCAGCCGTAGCATGCATATCCCATGTTCTTATCTGAATTTCAAAAGGTATGCCCTCCTTACCCAGAACAGTAGTATGAAGCGACTGATACATATTAGCTTTAGGAGTAGAAATATAGTCCTTAAATCTGTTTGGAATAGGTCTGAACATATCATGAACCAAACCCAAAACATTATAGCATTCCCCTACTGTTGAAACAATAATTCTTACAGCATATTTATCATAAATTTCTTCAATTGATTTATGATGAACAAACATTTTCTTATAAATGCTGTAAATGCTCTTTACACGCCCGTCAATTTGAGGCGGCTTTATAAATTCCTGATCTCTGAACCGGTAAGCTATGGTATCTTTTATGGAGGTTATAAAGGCTTCACGTTCGCTCTTTTTTATTTCCAGAATATGTTCAATTTCAGAATAAGCAAAGGGATCAAGGTAATGAAAAGCCAGATCTTCAAGCTCTTCTTTAATTCCTCTCATTCCGAGACGATGAGCAATAGGAGCGTAAATATTCATAGTTTCATGAGCCGTATTGCGTTGTTTAACACTTGGACGAAATTTCAATGTACGCATATTATGAAGTCTGTCAGCCAGCTTAATAATAATAACTCTTATATCCTGAGACATGGCAAGAAGCATTTTTCTTACATTTTCCGCCTGCTGTTCCTCCTTATTAAATATAGGAACTTGATTTAATTTTGTAACACCGTCAACCAGCATAGCAACATCCTGACCGAATCGTTTTTTTACTTCATCAAGAGTGACAGGCGTATCTTCAACAACGTCATGCAGCATTGCAGCACAAATCGTATCGGTATCCATTCCCAATTCTAAAAGTATATATGCAACGGCAAGAGGATGAATTATATATGGCTGCCCCGACGAACGAAACTGTCCTTCATGAGCTTTTGCCGCAAATTCATATGCCGTAATTATTTTGCTGAGATCATATTGCTTATCATCAGTCAATATTTTTTGAATAAGCAGATCTATTGTATATTCTTCTTTCATAGTAGCAACTCCTTTCTTATAAAAAGATCAGACTGTAAGTTTATTATTAATTTTATTTCTAAGATCCTGTAAAATTTCAGAGTTATCCAGATTTGCCTTAGGAGCATTTTTCACCACATTGATTTCCTGGGAAAACATATCGGCATTAACAAGTCCGAGTTCACTGAAAATATCAACGCAAAGCCGCAGTTTACAGTAATTCATATCCTGCGACATTGCAGACATATACAGAGTATCCATACTGAATCTTCCGCCTGCAATAGTTTTATAGACAGATACAAGCTCTCCTCTTTCTGGGCATATGCGATTATAATATGTAACCGGCAGATCTTCATTTCTTTTATATTTTTCATAAGTTTCTTTAGCTGCAAAATATTTTTTCTGTTCAATACCATTTTTCCGGAAATCTTTTACTATTATGCATATGGATTTTCTTCCGGCATACACCTGTGCTTCAAGCGTAACCATAAAATCAGCTCTGTCACCCTTTTTCAGAAAAATATCTTCAGGAGAATATCGAAAAATAAGTGCGTCCATGAAAGAGCCCCCGTAACGAAGCTTGAGCTTAGTATGTATACCCTTTGAAAGCGGCACAATATCTTCAATCACTGCACCGCACAATGCAAATACAGGCTGACGGTTTCCCTCACCAAAAGGTTCAAGTATCTGAAGTCCTTCAATATTATTTACATTTATTTCATCGGGAAGTATAAGCTTATCGGCAGTAATATCCGGAACCGGCATCATTCTGAAATTAATTTCAGCAAACTCCTGAATACGCTTATTAAAATCTTCTATCTTAGAGGTTTCAATAGAAAATCCTCCTGCGCCAAGATGTCCGCCGTATTTTATAAGAAGATCCGAACAATAGTCCAGAGCTTTGAAAATCGAAAAATCACCGAATGAACGTGCGGAACCTCTTGAAATCTCCCCTTCTATGGTTATCATAAAACAAGGTTTATCAAATCTTTCCACCATTCTTGAGGCAACGATTCCAATAACTCCGTGACTCCAGTTTTCTCCGCTTAAAACTAAAACTCTGTTATATAATATTTCCGGTACGCTGTTTATTTTTTCATTTATCGAATCAATAATTTCATTTTCTGCTTTTTTACGTTCACTATTTAGTCTATCCAGTTCATTTGCTAGCATTTCCGCTTCTTGTTCGTTATCGGTAAGCAGAAGCTTTGCCGCAAGGGACGGCGAACCAAATCTTCCTGACGCATTTATTCTGGGAGCAATTCCAAAGGCAAGAGATGTTGACGTAATTGGTGATTTCAGTCCGCTTTTTTTAATAAGAGCATTAATTCCGCATCTTTCGGAATTAACTAAAAGCTGAAGTCCTCGGCTTACGATAAAACGATTCTCTCCGCTCAAAGAAACAATATCGGCAACTGTGCCTATTGCCGCAAGCTCTCCGTACTCGTTCATAGCAGCTTCAAAATCCCCATTTTCCAATGCTGCAATAAGTTTCAGCACAACTCCTGCTCCGCACAAAAACTTAAAAGGTGAATCACAATCTTTTCTATGAGGATTTACAACAGCTTCAGCTCTTGGTAGCTTTTCGCCAGGCTGATGGTGATCGGTAACAATAAGTTTCATTCCCAGCTTATATATCAATTCTGCTTCATCTATAGCAGAAATTCCGTTGTCTACAGTGATGATCAGATCTACTCCCTGTTCAGCAAGTTTTTTTACTGCGTCACTGTTCAAACCGTATCCCTCTGAACGTTCCGGTATGTAGTAGGTTACGTTTGCGCCCATACATTCCAAATATGAAAACAGCATCACTGTAGACGTTATGCCGTCGCAGTCATAATCACCGTATATACATATACTGTCAAAATCTTCAACAGCTCTGTTAATTATTTCTGAAGCTTCTGTCATATCCTTGAGAATAAACGGATCTGAAAGCTTATCTGTATTTAAATATTCTGCTGCCTCCGCTGCATTCTTAAATCCTCTTGAAGCAAGAACGTCTCCGCAAAGGCCAGTTACTCCGCTTTCCTTAACAATTCGTTCAGAATATTCTTTTTCCGGTTTCCTAACAATCCATCTTTTCATAGATTCACCTATCCTAATATACTTTTATACTTATTATAACATTTATATCAGAAAATTACAAGATATTTAATAAATCAGAAATTCGTCAACATGATAATAACCTACGGTTATATGTCAAATATCAACATTGACGCTGATATAAAAAAATGATATAATTTTTAAGTAGAATTATTTTAAAAAGAGGTTTTTAAAATGTATAAAATTTTGATTATAGAAGACGACAGTGCTCTTTCTAAAATTATGAAAAAGCACATAGAATCATGGAATTATGATGTAAAATGCATACGCAATTTTCAGAATATAATACCTGAATTCACGGAATTTGATCCTCACCTTGTTCTTCTTGATATTATGCTGCCTTTTTTCAACGGATATCATTGGTGTACTGAACTGAGAAAGATCTCAAATATACCAATAGTATTTGTTTCATCTGCTTCAGACAATATGAACATTGTTATGGCAATGAATATGGGCGGTGATGATTTTATTGCAAAGCCTGTTGAACCAAGCGTGATGATTGCAAAAATTCAGGCAATTTTACGCCGTACCTACAACATGACAGATAAGACCCCCGTTTTAGAGCACAAAGGAGCAATACTCAATTTAAACGATACCACATTATTATATCAGGACAGCAAAATTGAGCTGACTAAAAACGAATTTCGTATTTTACAGACGCTCCTTGAAAATAAAGGAAAAGTTGTAAGCCGCGATACTCTTATGACAAAGCTGTGGCAGATAGACTGCTATGTTGAGGAAAATACTCTTACTGTTAATGTTACCAGACTTCGCCGCAAGTTGGAAAGTGCGGGTCTGACTGACTTTATTAAAACCAAAATCGGATATGGTTATATAATTGAATTGTGAGGTGCAATATGAAACTACACATTCTAATATGGAAATATATTTGTCAGTATAAATATACTGCAATAGTATTTATAATATTTACACTGATTTTTGCGGGGATTTTTTCATTATATAACCTGGAAACCGAAGCCGTTCTCTATGCGGCAATACTTTGTTTATTTATTTCGTCTGTATTAATTATATTTCACTTTTATAATTTCTGCAAACAACATAAAAAACGACATATGATTTTAAGTAACATTTTAATCATGACTGAAAATTTACCCGAACCTAAAACTCTTGCAGAATCCGATTATCTGGAAATGATAGAAAAGCTAAGAAACATAAACCTTGCAAATGTAACAAAATATACAAATGAACGCAGTGAAAGTATTGACTACTATACAACCTGGGTACACCAGATAAAAACTCCCGTTTCTGTAATGTCTATGATTCTACAGAGTAAGGATACGGACGAATATCGTCAGCTGTCTTCCGAATTATTCCGGATAGAACAATATATAGATATGATACTTTGTTATTTCAGACTAGACAGCAGTTCTTCAGATTTTGTTTTTAAACAGTATAATTTAGATAAAATAATAAGAAATACTATTCGAAAATTTGCTTCTCAGTTTATCTCCAAAAGAATTAAGCTTCAATATGAACCGACTGATATATTTGTATTGACAGATGAAAAATGGCTGTCTTTTATCATAGAACAAATTCTTTCAAACGCTGTAAAATATACTGAATCCGGAAAAATTACTATTAAAGTAAAAGATGAGATTCTGCAAATCAGTGATACCGGAATAGGAATTGCTCAAGAAGACCTTCCAAGAATATTTGAGAAAAATTTTACCGGCTATAACGGCAGAGCGAATAAAAAATCCACAGGATTGGGGTTATATCTCAGCAAAAAGGCGGCGGACAAGCTTTCCATCAGAATAAGCGCTGAATCTACTATAGGAAAAGGCAGTATTTTTTATATTGATCTTCACTCGGATAAACTGAAAATAGAATAACCTTACAAAAATGTCACATAAAACTGCCGTAATGTCACACAAATCAATTTTGAACTTTTATTTTTTCTGTTATACTAAATACAGAAATTTAAGGAGGTTTTCAAAATGGCAATATTAGAAATACAAAGCCTTGAAAAAATTTATACTGCACGTTTCGGCAGCAATCAGGTGCATGCGCTTACGGATGTATCATTTTCTGTGGAACAAGGCGAATATGTGGCGATCATGGGCGAATCAGGTTCAGGAAAGTCCACGCTGCTTAATATATTAGCAGCGTTAGACAAACCTACAAAGGGTGATGTTTTCCTTGAAGGAAAGCCGCTTTCAAAAATCAAAGAAAAAGAGATCTCAACTTTTAGGCGTGATAATCTGGGATTCGTTTTTCAGGATTTCAATCTATTGGATACTTTTACTCTTCAGGACAATATTTTCCTTCCGCTGGTTCTCTCCGGTAAAAATTACAGGGATATGATCAGCCGTCTGCGCCCTATAGCGCCAAAGCTGGGTATTGAAGAAATTTTATTAAAATATCCTTATGAGGTATCGGGCGGACAGAAACAAAGAGCTGCAATAGCCAGAGCAATTATTACAAATCCAAAGCTGATTCTGGCTGACGAACCTACAGGAGCACTGGATTCCCGTTCATCAGACAGTGTTCTTAAAATTTTCAGTGATATTAACAAAGACGGTCAGACTATTCTGATGGTAACACATTCCACAAAAGCGGCAAGTCATGCCGGAAGAGTACTATTTATAAAAGACGGCGAAGTATTCCATCAGATCTACAGAGGAAACAGTTCCAATGAAGAAATGTATCAGAAAATATCAGACACGCTGACTCTTCTTGCTACAGGCGGTGATAATAATGCGTAAAGGGTTTTACACAAAGCTTGCGGCAAGCAACATAAAAAAGAATTCAAGAACATATATCCCGTATATCATAACCTGTATTATAACTGCGGCAATGTTTTACATAATTAATTCCCTTTCAAATAACGAAAGCATTAAAAAGCTTTACGGCGGTGAAACTATCCTTATAACTCTTGGCTACGGCACATATGTTACAGCAATTTTTGCATTCATTTTTCTTTTTTATACTAACAGCTTTCTTATGAAACGCCGTAAAAAGGAATTCGGAGTTTTAAATATTCTGGGTATGGAAAAACGGCACATTTCAAAAGTGCTTTTACTTGAAAATATTTATATTGCGTTTATTACTATGTTATTGGGTATTATTATCGGCATGGTTCTCGACAAAGCAATGTTTTTGATCCTGACTAAAATGCTCGGAGCCGAACACTCCCCTGGTTTCTACATTTCAAAAGAAGCATTGATCCATACAGTAATTCTTTTCGGCATAATTTTTTTCTGTATCTATCTGAATTCACTTCGTCAGATTCATCTGTCAAAACCTATTGAACTTTTAAACGGCGGAAATGTCGGAGAAAAAGAACCCAAAACAAAATGGTTTATGGCAATACTCGGAGTTATATGTCTGGCTGTCGGATATTATATTTCAGTTACCAGTAAAAATCCGGTTGAGTCGTTAAGTTCGTTCTTAATTGCGGTAATATTGGTAATTGCAGGAACCTATCTCATTTTTATAGCAGGCAGTATCGCTTTTCTTAAATCACTCCGCAAAAATAAACGGTATTATTATAAAACAAAACATTTTACAGCCGTTTCAGGTATGATATACCGTATGAAGCAGAACGCTGTCGGACTTGCAAATATCTGTATACTTTCTACAATGGTACTCATTATGATCTCTTCCACAAGCTCTCTGGTTGTCGGTATGAATGATTTAGTGAAAACAAGATATCCAAATGACATAACGATATATTCTGAAGATATAGATAATGAAAAGAATATTGAAACAATAAAGAATGTAAAACAATTTTTAAATGACAGCAAATCGGATGTAAAAAATGAAATCGAATATAGTTATATTGATTTTTCCGTATTAAAAAATAAAAATCAGTTTTATTATCCGGAAAATACCAATAAAATGAATATGTCTGATTTAGACAAAATAAATACTGTTTTTATGATCTCTCTTGATGATTACAACAGTGTTAATTCAGAAAACGAAACTCTGAATGAAAATGAAGTTCTCATTTATTCCAGACGAAATGAATATGAATATTCTACTATTCAACTATTTGATACAAAATATAATGTCAAGAAAAATATCAAACAGGCTATTAACAACGGTCGATTTTTCTCAAATAACCTTACCGAAAGTATTCAAATCGTAGTAAAGGACAGAAGCGTTCTTGACAAAATAAATAATTATCTGAATGAAAATTTTAAAGAAGATCCTAAAGAAGAACAGGATCTTAAAGAAGAACCGGCATTTAAATATTTATACGGTTTTGATATTAACGGCAGTGAAGATTCAAAAAAATCCTTATATAACGATATAAAAAAGCTTCTTAAGGAAAGTAATTTTATAGGCGATTCGGAATGCGGACAAATTCAAAGAGAAGGCATAAAAGGTCTATACGGAGGAATGTTTTTCCTTGGAATTTTTCTTGGATCAATATTTACAATGGCTACTATTCTGATAATTTATTACAAACAGATTTCCGAAGGGTACGAGGACAAAGAACGGTTCAGGATAATGCAGAATGTAGGTATGAGCCATGCAGAAGTAAAACGCTCCATTCATTCACAAATTATGACAGTTTTCTTTATGCCGCTTATTATGGCAGGTATTCACGTTGCATTCGCATTTCCTATTGTAAAGCAAATTTTAATGATGCTTAACCTTACGAATACCCGTCTGTATATTATTTGTACTATCGTATGCTTTGTTGCTTTTACAATTATTTATGCTGTTATTTATTCTCTCACAGCCAAAATTTATTATCATATTGTAAGCACACGTGATTAAAAAAATCCCCGGTATTTTCCGGGGATTTTTTTATAAGTACTGATAACTATTTCTTTAATGTTCAAGCAATTTTGTCATAAACTCTTCCGTTGACATTTTACTTGAACGATTATATCTGTTGAGTTCAAATAAACAGCTTTCATCATGAGTAATGTAATTCGGCTTTTCAAAGCAATTTAATGCCGCAGAAAATCCAAGATTCTTTAAAAGAGGCACGCTTTCTTTTGAAATGTACCCAAAAGGATATGCAAAAACAACAGGTGTAATACCAGTATTAATTTTCATCAGCGACTGCATAAGCCCGATATCATTGTTAAACATTTCCGCATATTCCTCTTCTGTTTCATAACTGAGCTTTGCACAGCCCTTACGATTATCATTTGAATGCATGTTATATGTATGATTACCGAATTCAATTCTTCCGCTTTTATTCATATCTTTTATATCTTCCCATGTCAGATATGAATATTCAGGCACATGAGGATCATTGACTGAAATATATTCACTGTAATACCCTACAACTGAAACAGTAGCATTCATATCATATTTTTCCAGCAGCGGAATAAGATAATAGCTGTTATTATAAAATCCATCATCTGCTGTTATAACTACCGGCTTTTCCGGCAGCGGTTTGTTATAGTGCACATAATTTACGATATCTTCAACTGATACGCTTGTATATCCATTATCTTTTAGATATTTCAAATCATTTTCAACTATTTCCGGACTGACTATATAATCACTCATACGGCTTGGATTATCTACTATACTATGATACATAATAATCGGTACAAATATCGGATCATCTTCGACGTTATTAAAAGCAATCCAGTGATTTTTTCCAGTTACAGTTATAATTAAAGCAATCAAAATTATTGCGGCATCACATAAAATAATTTTTAATATTTTTTTTATATTACAGCATTTATACATCATCTTACAGCTCCAAAATAATAATTTATTTCTGAGCCGATTTTCATAGGAAATAATAAAATATGCCTATAAGAATCGGTATTATTATATAATATGAAATATTTTTTGAACATATGACGTCATATTTTTATTTTAAATGAATACAATATAAATAATTACCAATAGTAAAATAGAAAGCGGGAGTTTAATGCGAAGAAGAAGAAAAAGAAAATCAAGAGTTATACTGATTTTTTCATCGCTCATTGCTGTAACAGCTGCCGGTA
Source organism: Porcipelethomonas ammoniilytica (assembly GCF_025567485.1). Taxonomy (NCBI): domain Bacteria; kingdom Bacillati; phylum Bacillota; class Clostridia; order Eubacteriales; family Oscillospiraceae; genus Porcipelethomonas; species Porcipelethomonas ammoniilytica. The sequence continues at coordinate 174,010 of NZ_JAOQKH010000005.1, read as the reverse complement.
TAGGATACAAATCAATTCCGGGTCTTGCCGAAGCTGCCGGCAGACTTGGAGAAGTTAAAGTAGGCTTTGAATCTGATCCAAAAAATTACACAGGTGAAATGGATTTTAATTTTCAAAGTATTAACGGTGAAGATGAAATTTTATCAAGCGGATACGGCTGGCATGAAGAACAGGAAGAAGTTTCAAATACTGAATCTGACAGTGAAGCAGGTCCAAAGCCCTACCCTACCGAATGGAACACAGGAGAAAGCACAGTATATAAAGACACCTTTGAACGTTATAGCGGAGTAAAATATATTGGTCTTGATGACGGCGGACAGGTAAGAAATGAAACTGATATTTCAAACGGCGTACTTTTAGAGGAAAGCCGTCTAATGCCGGAATTTACAATAGAATTAAACGATGAACCCCAGGTACTTATTATGCATACTCATACGACTGAAAGCTTTGAACCCTTTGAAAGAGATTTTTTTGATTCAAGTTTTAATTACCGGACAACCGATCCTTCAAAAAATGTTGTTATGATCGGAGATAAAATTACCCAACAGCTGGAAAATGCAGGCATAGAGGTCATTCATGATACAACTATCCACGACTATCCGTCTTATAACGGATCATATGACAGAAGCGCTGAAACGGTAAAAAAAATTCTGAAAGAATATCCGTCAATAAAAGTCGTTCTGGATATACATAGAGATGCAATAGGAACAAATGACAGCATTATGCAGCCTGTAGTTGAAGTCAACGGTAAAGACGCTGCTCCTGTTATGATTATATCAGGCTGTGACGATGGTACTATGGATATGCCCGATTATATGAAAAACTTCAGATTTGCTTCTCTTTTACAACAGCAGATGTCATCAGATTACACAGGTTTTACACGTCCGATCCTGTTTGATTACAGAAAATACAATCAGGATTTAACTACAGGAAGTCTGTTGATTGAAGTTGGCACTCACGGGAATACTCTTGAACAGGTTGAATATTCAGGAGAACTGCTGGGTAAATCTTTAGCCAAAGCTCTGCTTAAATTAAATCAGGAGAATTAAACATAATGGAAAGAAAACGTAAAATAAAAAGAGCCTCTATACTTGCCGTCTTCATTTATGTAATGATAAACGGTTTTGTATGGGGCTTTATGAAAGCATATTTAAATTCTTATAATATAATAAGCAAGGATCAGCTTGTTATGGCTGAAGTAAATAACAACAATTCAAAAACAGAAATAAAAATACTTAATAAAAAATTTTATTTTGATAAAAATAAATCATTGCAGAATACTGCCGGATTTCTGCTTTACATTATTTTGCCGGACAAAATAAAGACAACAGCTGAGATCGTTATGCAGTGCGAACACTTTGATTTTCCATAAAATTCACAGAATTATATTCTTCACTTATATGAAATTTATTTAAATCGCCTTTATAAATCAATTGAGCTGATTTTATATGTCTGAAATCCTCAGGAGTATGAAGACAGACAGGTTTAGGTATATCAAGATTTATTCCGGATTTTTCCATTATATGTCCTACAAATTGTGAACATACAAATTTATTTTTACGTTTAAACGCAATATGTAAAAAGATTAATCCAAGTCCAATACAGTTATATGAAAAACAATCTCTGTTGTTTTTAAAAAATTCAAGATTTTTTTCAAAGCATTCTTTTTGCTCTTCAGTTACATCAAGTTTATATATTTCACATGGAATAAAACTGAATTTACCCAGCGTACCTTTACCTACAATCTCTTTATTAAATGTTGCCGGCAGAGGTCTGCTCGGTTTATTTCTGCAAAAACTATACATTTCTCCGTGAGTCGGATCCGAAAATACAGATACATGATTATACGGTTTTCTTGTAAAAATTTTCAGTATCTTCGCAATATTGGTTCCAGTCTGACACACTGATATATAAATATGACAGCTCAAAATAATCTCTCCTCATATAATCAATTATCTCCTGAAAGAAAAATAATTTTTAATACGTTCTTTCAAATCAACTTATATTAATACAACAAATATTAACAATTTAAACTAATTAATTTTATACATTTATATTATTCTTTCCTTGATTTTATTATAACTGTTTAATTTTATGTGTTAAATTTTAAAAAAATTATTCATTCAATAAAATTTCATTATTATTATAACATAAACACTTGCAAATTTCAATAGAATCTGGTATAATTTTAATGTAATGTGCCTGTAGCTCAGCGGATAGAGCATTGGCCTCCGACGCCATGTGCGATGGTTCGATTCCATTCAGGCACTCCATGTTGGTGATACTAAATAGCTGTACACCATTTAAAGTCCGTAGCTACGGGCTTTTTTGCTGCTCTAACTGCGAAAAATCAAGGTTAAAAACCATGGATGAATGAACCAAATAAAAAAGATTCGAACTCTCGATTTTTTAATATTTCAGAATTCAGAAGCATATTTGAGAAAAATAATCTCAGATATGCCTTTTCTGATATATGAAATAGTACCCAAAGTTTTAAAAGCCGTTTTGTCTAATATCACGAAAGTTCAAACATTATTATGAAAAAAGGACAATCGGATACCCGTTATTACGATCAGTTTCAAATAGTATACAACGAATACAAGAAAAGAAACACAGTTTTTGAATGCAAACATGGCAGCTTCAAAGTTAAGGAAATTGTAGACGTTGAATATCTGAAAATAGAGCTGCAGCCATTAACAGATTTGAAAAGTGGCTTTAATACTTATTATGTAATACTATCGAATGCAATACTATATTAAAATCATTTTGAAACGATAAGTCTAATTATAAATTTTACTAATATATAACCCTTTATGGTGAATACAGCAGAAAGAATAATCATAGTATTTAATAAAATTATTATTTCAATTGAAAACTTATGAGGATACGATTATTATGTATGCTGAAGCTGAAAAAGTCAAAGATACTTTTGCAAAAGAAAAAGCTGACAAAAATTCTTGTCAGCTTAAAAGAACTGATTCATTTAATGAATTTAAGTTTTTATCTGCTATTGTCAGTAAAAATGAAAGTACTGCACCTATACAAAGAAAATTAATTTATCAAGGAAAGGAATTAAAGCAAAATGACAGTAATGATTTTATTACAAAATATGAAAGAAATAAAGACTATCTGAATTGTTATTCCGATGAAAATAATAATATAAATAAAATTGATGCTAATTTTATAAAATTTAAAGAGCATAGAAATAATCAAAATGATAATTTAATAGAATTTATTAAATGGCTCATAACGGATGAAGATTACTACTATATCGGAAGAAAAAATGATATTATTAATACATTAGTTGACATTGCTTCAAAAATAGAACCGTATGTTTCTATTCCAAGTAACGATCCCAATAGACAAGAAAAAATAGTTAAATCAGCAATTTATAGAATGTACTGTCAAAGTAATAACGATAATATACAGGATCAAGGAATTAATTTGTCTGAACATTTAATAGAATTAGTTAAGAATAAATTAGGCAAATATAAGTCTAAAAATGAATATCAGTTAATTAATAAACCAAATGATTATAATGGGAATAATATGATTCAAAGCAATACTGGCAGCAGAAAGTTTCAATTAGTAAAAGGAAAGTATATTTATAGAACTATGCCTATTAAAGAACTAAATGATTTGATGGGTATTTCAACCAAAAACGAAAAATTTTATAACATAAATCATGATAATGCGAATTTAAATATAATAAATGGTCATGCAGGAAACCTTACTCAGGCTGTTACTTACGGCGGCGTGTTAGTCAGATTTGCAATGAAAGATGAATTTATTAACAGCGTGTCAAACAGAATTCAAGTAGACGGCGGTGAAGGAACTGTTGATAATGAAAAAGTCGGATTGAAAGGAGAAAATGAAGGAATGTTAGGATCATATAGAAATACTCCGGATAAACCCCGTTCTTTCAGCTTTTATATTAACGGTTCAGCCTCTAAAACTTTTCTTGAAAATGTAGAAAACTTTGAAATTTTACAGCTTGGAAAAGGTATACCATAAAAATACATAATTAATATTTAAAACTATCCTACAGGATTATATCATTTATATATCATCTCAAAAGGTTTCATCACAACCTTTGAACCTTCAGATACAGAACTTATTATAAAACAATTTCCGCCAATTACAACATTATTTCCTATAACAGTATCTCCTCCAAGAATTGATGTTCCCGAATACACGGTCACATTATTTCCAAGTGTAGGGTGACGTTTTATGTTCTTTAATTTCTGTCCACCATTTGTTGACAAAGCGCCAAGTGTAACGCCCTGATATATCTTAACATTATCGCCTATTATTGTAGTTTCTCCTATAACGACTCCCGTTCCATGATCAATAAAGAAATATTTTCCTATGGCTGCGCCAGGGTGAATATCAATACCTGTCAGACCATGTGCATATTCTGTCATAATTCTTGGTATAACAGGAATATCAAGCTTATAAAGCTGATGTGCTATTCTGTTTACAAAAATTGCATACAAGCCCGGATATGAAAATATTATCTCTTCTTTACTGTAAGCCGCAGGGTCTCCAAGATATGCAGCTTCAATATCTGTGTTGAGATATTCTCTTATAAGAGGTATCTTCTCCATAAATATCATTATTTTTTCCCTTGATATTTTTTCTATTTTGTCAGCAGGCATTTCTTTGTATCTCATATCCTGTTTCAAAACAAGATTTGTTTGCTTTATAAGATTAAATAATGCGTCTTCAAGAAGCATAGACATATTATTTCCTATGGTATAGAATTTATAAACATTGTTTCTGAAATATCCGGGATACATTATGCTTTGTAGTTTATTAAGTATCTTTATTATTTCCCCCTTGCTTGGCTGCTGAAAAATATCAAGCTTGTCTATAACCCTGTTTTGCCTGTAATCATCTTTTATAAGATTTACAAGACTTTCAATTTTGTTTTCAAAGTCTGTCATATTTTCATACCCTTTTATTAAATTTCAAATTATATTTTTTCTATAATTTTCTTTGCTGTTTTTCCTATTATTGCAGTTATATCCTCAGCGTTTCTTTCAAAGTAAAAATGATCGCCGTCATAAACTTTTATACTGAATATCTCGCTTGTCGTATATTTTTTCCATAAATTTATCTTTTCAGGATCTCCGCCTTCCTTATCCTCAGAGCCTGCAAAAGCAAATATCGGACAATCAAGCGGAGGCTTTTCCTTGTAACGATATTTTTCACAAAGTGTAAAGTCCATTCTTATTACAGGAAGGAAAAATTTAAACAAAGGATTATCCTTTTCTTTTTCATAATCAGCATAATTATAATATTTAAAAAACATTTCATCAGAAAGGTTTTTGGTTGATCTCAATTTATAGTTTTCAGGTGCAACGCTTGCTGATACAAACATATATTCAGGAGACTTGCCTGATATTTCCCGCAAATATTCTGCCGCTTCATATGCCACGATACTTCCTGAACAGTGACCTACGAAAATAAACGGTCTATCAAAAAGCTCCATACTTTCATCTATCATATTTTCTGCAAGTTCAAAAAGAGAATCCGGCATAGGTTCACTCATTCTGTTGTCTCTTGCAGGATACTGAACCGGAAATATGTTCACATCATCTGAAAAATATTTTACCCAGCCTGCAAAAAAGGTTGAACTGCTGCCTGCGTGAGGAAAACAAAATATATTCAGTTTTGCATTTTCATTATTAGTATTATGATTAATCCATTTTCTGCTCATATTCAGATCACCCTAATTAATAATATTTATTATATCCGCCATATGTTTTTTATCAAGACTATTCCACTCAAATCCGTAATTCGCAAGGATCTGTGTTGTTCTGTCACATTTCAAACATAAATCAATAAGCTGTTCTATATCCTTTTCACGCACGTATGTAACCATAGTGATGTTTGAAATAAGATCCTTGTATTTTTCCATATTATCTTTGAGATACTCACAAAATTCTTTCACGGAAACACTTTTGATATTAACTCCGTTTTCTATCATAAGCTCTCCTATTTCTTTCATACTAAGTCTTTGGGGATTAAAAAGATGATATATATGTCCCTCTTCTTCTACAGTCGAAAGTATGTCGATTGCTTCCGCTGCCTGATCTATAAAACTAAAATCAAAGATTTCTGTTTCCATAGCAGGGAAACAGCCTATTTCCATAATCGCCTTGAAGAATTGGAAATATGCGTTGTCGTCTGAGTTCACCTGAAATATGCCTGTTTCATAATTCTGAACAAGATAACCCGGACGATATATTTTAACATTGAGATTATTTTGGTTTATTTCCTTTTCAAGTTCTTTTTCAGCAAGCATCTTTGACTTAAGATAATAATTTGCAGCATATGAATCCTTTTGTACTTCAAGTTCTGTAAACGGCAGAACATTTTTTGCTCTTTCTTCATTATATCCTGTTCCCATTGTTGATATAAAATGAATATCCTTTCTGGTATTAAGTTTTGCAAATTCAATAATTCTTTTAGTACCGTCTACGTTCGTATTATAAAATTCTTCCCAATGTCCATAGTGTCTTAAGATTCCTGCGACGTGGAAAACCGCATCTACCGTTTTTGACAGTTCACTGTATACATCATCATCAAGCCCCAGCTTATCTACCGAAACATTTCCTGAAAGTATTTTCAATCTGCCGCTGTAATTTTTCAGTATATCGTCCTTTTCAAAATACCAATCCATTGCCCTTTTGAACTTTGCCGCTGCTTTTTCATTGCTTTTTTCCCGTACAAGAACCACTATTGAAGTTTTTCTGTTCTTTAATATTTTTTCAATAAGATGGCATGATAAAAAACCGTTCCCGCCTGTTACAAGAACTTTTTTATATTCTTCCCTCTTTCCAAGCTTAATTTCAGAATTATATTTTATGTAATTGTCCATATATCTGTTATATTCTTCTGACGGAACATAATTTTTAAGTTTTTCCGTTAGATAGTATATCTTATCAACATCATCTTTCAGTCCGTCTTTTCTGTATTCAATGACGGGCGCAATTTCTGCAATAGTTGATTTTGAAAAAACCTCCTGCATTGATATTTCAAAAATCTCGCTCATTTTTGTAACCATTATCACAAGATCCTTTGAAGTCCCCCCTGCCATAAAGAAATCATCGTGTATTCCTATGTCAGGCTTATTTAAAATTTCACTCCAAATGTCTTTTAAAATAATTTGCTTTTTTTCAATAGGATCCTTTAGAAATTCTGATTTATTATTTTCCATATTATTTACCTCACTAATTTTATTAAATCTTCTTCTTTAACAAATTTTATTGTCATATCATTTTCAGAACAAACTGAAAGATAATATTTTTCCTTTTTAATACATTTAAACTTACAGCCATATTTTTCAAATACATCAGGTTTATAAGCAAAATCATAAGCCTTAAGACCGTCTGTTATACCTGTACCTGTATATTTAAGATAGCTTTCTTTTAAAGTCCAGAGCTTTGCGGCTTTAGCGCCTGAATTTCCATTCTCTATATATTTCATCTCATCTTCACTGAAAACATACCTTGATATTGTTTTATAATCGTCTATGTATCCTTCAACGTCAACTCCGATATTATTGATATCAGCCGCAACGGATACATATTTACCTGAATGAGATATACTGAAATATATATTTTTATGTTTTTTCAGAAACGGTTTATTATTTTTCCCATAATCAAAATAAAGTTTTTCAAATATTCCGTATTCTTTTTTCAAAGCATAAAGTAACAAAATATATGCGATAAGAGATTTCTTTTTATCATCTTCTCTGCAATATTTTCCACTTTTGATTTTTCTCTCTTCTGTATAAAGTGAATCAAATTTTTTAAGCAGATCATTTGTAACAGTATTAATATTTTCAAAAATATAAACCATATCAGAAAAAAGAAACTTCATCTATAAGATGTCTGACATATTTTTCTCCAAGCTCATAGGGAAAAAAGTGTCCTCCCTTGAATTCTTCAACAGCGGCACCCTTGCTTGTCAGCTGAAACCACTTCGTCATACTGAACACATCTGCCCCATAATCATTGTCGCCTGTATGTGCAATTATCGGAATATCAAGTTTTTCATTTCCGTAATTATAATCCTCGTGAAGCTTATAATCATTTCTGATCCTGTTTATGAACATATTCATATATTCTCTGTTGTTCAGTATCTCATCAGGCGTACCTCCAAGGCGTTTCATCTCATCTATAAGCGATTCATCTGACATCGTGCTTTTAAAGACTGACGGATCCGGCATCTGTGGTGCATGTCTTGCGACCACAAATAAAACCTTGGGAGATATTTTGTATTTTTTCTTAATGCAGCATGCAACAGAAAATGCAATAATCGCACCCATACTATGACCGTAAAAAACAAAATCATCTATTTCAAGAGTATCTACTTCTTTTTTCACTGCCTCTGTAATTTCATATACTACCTTCTTGAAACAATGGTCGTACTTATCACATATTCTTGCGCCCCGTCCCGGCATTTCAGCGGGTATGAATCTGACTTTATCAGACAGCATGTTCCATTTGCTGAAATTTATTCCGCTGCCACCTGCATGATGAAAACAAAAAACATTTTTCTTTTTACTGCTTTTTTCTATTTTGGTGTATGGGAACCACATTTTATTAAGTAACATTTACTTCTCCTTATATCATAGTATTTTACCGGGGGGCAAAAGCCCCCTGAATAAAATTTTTTCGATCAGTTCCATTTATTATTATCAGCAATTTCTCTGATGAATTCAATATACCTGTCAAAACAGTTCATTATCTCTTTCTCATCATAAAGCTGTGAAACATAGTCCCACACAAAAACGTATTTTCCATTTCTGTTATATATCTGATGATCAAGAGATACCTGCGGCGTCTGGCTCAGCGCATATACCTCTTTCATATTTTCCGGATAATATATTTCATTATCAGTATCGCTTCCTGAACGAAGCATACTTGTGAACACAACAGGAAATACAGCCTTGTTTGAATTTTCGTCTGATATTTCCTTAACTATCTCTATTCCGTTTACATATCTGTTTTCAATTGCATATATCATCTGATTTTTTATATCTTCTATATCCTCAAGAAAGCTTTCTTTTCTGTTATATGCAATAAATGTCGTATTTGTAAAATCGCCGAATACGTCTGATATATCTTCGCAAACAGGGATCCTGTTGAATAACGTAAGATTGAGCGTGAAAGGCTTTTCATTGCACCAGCTAAAAAGCGTTTTCATATATGCGCCGCATATAACAACCGATTCGGTGCAATTATATTTTTTTATATTGCTTTCAAGTTTTGCTGACAGTTCTTCATTCAAGGCATACTGAAGTCTTTTAAAATAAGGTTTGTCAACTTCACTCATTGCCTTTACATAAGGCAGCTGAGGCGCCGGCGGAAGTTCTTTTATACGTTTTTTCCAGAACTCCAAAGATTTTTCTCTATAATTATTTTTCTTTAAATAATCTTCCTCAAGACGTATATATTCGCCAAAACCAATAGATGGTGCGGTTATCTCAAGACCATTGTATTTACGAAAAATCTGTTCCATAAACATATAGGCGCTCCAGCCATCAAGAATAATGCAGTCTATACTGAAATGAATATGCTTTTCACCGTTTACGTTGCTGACGGATATTTCAAACATAGGCCACGAACCTATTTTATATGTCCGGTGTGATATTTCATTTCTGTAATCGGCAAGAGCTTTTTCATCAAAATCAAAAACCTTTACTTCATAGTGATGAACAGCTTCAGGCAAAGTCTGCGTACCGTTATCGTTTATCACCATACGCATTATATCCTGACTTTGAACTACGCAGTTTACTGCTGTCTCAAGCCGCTTCACATTACACTCATTCCAGATAAACTCGGTATAATAATGAGCTCCGATGTTTCCAAGCTCATACTTGTCGCTTCTTCCGATAACATATGCCCTTTGAATAGGTTTGAGAGGTATTTCCCTACTGTCGAGAATATTTTCAGACTCACTCAGATATTCAAGTATCTCTGACCTTCTATTTTTTATTTCAGATCTTATTTCATCTGTAAGAGAATTTTTTTCAGCAGTGAATTTAAGCTTTCCGTTTTCATTTCTTAAGTAAATATTCCTTTTAAGAAGTTCTTCAAGAAAAGTCTTTATAGTATTTTCTTTTTTATCTTCAGCTTTTTTCGGCTTTTCCGTTTGTTTTTTATCATTATAGAAATCAAGAAGCCCGCCTATATTTTTATATGCCATTATTTCACTTATATCTGGTCTTTCACCAAATGCAACTTCAAGATGATTTGCAATTTTTATTATCTCAACAGATGAAACGCCCAACGTCATAAAGCTTTCATTTATATCTATACTTTCAGCAGATAAAACTTCTTTTATTATTTCTGTTATTTTCTTTTCGGTTTCATTCAGAACTCTGTTTACAGCCGGAGATGTTGATTTATTATTTTTTTCATATTCAGAAATAAGCGCTTTTCGATCAATTTTACCGTTTGGCGTTACAGGAAATTTTTCCATGACCATAATTTTATCAGGAATAAAATATTCAGGCAGATATTTTCTCATATTTGCTTTCATTTCATTTTCACCGTATGATGAAACAACAAATGCGATAAGTCTTTTATTATCTGCCTTTTCACCTATTAATACAATAACAGAATCTTCCGCACCTGATTTTTTCATCACTTCCTGGATTTCACCTATTTCAACCCTGTACCCATTTATTTTAAGCTGATTATCTTTTCTTCCGAGGAATTCTATACAGCCGTTTTTATGATATCTTCCCCAGTCGCCGGTCTCATATAAAATTCCGTCATATACGCTTACAATATGCTGAAAAGATTTTTCTGTTATTTCGGGACTGTTATAATAACCCTGAGCAACTCCCTTGCCTGCTATAAAAAGTCTGCCCGCTACCATATCAGGGCATTGCCTGTTAAACTCGTCAAGAATAAAAAATTTTTGATTTTCAAGAGGGTAACCATACGGTATTGATTTCCATTGAGGATTGAATTTCTTTACCTCGTAATAATTTGACCATATAGACGCTTCGGTAGCGCCGCCCATACTAATAAGCAAAGCTTTTGGAATGTACTTGCTCATTTTTTCAGGAACATGAAGAGGTATCCAGTCACCTGACAATATAACGCTTTTAAGAGTTTTATTTTTTAATTTTTTTGTTTCAAGATAATCAAGAAACAAATCAAACAGTGACGGAACAGAATTCCAGATTGTAACGTTATATTTTTCCGCACTTCTGAACCAGTATTCCGGACTAGTCCTTTCCTTTTCAGTTGGCAGAACAATCAGACCGCCTGCTGAAAGTATTCCGAACATATCATAAACTGACAAATCAAAGCTTGCTGATGAAACTGCTATGACCGCACTATTTTCATTGACATCATACTTATTGTTTACATCAATTATCGTATTCATTGCAGATCTGTGTGTTATTGCAGCTCCTTTTGGTTTTCCCGTTGAGCCTGAAGTGTAAATTATATAAGCGAGACTATCCGCTGAATTACTGATATTTTCAAAATTATATTCTTTTTTCGAATCACAATATATATCAATAATATATTCACTCAGATCGTCAAATTTATCGTACGAAATATCAGATATTATGCATTTTGCTTCAGAGGAATTAAAAATCTCTTTTGTACGCGTCAAAGGCTGATCATATGAAACAGGAACATAAACTCCGCCGCACATTACAACTGCAATTATTGCCGCTATCTGCTCAGGGGATTTCCGGCACTGAATTATAACCCTGTCCCCCTGTCTGATATTTTTGTTTTCCAGAATAGCCGCAACTCCATTTACTTTCCTATGTAAATCGCCATATGTATATATCTTATCTTCAAAAACTATTGCTCTGTTCTGCGGTTTCTCTTTGAAGTTTTTCATTATAAATTCATAAAGAAAATGATCTCCTGTATCTTTATCTGTCTGATTTACCTTTTCATGAATTCTTACCTGAGAATGCGGTCTGAGGTCTGAAACCTTATTTTCCCAGAATGCTCTGTCAGAGGAAGCGTTGCTTAAAAGTCTGATATATACTTCAAACATTACTTCTGCATTATTGCCTGCATATATTCCCTCAAGAACATCCCAGCTTATAAGAACATCTTCGCCTATTTCAAAGACCTGATGATCCATAAACACCTGCGGTGTAGTTGACGATGAATAGATTACATTATCAAAAAACATATTTTGTGTTATTTTTTCAGAACCTATTCCGCTTGTAAACACAACAGGATATATATTATTTTCAGCTGAAACCTTTCCTATTTCCTTAATATATTCGACCGCACTGAAATCACTGTGATAAATACTTTCCTGAAGTTCGTTCTGTATATTCAAAGCATTCTGCACAAAAGAAACATCGTCTCTTTTTATATCAACAAGCGCAAGCTTTGTAAAATCACCCATAACATTTACTATATCATCTGATACATTATCTCTTCCGAAAACAGTCACTATAACTCCGAATCTGCTGCCGCAGCCAAATCCTGAAATGACTTCAGAGTACACGGCAAGCAATGCGGCTGAAGGCGTCAATCCATAACCGGCAGAAATTTTTACAAATCTTTTCCAGTCATCTTTTTTTATAAGATGCTGATATCTTTTGAATTTTCCCTTTTCTTTTTTCTCAAGAGACAGATCTACAGGCAGTTCCGGCGAAGGAGGAAAATCTTCTAGCTTTTTCATCCAGAATTCTTTATCCTTCCGGTACTTTTCTTTTTTTACAGGGTTAGACATATATGTTACATAATCTCTGAAAGATGAATTTATTTCAGGAAGTTCTTCACCGTTATATAATGCGTCAAGATCATTCCACATAAGGAACAAGCTCATTGCGTCTGCCGCCATCAGATCGACTCCTGAAAAAAATCTGTATATATTATCTCCCAAAGGAAGAACTCTGAACTCAAAAAGAAGTCTGTCAGTCGGAATAACCATATGTTCCATTTCATGTCTTATTTTTTCCGCAAATTCTTTTGCATTTTCTATGTCATTTTCAGAATATATTGTAAGCGGAATTTTTATTTCGCTGCTGTGTCTGATTTGCTGCATACCATTACTGTCTATAACAGTTCTCAGCATCTCATGCCTTTCAACAAGCTTTTTCACCGCAGCTTCAAACTTCTGCAAATCAAGGTATTTCAAATCAAATTCACAATACCCGTAGCAGCTCACTCCTCCCCAAGATACATCCTTGTTCCTTCCCACCCAATAGGCTTTCTGAATGTCATTTAACGGAAAAGGCTTATATCTGTTATCAGTATCTATCTTATACTGATTTGATTTTATTTTTTTTTTTGATATATTTTCACTGCCAGAGACGAGTGAATATATATAACCTGTCATTTTTCTTATTGTATTGTTTGCAGTAACAGATGCAGCGTCGATGCTGATATTGTATTTTTCTTCTATATGATTCTTTAAAGAATAAAGCATCATTGAAGATATTCCAAGCTCTGGGAAAGTTGCATTATAATCAATATCAAAAATTGTAAGACCCGAACTTTCTGAAATAAAGCCTATTAAATCACTGAAAATATCATTTTCACGTATTTCAATTTTCTTAGTATTTTGTGCTGCGCCAGTTTCTTCAAAATTCTTGACAAAGAGAATGGCATCGTCATTTTTTGTATAATATCTTTCTTTATTTGCTTTTCTCTGGATTTTTCCTGAAGCGGTTTTTTCAATATTACCGTCTCTGACGAAAATAACTGTATCAACTTCTATAGAAAATCTAATTAAAACATTGTTTCTGATTTTTGCAGAAAGTTTTTCATATTCTTGGGATTCAATACCGTCTTTTAGCGCCTGGACAATTATGAGCTTTTCAGTATCGTCCTCCACAGAGCTGAACGCTGCCGTACCATTATCCACAAAGCTGCTGTCTGTAAGAAAAACCGTCCTTTCGATATCCTGCGGATAGAAATTTTTCCCGCGTATAATAATAAGGTCTTTTTTTCTTCCCGTAATGAAAAGCTCACCTTTTTTATTAAGAAATCCAAGGTCACCTGTCTTTAAGTATCTCGCTCCATTTTCATCTGTACCAAAACTTTCTTCCGTTGCTTCCGGATTATTATAATATCCGTTTGTAATGCTCGGACCGTGTGAATATATTTCACCGACAGTATATGCTCCGAGTTTTTCTCCGCTTTGAGGATCTCTTATAGTAATTTCATGATCTGATATTGCCGTTCCGTTTGCAACAAGGAAAACTTCTTTATCTGACTTTTCATCTATCATTTCATTGATATTATAAAAACTGGTTTCTTCAATAACGTCAATGATCCCTGAATTCAGTTTATTTAAATCTGCTTTGATTATCGTCAGATCTTCGCCTATCCTGTAAGCTGTTTCAACTAATGTTGCTTCCGACTGTCCGTAGGCAAACATGATTGTACGTTTATCAAGACCGATTTTCTCAACCTGATTGAAAAAACGTATAAATGTGTTTATATGCACAGGTTCAGAACCTGAAATGCATCTTACTATGCTTTTAAGCGAATATTTGCTTTTTTCGTCGTCGGATAGTTTTTCAAGAACATTTGCCATAAGCTCATATGCAAAATTAGGAGCAACAGTATATTCGCCTTTATATTCTGTAATTGCCTTGAACCATAAAAGCGGATTCTGAGTGAAATACTGTGCAGGAACTATAACTGATTTACCGCCATAATAAATAGGTGAAAGCATTGATGCAATCAGTCCCATTGCGTGATAATAAGGCAGCCAAGTTATGAAACTCTTTGATTTTCCAAGATCTAGATACTTTCCTATCACATCAATATTAGTCAAAAGATTTTCATAGCTTACCATTACTCCTTTCGGATTTCCTGTAGAACCTGATGTGTACTGCAATGTTACAAGATCTTGACTGTCGACTTCAACTGCTTCCATTTTTCTTTCAGCCATATCCTCAGATAATATATCAAGTTCTGAAAGCGTTTCAGATAATGACGTAATTTTTGCAAGCATTTCGGAAGATTTTTTTGAAGTGAGAATAAATCCTGCACCTGAATCTTTTGCTATAAGTTCCCACTTTTCAATATTTGAAGGGTCAGTCGGAAAATCTACAGGAACAGCAACTGCTCCGATATACATACACGCATAAAAAGCAACTATAAAGTCCATTACGTCAACGTATAAAAGAATAACATTATCGCCTTTTTTTATTCCATTTTCATTTAAAAGCGCTGCAAAGGACATAACTCTCTTTTCAAAATTGACAAATGACAGCGGCTGCTTTTCACCATTCAGTTCATACTGTACTAAAATATCGTCATCAGGCATTTCCCTGCTGAATTTTTTCATACTGTCGATAAAACTAAAAATTTTCATGTATTTCTCCTTTATATTCTTCTGAATTCACCGAGACAGCTTTCCTGCCATTTTTCTGCACCTTCATCATTGCCCTTATATGCAATATTACCCATATACAAATTAGGTTCTGCTTTGCCAAATAAAACGCTTTTTTCGGCAATTTCATTTTTACTTTCTTCAGCATAATCAATTATTTCAACTTCTGAAACTTCAACATCACTGTTGAGAAGTCTTGAAGCTGCTTCAACGGCAACAGCGCCGCCTATATTATATCCGATAAAACGGTATGACGATTTGTTACACTTCATTATTTCATCAGCATATTCCCCGCCAAGGATTTCAACAGCATTTTGTTCTGAAAGACTGCAAAAATAATCCTTGTTTTTTACTCCGATGAAAATAACTTCTTCATCTGAATCTGAAACAATATTATCTATTTCAGACTCAATGCTTTCAAGATCGCCGTTGTTGCTGTGTATTACAACAACAGCCTTTTCGTTTCCTTCACTGAATTTCTTTATAAATATATTTTCATTGATCGAATCTTCCGTATTTTGTGTACTATCAGATATATCAGCATTCTTCTTGTCAGAATCAGTTATATTTTCAATATAAGCTGCAATTCCTCTAACCGTCGGACTATTGAGTATATTTGAAAGGATTGAATCAAACGAAACATCAGGTATATATTCATTTCTTATTTTTCCTGCACTTTGTGCCATAATAAGAGAATCTGCGCCCATTTCATATAAATTTTGACCGGCAGATATGAAAGAACAGCCTATTGCTTCTGAAAAAAGTTCAGAAATACTTTTTTCAAGCTCTGTCATATTTTCATTTTCAGTATCACCAATTCTTTCATTGATCGTATCAGATGACATTTCAATAAGTTTTTTTCTGTCAATTTTTCCGTTTTGACTTAAAGGCAAAGAATCAACAAATTTTATTACCGACGGTATCATATAAGAGGTCAATGATGATTTTAAATACTCCATAAAATCATCTTTATTTATTTTGCTTTCATCAGCTTCAGCATACGCAAAAATTTTATTCTCCACGCCCGATTTGCTTACGACAACGGCAGCATTTATAATACCTTCATAATTTTTTATTATAGATTCGATTTCTGTGAGTTCAATTCTAAAACCTTTAACCTTAACCTGACTGTCTTTTCTCCCAAGAAACTCTATATCACCGTTTGGCATATATCTGCCGAAATCGCCTGTTCGGTAAACTCTCTCAAAAGTTACAGGGTGAATAAAGAAACTCTTTTCCGTAAGCTCTTTACTGAGATAATATTCATCTGCAAGTCCAGTGCCTGTTATATAAAGTTCTCCTGCCGTAAATACAGGACAATCGTTTAATTTTTCATCTAGGACCTTATACCCCTGATTATATAAAGGTTTTCCATATGGAATACTTACCTTATCTGCGTCCTCCGCTTCATATTCATGGTATATCGACCAAATAGACGCTTCTGTTGCTCCGCCCAAAGAAACAATTCTAGCGTTTCGTGCCATGCTCATAATTTCATTTGGCAGTGAAACCGGTATCCAATCTCCCGACAGCATAACAAGCCGGATAGAATCCAATTCCTCTTCATTTGTTTCGTTTTTCAAGACAGTAAACATCTGCATAAATGACGGAACGGAATTCCATACCGATACTTTATATTTCGTTATAATCTTTTTCCAGTGGGCAGGATTTGTATATTTATCAACAGACGGCACGACAACTGTTCCTCCGACTGAAAGCAGTCCGAATATATCGTATACAGACAAATCAAAATTAAGCTGCGCAATGTTTAATACAACGTCATTTTCTGTAACATTATATCTCATATTTATATCTTCAATTGTATTGACCGCCGCTTTATGCGAAATGGCAACTCCTTTCGGATTTCCCGTTGAACCGGACGTATATATGATATACGCAAGGGAATTTTCGTCTGCAACAGGAAATTCCTTTGTTTTTACAGGCGCAACATAATCAAACTTATCTAAATACACGGCTTTAATATTTTTATCAAAATCAAAACCGTATTTTTTTAATGAAAACAAATATTTGCATTTTGTTTCTTCAAGGATATAATTTCTTCTTTTTTCTCCCTGCGTAACATCAAGAGGAAGATAGGTGCAGCCTGCGATCAGAGCAGCAATCGCAGCAATTATCTGATCTATTGACTTTTCAACGATAATTGCTACAATATCATTTTTCACTGCTCCTGACAAAACTATTTCGGCTGCAAGCTTTTCTGCCTTGTCAATCATATCGCCGTATGTAACCGTGCCGTTTTCATCGGCAAGAGCGATTCTGTCAGGTGTTTTTGCTGCGCATTCAAGTATTTTTGAATGAATGAGATGACGCGGCAATTCCTTTGCAGTATTATTTACATCTTTAAATAATTTTTCCTGCCATTGTGGTAATTTCAAAGCTTCGTTCTTTTCCCAATTTTCTTTTGAAACGCTCAAATCATTGAGCAATTTTTCAAAAATACTGAACATATCATCAATAACAGTCTCTTCAAAAACGCCTTTTCTAACGTCCCAGTTCACTTGTAATCCAAAAACTCCGTCCATAACCTGACAATCTATAAAAACCTGCGGAGTCTGACTTATACCATAACTCAAATCGCCTTTTAAATTTGTCATATCATTGTTGATAAGACCTATAGCGCTTGTGAAAACGATAGGCATAAAAGCGTAATCGCCGCCTTTTTTTCTTGAAAGCTCACGTATTACTTCAACGCCTGAAAAAAGTCTGTGATCAAGATTTTCAAAAAGAGTTTTATTCACTTGCTTTCCGTAATCAATAAAGCTTTCATTTTTGCTCATATCAACATCAACAATATCTACAGATGTAAAATCACCGATAACCCTGCCAATATTTTCATGAAGGGGCAGTCTGTTCAAAACTGTCATGTTTATACTGAATTTTTTATTTCTGCTCCACCTTTCAAGAACATAGGCATACGCCGTCATAACAGCCGATGTCGGCGTTATACCGAATTTACCGCATATTGATTTGAAGTTATCCCATTTTGTCTTTGAAAGTGACATATTTTTTCTTTCAAATGTAACTTTATCAGAATATTTGTTCTTATCCGTATTAATGTTCAAAGGAAGTGCAGGAGCTTTGGGAATACTGTCGATTTTCTTCATCCAGTACTCTTTATCGTTTTCATAGCTTATTGTATCTTTTATTTTTGACGCTGAAATAACATAATCTCTGAAACTCACATCAACTTCAGCCAGCTTTTGTACTTTTCCAAAATAGAGTTCTTCAAACTGTGACAATATTGTCCATATACTCATCCAGTCTGCAATTATAAATTCAATTGAAAAATGCATTATTGTTTTATCTGTAAATTTTGAAAAAGCAACTGTAAACAAAGGCTCTTTTTCCGTATCATATATCTTATGACTCAACTCCCTGCGTATTTGGCTGAATTTTTCCCCGGAGTTATCTGTCTTTTCAAAATCATAACAATTTACGTTCAGTTTTGAAAAATTTTTAAGTATGACCTGATAACCGTCTCTGTTTATTACAGAATGAAGCATTTCATGATGCTCGTATATTTTCTGCCACACGCCAGCAGCTCTTTCAGTATCAAATTCACAATTATATTTTATTTCCATATAGATGTGACACGCAACTCCGCCATATGCAAAATCCTGTCTTCTTCCAAGAAGATAAGCTGATTGAATATCAGTAAGAGGAAAGGTTTCATATCTGTTTTCAACGTCTTCTGTCAGAACAATACCGTTTTCTTCATCCAAAGCTTTTATTACGTCAGCTTTATTATCCTTTAAAAATGAAAGAAATTCATCATTCATTGCGCCTTTCGGCGCTTTAAATCTGAGTTTTCCATCTTCTGTCCATAATTTTATGCCGTTATTTCTGATTTTTACAATATTCTCTTTTATTTGTTTTTTATCCATTGAATTCTCCTGTTATTTAATAAAAAAATCGTCATACTTCTGTTTTAGCGCTGCATTCACAACAATTTCCGAAGGTATCGGCTGATGTACACAGCCTCTTTTTAATTTTGCAAATCCGAAAGCCTGAGTCATTTTATGCCATACAGTCGAAACATCGATCTCTCTCTGACACACTTTACTGATATTCTCTTCATTGGCTATATAATCATACATGTTAATCAGATCCCGTGCAACGGCACAAGGAAAGGATTCTCTTACCATATCCTCATATGTATGGTCACTGTAATCTCCGAGAACCGTTGATATTTTATCTTTCATGTATTCAGGATATATTCTTTCGGATATTTCCTTACTGTAACCTTCTCCCGGCGAATGAAGTCTTGCTGTCCACACAAGAGGACCGAAAGTATCGACAAGAGTAAGATGTCCGCACTCAAACCCTATCACTATCGAATGAAGCAGATGCATAAAATTATCAGGATCATCAGGATCTATTTCATTGTCATAATTTATTATTACAGGAATTTTTCCGACAACGGCGCTTGCAGTTTGAAACGGTCCTTCCGTATTAAGCACATTCTGAACATGGAAGGGCTTAATTGAAGGCAGAAGCTTTTCAAGTATATCTATCATAGGATATGAAACCTGCGGACAGCATGAAAAACTTGCATATAATATTTTCTGCTGCTTTTCTATTTCCTTGACAGCATCAATAAGTCTTTTTATTTCAGGAAGATAAATATAAAGGTCGCCCGTTTTAAAGAATACTTTATTTTTCATTGCAGATTTTATACAAACGGCAATATCTTTATAATGTACAGGCTGCTCCTGAATTACATTTACACCTCTCTCCATAAATTTCAAAGCTATTTCTGTTCCTTTTCCTCCAAGTGCACCTGAACGTATTACAACACACGCAATATCAATGTCACTAGGAATATCCTCAAATTTTGTGTACAACGGCACTCCATAGCTTTCAGCACACATCACTGAGCGCTTGCTTCCTCCCGCAAATATCCCTGCAAACTCAAATATATCCTTAAGCCTGCTTATTGCGTCCATATAGAACTGACCAAAGGTAGTTCCGCAGATTATAACTTTTAATTTTCTTTTTTCCAATTTTTATATTTCCCCTTCATCAAAGTAACTGTCGTCTTTAACATCAGATATACTTATAATATGCGCCGCATTGTATTTTTGTATTGAATTCCATACAAAAACAGGATCAACTATTTCAGACATTGTGTAAACTCCGTTTTTTACATTGTTTTTCATCATATATACAGCGGCAATCCCTGTCATAAAGCCCGTAAAATAAGAAGGCTGATATGTTTTAACTGCCATTCTCTTTTTGACATAACTGCCGTCTTTAATACCATCACATTCAAGCAGAAAACACATATATTCTTTTCGTCCAATCAAATCAAGATTAACCGACGTCATAAAATTCTTAATACATTTTTCTTTATCTTTATTCCATTCATATCTTGCATTTTTCATAAGCGAAGTTACTCTCTCTCCTTCGGATACAATAAACCATGACGCATTTTTGATCTTTGAAGAAACGGCTGTTTCTTCACACTCATCATCATAAAACGGTATTATTTTTATATCTTCAGAAAAATAAGGAAGTTCTGTTGTTTCGCTTTCAAATGAAGTTAAAGACTCCTTTTTGTAGTTTCTGTAATTTGCCATAAATCCTGTTTTTTCTTCACATGCACCGATTAAATAATCCTCCGCCGCTGCTTTTGTGAATTTTGAAATCCCGCCATAATAATAATTGAGATTCTCAGCTTCATCAAAAAGTGAAACAAGATATTTCTGTGCCAAGCCTGAAAATCCGGGAGACGATCCGCAGCCGTAAAGTGCGGCGGCAGACGATGATTTTCCCACTGTAAATCTCATATCAAATCCTGCGTCAACATATTTTTTTCCGCATTCTGAAACAATCTTGTAAATATCATAGGATAATTTATGCGACGGACCGCAGCAATTTATAACGATATCACATTCCCGAATAAAATTTTTAAGCGACCCCTTATCATAAACGTCAACCTTTTCAAGTCTGATATTTCCTATTTGCTCTTTCGTTTCTCCGCTGATTTTTTCAGGATATCTTCCGCCTATTTTTATATTTTCTGCTCCATATTCAGAAAGAAGAAGATTAAGAGTTCCTAGTCCTACCTGACCGTATCCTCCTATAATTGCGATCATATCTCGCCCTCCTCCATATCTGATTCTTCGACCTTCTGTTCAATAAGCTCAGCAATTTTATAAAGAGTCTGATTTTCAAACATCTGCTGCAATGAAATATCTACGCCCATTCTGTTTTTGATTATAGTCAGAAACTTTGTTGCTGCAAGACTATCTCCGCCGATTTCAATAAAACCGCTGTTTCTTGATATACTATCAAGCCCTAGAATCTCGCTCCATATAGCCGATACTGTTTCTTCTGTTTGAGTTTTCATCATATCGTCTTCAGTAAGTTCCTTTTCAATACTGAAGTCTTGCTCAATTTTCTTTCTATCAATTTTTCCATTGGAACTTAAAGGAATATCATAAAAATATTTTACATATTCGGGTATCATATAATCAGGCACTATTTCAGAGACTTTTTCTTTTACTTCTTTATCTGTTAATCTTTCATTATCAGTAAGAAAAGTAGCTTCCATCATAAAGGTCATACTGTTTTCTATTTTGGTAAGTTTTAAGCTGCTGTAACCAAGTCTGAACAGAATATTTTTCCACAAATCTGATGCCAGCATAGGATCACCCTTTGATTTTCTATCTTCATCAAGATTTTCAAAACCGTTTTCTATTACCGCAGCTGTAATATAACCTACAGGCATAAGTTTTTCCTGTTCAATAAACACAAGCTTACCGCCGTTTTTAAGAAGAAGCCGGCATTTTTTCAATGCTTTTTCCGTATCCTTATATCTATGAAGCCCGTTTACTGAAATAACATAATCAAACTTGAAAATCAACTCATTGTTCACTGAATAATCGGACACGAATTCATAGTTTATCGGAATATCAGTTTTATTGAGAATTTCTCTTGCTTGCGTAAGGATTGCCATTGAATTTTCGATATATGTAATGTCGCTTTCTTTATAAGACATTTTTTCAATTATTCTTCCTACTGTCGAACCTGTTCTTCCGTCAACAAAAGCAATATTGACGACTTTGTTATTTTTTTGGTAGTCGTTTCTTATTATTTGAATAAGCTTTTCAACAGCAAGCTGAACCGATTTATCTTTATAAGACATTTTTTCAGGCGACAAAAAATCATCATCAAGAATTGAAAGCGTACTTTTATCTCCGCTTAAAACTTCTGATAAAAGCTTTTTTGATGATTCCGCTTTTTCCATTAAAATTTTCTCTTCTTCATCAAGATCATCGCCTTTATATTCTGTAACAATTCTATATCTGCCGCCTTTATTTCCGTCTGATGTAAATATATTTCTTGATTCCAGCCACTTGAGCCACAGATATTTTGTACTTTCATTCGACTTAGAAAATTCCGTATTTTCTACTATATCAGTCATAATTTTTTCTATTATTTCAGTTTGATGTTCTTTATTTACAGTATTTTCGGAAATAATTTTTTTTTCAGCTATTCTTTTATCTGAAACAGGAGTCTTACTTGTAAGGGCTGTAAGTATATGTAAACTGTTTCCTGTTTTCTTCACAACGGAATATGATTTTTCAATCCCTTTAATACTCTGCGTAGCCGAATCTATTTCACCGAGTTCAATCCTGAAACCAGAAACCTTGACCTGATTATCTTTTCTTCCAAGAAACTCAATTATTCCGCTTTTATGGAAACAACCGTAGTCACCTGTTTTATACCATCTCTCACCATTATCTGTTATAAAACTTTTATCTGTAAGTTGAGGATCATTATAATATCCTTCAGCAACACCGTCGCCGCCTATCCAAAGCTCTCCTGCAATATTATCTTCGCAATCCTTTCCGGTTTCATCACATACTCTGAATTTCTGATTTGTAAGCGGCATTCCGTAAGGCACGGAACTCCATTCGCCTTCTGAATTGCTTATACTTTTCTCCCAGTCCTTTTTAACTTCAAAATAATTTGACCATATTGAACACTCTGTTGCACCTCCGAGACTAATAAATCTTATGTCCGGATATATGCTGCGGGCAAGCTCCGGCAAAGTCATAGGGATCCAGTCGCCAGAAATAAGCGCAAGCCTTATTCCCTTTTCAGAAATATTTTTCTCCTTTGAAACAAGATACATTTCAAAAAGCGCTGGGACTGAATTCCATATTGTAACATTATATTTTGCAGTAAGCTCTGACCATTGAGCAGCTTCCTTTGATATTGAATCATCAATAATAAGTAATTTTCCGCATACAGATGTCAATCCGAATATATCGTAAACAGACAAATCAAAATCAAGCGCTGAAACGGTTATTGCACAATCATTTTCATTGACTTCAAATCGCTTATTTATATCATAAATAGTATTCCATGCCGCTTTATGGCTTATCGCAACACCCTTTGGCGTTCCTGTTGAACCTGACGTGAATATAATATATGCAAGCGAATTTACATCTGTTTTATTTATGTCACGGTAAAGTTCTTCATCATTTTCATCAATCCTATCAGCCAAAATAACATTTTTAAATTTTATATCAAGCGAGGTTTCTGATATTATACATTTTATATCGGCTTTATCAATGATCTTATTTCTTCTGTCTTCCGGATGATGGGTTCCTATGGGCACATAAGTATGTCCTGAATACAAAACAGCCATAACGGCAATTATCTGAAGTGCTCCCCTGTTCAGCACAACTGCGATTTTTTCATTTTCATCAGAACATATATCGTTTATTTTCTTCGCAAGCTGCCTTGCCTTTTTTGCAATATATCCGTATGAATACTCTGTTCCGTCAGAAAAATATACACATACATTATCCGGTTTTTCTTCTGCATTTTTAAAAAAATTACCGTGGATAAGCTGAGGGTTTATAGTTTCCTTATTTTGCAGACTTTCTCTTTTGCTTAAAAAAATTGCTTCTTTCGTCATTTTTCTTCCTTTCATTTATAGTTAGAATATGCTAACCTGTTGCTTTTAATGATGCTGCATTTGCTGCAGCATCATTGTATTATTCTCTGTTTTTAAGTACATCTGCAAGAGTTACTTTGTTTATTTTCAGAATAAGCAAAGTATTCACTGCAAAATAAGCAATTGTCACAAGTGCAAATTCCATAATATAAACATATATTGGTAAGCTAAGATTCATTTCACATGCTACATTTGCTATTGTATTCGGAAAATATGCGTCAACAAGCACTTTAGACAATATTATCGACAGATAAGCGCCTATCAGCACTATAACGGTATTTCCGTTAATATATAGTTTTTTTATCTCTTTTGACCTGTAACCGAATACTTTCATAAGAGAAATTCCAAAGGCTGAACGATCTATCATAACGCCCATCATAAGGTACAATACAACGCAGAATATAATTATCGATACGATAATTAGCATATATATTGTAGGATTCATAAGCTTGATAAATACATCAGACGCTTTTTCAATGTCATCCTTTGAAGTTACTGAATAAAGTCTGCCGTCATCAATGTCAAGTTTGTTTTCAGATAGAACAACGTTATAATAATCATCTGTTTTTCCAAACAATTCTCTCATATTGTCAATATTCATAAACACTGTAAACGATATGGCATACTGGCACACGTCTTCTACCCTGAATGCATAAATATCATTATTCACTTTATTTGTCAATGTAATTATGTCGCCTTCAGAAACGCCGTATCTTTCTGCAACACCGTTGCTTACAACAACACTGTTTTCATCCGCAGAAGGATCAGCGCTGAAATACTTGTCATCTTCCGCTATACCCATAAGAGTAACATCAAGAGTGTTATTGAGATGTGTTTTGGAAAGCGTTTCAGTGTAAACTGCTTCCCCTCCATCAGGCACATTCTTTTCAGGATATTTATACATATACATATAATTATACTTAGCGTCTTTTATAGTATCGTCCTTTATATTTGAACACAATGCCCATATATCAATACCAAGAGTCATAATAAGCATTGAAATGAAGATACCTACTATAATAATCACAACGCATTTTGATTCTCTGAGAAGCTGACGTATTCTGAATATTTTTATAAAGCTTTTGCTCTTTATATCCGCTTTACTGTATTTATGATTTTTCTGCTCGTTTCTCATAAGTGAAAGTGCTGTTCTTGAAAGCTGCCTGTTTATCACTATAACATTTACTATTATGCATATAACAGGTGGAACAATAAGTCCGTAAACGAGCAGATAAACAGGGTGAATTATATCAAATTCAGGAAGAGAAAAATAATTGTAGCTGTCCTGTGTCTGCATTCCGATCCCAAAACTGCTGAAGCCTATTACCGTACCTATTGCGCCTGCTACAAAAGTTATTATAGTAGGCAATGTAATGTAATAAATAAGCAAGCTCTTTTTCTTCACACCCAAAGCATAAAGTGAGCCTATAACACTTGATTCTCTTTGTATCTGATGTGATACAAAAACTGAAATAACATATGTAAACAGTGCAATTACAACTATTCCGGCAGTAAGCGCCATTGATTTGTTTGTTTGAACATCATTTGATGCTGCCGCTATTTTCTGATTATCCTCAGCTTTAGTAAATGACTTAAGATTATCAATATCTACCTTGAAATTTTCATCAAGGAAACTTTCCGTCTCCTCTTTAAGGTCATAAACGCCTTTTCTTAATTCTTCACAGCCTTCAAACGCTGATCCGATACCGTCTGTATATTCCTTGATTCCTGTGCAAAGCTTATCAATCTGCTCAAGAGAATTTTTTAATAATATAATATCCTGTGAATTTGTATACGATATTATTTCATCAAGCTTTGATTTGTAATTGTCTTTTGTAAGCGGCTCTGTAATACCATAATCGCTCAATGATGCAGATACCTGCTGTAAATATCCGTCAAATAGAGAATCAGCGCCATCAGCAAGATTATCATTATTGTCTGAAGCCTCCTTAAGACCGTCAGCCAGTTCATTCACACCATCATATATATCATTAACGGCGTTTGTCATCTTATCTTTACCTTCAGTAAATTCTTTTATATAGTCCTGAAAATAAAGATCCTCAACGTCATTATAATCAAATTCAAGATTCTTTATTTTATCTCTTAAGTCGTCATCTGACGCATTTTTTTCAAGGGTGTAAGCATATGTATAATCTTCTGCCATCTGATCTGATGAACTTTTAATGTTTTCATATTCATTTTGAGTAAAGAATACAAGACCGAAATTCTTGCTGTCAATTGAAGAATCAGAAGATTTCCTAAGGGGCATTTCATAATCAGGAACTGAACCTATACCGCAGATCGTATATTCTTTGCCTGATATTTCTATTTTATCACCAACATCAAGACCGTGTTCTTTTGCATATCTTTTTTCAATCAGTGTTTCATTGTCCAATGAAGCAATTTTACCCTTATCAATGCTGATTTTATTTATATTATTTCTGTTTTCCATTATTCTTAGAACACTTCCGTCAGAAAGCTGTGAATCTATGGAAAACATCTTTTCGAGATTTACTCCGTCTTCTTTTAAATCAGATATCTGACTGTCTGAAAGAGGAATAAAAACATTAAATTCTCCGTCTTCTGTATTGCACGAAACAGCTCTTTTATTTGTACCTTCTGTTATTACATCAGCAGCACCCGCCATACTTACCACTATAAAAATACCCATTACTATAAGAAGTATCAAAGCAATATATCTTAAAAAATTCGCCTTCAAATCTCTGGGTATTCTTTTTTTCAAAACCTTATTAACCATTACAGTTCCTCCAAATCAGCGGCAGGAATAATAGTTGTATTGTTGTAGTCCTTAACGATCATACCGTCTTTAATAACAATTACTTTATGCACCATATTTTTTATTGAGTTGTTATGCGTCACAATCAGCATTGTTGTGCCGTATTTTTTATTTACTTTTTCAAGGAGAACAAGTATATCCTTTGATGTTTTCGAATCAAGTGCACCTGTAGGTTCATCACATAAAAGAAGCTTCGGATTCTTTATCAGTGCTCTTGCAATGGCACATCTCTGCTGTTGGCCGCCCGAAAGCTGAGACGGAAATTTATTCTTATGTTCTTCTAAACCAAGAATTTCAAGAAGATCATCCATATCGAGAGGATCATTCGCAAGGTACTGACATACCTGAATATTTTCTCTTACAGTAAGATTCGGAATAAGATTGTAAAACTGAAAAATAAATCCGAGATTATCTCTTCTGTAGTCTGACAGATCAGAAGATTTCAGTCCGAATATTTCTTTATTGTCAACCTTAACAGAACCTGAATCCATAACGTCAAGTCCGCCTATACAGTTAAGAAGCGTCGATTTACCCGAGCCGCTTGTCCCCTGAATGACACACATCTGACCTTTCCCGACAGATGTTGTCACGCCTTTTAAAACCTGAACAGCACCTGCATCGCTTCCATAACTTTTTTTTAAGTTATTTACTTCAAGATACATAAAATAATTCCTTTCCGATTATTAATATTTAAATAATAAACACATTAGTTGCTTATGACTAACTTAAGCTTACACAAATGAGAAACCTATTACGTATAATATAGAACTAAAGCAAGTAGGAAAATAATTTTCAATATAAAAATATCCAACAGTTCTTTTAACTTTTTAGTTAGTCATAGGTAACCTATGAGTTCATTATACTCCAAAATCTTCCTGATGTCAAGTACATTTTGATCTTTTCTAATTGTATCAACTATACTTTCAAATATTATGTACCCGAACAGTATTGATGATACCTATGCAGACAGATGATTTTTATTCTTTTTATAATTTTATAAAACAAGGGAGGAAAGATTCCTCCCTTTGTTTTTACTATAATAAGATTACATCTACAGGTAAAAATCTATAGAAAATCCAACCCAATGCTTTATCTCTATCCTATGTTCCATATTTCCTGTGAGAAAAACTCATCCTCCAATACAGTTTATCATGAGCATATTACGTTCGTTTCGCATAAATTTTACACTATAACCGTTAAAAATTTTTCCCTCCTACTTCTCCTCTAAAGCATAATAAATCTCATCTGTAACAGGTTCCAACCATTCGTTAAAGGTATTATCACCTGGACATTCAACAGCAAGATGACTAAACCAGCAATTTGATTTTGCACCATGCCAGTGCTTAACCTCTGCCGGAATCGTCACTACATCGCCGGGCTTCAAGCTCTGTGCTGATTTGCCTTCCTCCTGATACCAGCCCTCGCCCTCTACGCATATGAGCAGCTGTCCGCCGCCATTTGACGCATGATGAATATGCCAGTTATTGCGGCATTTCGGCTCAAAGGTAACGTTTGCGATAAATACAGTTTCCTTCGGGTTTGTCAGAGGCTTCAAATATGAATTGCCAATGAAATACTGAGCAAACGCCGTATTCGGCTCACCCTGACCGAAAAACCCGCCGTGTTCCTCTCGACCGCAGTCATCGGCATAGACTTCCTTTGCCATATTGAATGCTGCCCATGCGTTGGGCCAGCCTGCATAAAAAGCAATGTGCGTCAGGATTTCCGCCATTTCCGTTTTATTTACACCGTTGTGCCGTGCTGTAGAAAGATGATATTTCAGAGAATTGTCTACAATACCCTTGCTGATGAGCGCAGTCACCGTCACAATTGATCTTGTTTTCAAAGACAGCTTATCTTCTCTGGACCATACTTCACCAAAAAGAACGTCATCATTTAGTTCTGCAAATTTTGGTGCAAAGTCTCCCAGACTGTCTCTGCCTGCTGTTTGTTTTACCATCTGAATTTCCTCCGTTCATAATATTTATCTGATAAAATTTGTCCGCTCAAAAGGCTCTTTCTCCGGCAATCCGTATGCTTTCTTTCCAAGAGCAATACTTTTTATCAGAAAAGTCATATTCCTTGCCAAAGTCCGCATGGTCTGAAGACCTTCTGCATCCTGCTGCGCTTCGCCGGGTTTCCTGCCGTGAATACTGTTCCAATACTGACTGGACGCAACAGGCATACCTGTTATTGTAAAGTACTTATTCAACTCATCAAATGTAGAGGATAATCCCCCTCGCCTTGCAGCCACAACGCTTGCACCAACTTTCATAGTCTTATCAAAATGAGTACTGTAAAACAAACGGTCAAGAAAAGCAATGAGCGTCGCATTGGCGGATGCATAATAAACAGGACTTCCAATCACCAATCCGTCACAGGCTTCAAATTTCGGCGCCATTTCATTAACTATATCGTTAAATACGCATTTTCCGTTTTTTGCACATGAATAACAGGCAATACAGCCTTTCACCGCTTGATTACCAATATGCACAATTTCAGTATCAATACAGTTTTCAGCAAATATTTTTTCCATTTCATGCAAAGCGGTATATGTATTCCCCTTAGCATGCGGACTTCCATTGATCATCAATACTTTCATATACTTATCCCATTTAACACAAATTTAAATCATACTTTCTTTCAAAACCTGTAAAATTTCAATATGATTCAGAGTTTTGTAACCGCCCTCCATAATAAAAGTTCCGTTAGCAATTCCCTCCAACATATCCTCGGTTACGCCAAGTTCACTGATATTCATCACAAGGCCAATTTCTTTCATCCATGATTCCATAGCGCATAAGCCTTCGTTTGCAATTTCTTCATCTGATTTACCGTCTGGATCGACATTCCATACATTTATCGCAAAACGTTTAAATTTAGGCACACCATATGGCATAATATAACGATAATATGCCAAAGAAACAGCGGAAAGAGTCATACCGTGAGTTGCGTCTGTGTATGCACCTACAGACTGGCCGATCATATGTACCATCCAGTCAGTAGTTTTACCCTTGGCAACCATAGTATTCAGAGCCCATGTAGCAATCCACATAATATTACTTCTCGCTTCATAATCCCTCGGATTTTCAACAGCGATACGTGAACTGTAAATCAGCGACTTCATCAGTCCCTCCATAACGTAATCGGAAGTACAATCATCAGTATCAGAAAAATATTGCTCTGTTATATGATTCATAATATCATAAAATCCTGCAACCATCTGATATTTCGGCAATGTAAAGGTGTATTCCGGATTCAGAATAGAAAACTTTGGAAATACATTTTCTCCGAAAACATGACCGATTTTTAGTTTCTGTTTATGATTTGTAATTACTGCGCCGCCATTCATCTCCGAGCCGGTGCCCACCATTGTCAGAATACAACCCACCGGAATAATTTCGTTATCCGCATCTTCCATACTCAGGTAATACTTATCCCATGGATCCTCATCACAATAAGCCGATACGGAAAGTGCCTTTGCATAATCACAAACAGAACCTCCGCCCACTGCAAGAATCAAATCCACATGATTTTCTCTTGCAAGCTTACAGCCCTCGTACAGCTTCTCTACAGTTGGGTTTGGCATAACGCCGGAAAGCTCTACGATACGCTTACCGCTGTCTTTGAGGATTCTAACAACTTCATCATACAAACCAGACTTTTTAATAGAACCGCCGCCATAAGCCAACAGTATTGTTTCACCGTATTTCGCAAGCTCTTCACTCAAATGATTTAAAGCATCTGCACCGAAATGAATTCTGGTCGGATTACAATAAGTAAAGTTTCCTAACATAAAAAATTCCTCCTGTTTCAATGGTTATGTAATTTTAAAATTTAACGCCCTAAATATGTTTTCCCATTTCATAGGCGTCTCGCATTGCTCCGGTTTTTAAAATATCGCCTTTTTTCCATGCGCCTGTTCCGTAAATACAGCCTTTTTCTCTTACGTTATCCAAACATGCAACAAAACCGCCGAATTCCGTCAAAACTCTTTCCATAGCAGAACGATTATTATCAGCCGCAGTCATAATATAGTAAAAGTCCTTATCTGTCAGCTCTGTATAAAAGAAACAGCAACGGTCAATCAGCGTTTTCATTTGTCCTGCCATTGTATAAAAATAAACAGGCGTTGCGAAAACAATCACGTCTGCCGACAGCATTTTGTCTCTGATATCAGCCATATCGTCCTTTTGCGAGCAGTTACCGATTCTTTCAAAGCAATAGCCGCATCCGGTACAATAATTAATACTTTTATCCTTTAAAAATATTTTTTCAGCATTATGACCGCTTTCCCTAACGCCTTTTACAAATTCGTCACACAACAAATCTGAATTCCCGCCCTTTCGCAGACTGGATGATAAAATAAGTACATTTTTAGCCATTGTTAATTCTGCTCCTTTTCCCAAGTTAAAATTCCGGTATCAACTGCAATTTCATATCGTCCGATCTTATAATTCAGACGTTCCAGTGTAGAGTCAATTTTGGCTCTTTGTTCCAGTAAAGCCTCTCTTTGCTCTTTCAGAAGCTGCAGTCTTGCCGGAATTGTGGCATCGCCTTCCTGTGTAAGTCTGACATATTCAATCATCGCCTCCACCGGAAGTCCTGCGCTGCGCATACATTTTGCAAGCTCTACCCAAGCTAAATCTTTTTCCTTATAGTCCCTGATTCCGCCTGCCGTACGTGTTACCGGAGGAATCATGCCCACACGCTCATAATAACGGAGAGTATCTTGCGATATACCGTATTTTTCACTGACTTCTTTAATGGTCATAGCGTCACCTCGCTTATCTTCTTCTTTGATTTTATTATAAGCCCTAGAGTGAACTCTAAGTCAAGAGCATTGCTGCCATTTTGGAGATTTAAACAAAAATACATCATTATATTTGTGCTAAATTACAAAAAGTTTAATTTTGGGAGTATAATAGCCGCTGTTCATTTCATTTGTAATTTTTATTGCTTACTGACTGAGATTCTGTGCCATCACGCCGACAAGCATGAGAAAGATACAACTCTTCATTGACAGCGAAGAAAATGATTTTCTGCAATTAATTTATTAGTATAATAAAAACCTTAATATAAAAATCATATGCCAGGTATCCAAGATGAACTAAAAGCATCAGTACACTGCAAAAACGCTGTTTTAATGGGCAGCAAATGCTGCCCATTTTATATTATAATTTATTTATGTTACGGAGATGAATTTATGCAATATTATTCGTTGTTATCCGGCAAGTTGATTTCAAATCCACCGCCGAGAATGAACTCACGAAGTAAATTGTCAACTTTGACATGGACTTTAGGCGGTATTATCTTTGTACCCTCAATTTTTTCAAAGTACTCTTTTGCTTTCGTTTTGTCTACAGTCTTTTTCAGCTTATCATATCGTCCGAACTCATTGATATTGGCAGAGTTCAACTTCAAACTCATAATATTTTGCAACTTTGTTTCATCAACGCCCAAAGCAACTGCTATTTTATGAATTTGATCATCCTTCGCTTTTGATAGGTATTCGGTAATGTAATCACGAAGCGTTTTCCCTTTGGTAACGACTACATCGCCTCTTTGGATATCATGAAGGAATATATTGGCATATTTCTGTTCTTCTTGCGATAATGTGGCAAAAGTTTTATGAAGTTCTGTTTCTGCCTGCTCAATAGCTTCTTTAGTTGCTCCGTCAAGATTGAGCAATTTCATATATTTCTCAAAACGAGAGTTCATATAATCAGCGTCGATTCGACCGGTGTCAATTTCTGTAATATACCCGACAAGGTCATACGGAACATCTTCGTTTCCGCCAGGGAGAACGGGACCATCACTGCTGAGCTCTTTATAACGCAGAACCAAAATTAAATACG
Organism: Porcipelethomonas ammoniilytica; assembly: GCF_025567485.1. Lineage (NCBI taxonomy): Bacteria > Bacillati > Bacillota > Clostridia > Eubacteriales > Oscillospiraceae > Porcipelethomonas > Porcipelethomonas ammoniilytica. The sequence continues at coordinate 141,003 of NZ_JAOQKH010000005.1, read as the reverse complement.
CCTTTTCATCAAAAGCCATTTCAATAATTTCTCCGGTTTCATCGTTTGTATAAGAGCTTGTTTCCCATTTAAAGCCTTGAATTTTTGCAGCTTCAAGATATTCATTCAACTCTTTGAAATCTTTTGCAAACTTTTTGCACACGGTTATATCATTCGGCAATTTTTCAAAATTCTCAACACCTGCATTTGAGAACAGTTCCAAAATTTCGATAAACAGTTCGTTCATCATTTTTAAGTTTTCTGCAAGATGCTGGACAAACAAACCTAACGGTTTATCTCCCGAATACAATTTAACCGCCGCATTGACATTGCGTTCCATCGTATGCGGTTTCCGATAGTAACGGATTGTACCAAACGGTTTATCTGGACCGAATAACCGATTTGTACGGGAAAACGCCTGAATAATATTTTCATACACAAGCACCTTGTCCATATACAGCGTGTTAATCCACTTTGAGTCAAAGCCGGTAAGCATTTGATCCACTACAATGAGCAAGTTTATCTGCTTTTCAAACTCGTTTGCAATTCGCTCATAAGGCTTTTTGTGAGCCAAACGAGCCGCTATATCTTTTTTCATCTTGGCAAAGGTCGGGATTGTAAAATCCTGCCCGTATTTTTCGTTGTAGTCCTCAATTATTTCAGATAGACCGGTCTCTTTAAACTCAACGCCGCCTCCGTTATCAATGTTTGGGTCAAACAAAGCGGTAACTTTCAATTTCGGATCCATTTCCTTAATCATCCGATAATAGGTAATTGCTTCCGGAATACTGCTTGTGGCAAAAATAGCGTGAAATTTGCTGTTATGGCTGAGTGTAGTCCAGTTTTCCAATATATCCTTTACAACTGATTTGGTGTGCTCTTTGGTTTGGTACTGAACATTCGGAATATAATCCTCAATGCCTTTGATGTAATTCCCGAGTTTATCAAAGTATCCTGCCATACCGACTTGACCGGTATCCATATATTTGTAATAGATTTTGCTTTTTACAGGGTCAGAGATTGCTTCTTCTTCGGTTTGCGCTTTTGCCTTTTCTAAGGCCACTACCTTGCGGACATCTTTATCCTTGAAGGTTAGTACCTTATACGGATCAAAGCCGAGAACATTTTTATCACGAATACCGTCTGCAATACTGTATCTGTGCAGTTCGTTGCCAAATACTGTGGTTGTTGTGTTCTTTTTCTTTTGGTTTTCTTCTTGAATAGGTGTTCCTGTAAATCCGAAAAATATGGCTTTCGGGAAAGTATTCTTAATGTTAATCAGCATATCTCCAAATGTGGAACGATGTGCTTCATCAACAATGAAAACGATACGCTTTTCGTTTATGTATTCAATATCACTTGATTTCAGTCCGTCGGATTCATCTTTGATATTGTTCATTTTTTGAATAGAAGTAACGATAAGAGTATCCGCAGGGTCAGTACTTTTTAATTTTGTGATAAGTATACCGGTGTTTTCTGTTGCCTGTACAGACTCATTCTCATCTGCAAAACTACGGTATTCTTTTAAGGACTGCGTGCCAAGTTCAATTCTATCCATTAAGAAAACAACCTTATCAGCATCTTTAGAGCTTGCGATCAACTGAGCAGATTTAAAGCTGGTCATAGTTTTACCGGAACCAGTAGTATGCCATACATAGCCACCTAACTGATTGTTGCCTTCCCATTTGGTTTTAGAAACTTTATCAGAAATTGCACTTGCCGCAAAATATTGATAACTGCGCATTACTTTTAAAACGCCGTCTGAATTATCAGCTACCGTGTAAAAACCGATAAGCTGATGCGCCATAGGAATGGAAAGAAGCGTGGAAGCAACTTTATCCCATTCGTTAATAGGTTCGTTATTATAATCTGCCCAATGAAAGTAATAATTCGGGTTAAATTGACCGTCAGGACCCGGATTTGCAAAATAAACGGCTTCATTAGGCTCTAGTGCAACAAAAATTTGAACCAACGAGAATAATCCGCTGAAAATACCTTCATGCGCATATTTTTCGATTTGATTGCATGCTTGGCTTACGGGTACGCCGCTTTTCTTTAATTCGATATGAATTACCGGCATACCGTTGATCAGAAGCATTAAATCGCCACGACGGTCATTGAGCATTTTTGATTTTGTCGGAAATTTAGGCTGCTGAACAATTTGGTAACGGCTTTGACCGGCAGCGATTTCACGACGGTCATAAATTTTCAAACTCACTTCTTTTCCGAAATGCAGCGTATCGTTGGGATTATCTCTGACAATTGATACGCTTTTACCGTTGATAAATCCATTTAGCTTTAATGGTGTTCTTAAAGTTTTAATTTGCTCTAAAATTTGCTGCATTTCACTATCGGTAAGGGGATAATCATTCAATCGATCAATATCTCTATTGTTCTCAAAAAGAATATTTGCCCAGTTTCGCAGTAAATCTTGTTCAGAGTAGTTTTTCAGGATTTCCTTTTCCCAGCCTTTTTCAGATAGTATTTTAATCAAAGCAGCTTCAAAATCCGATTCTTTATTAAAAATCATTTTTTCCTCCCTACTTTTAAAATTCGCTTATTTTACTCAAACAAACATCTTTTCAAGGCACGCTTTTTTGAGATTTTTCAACTTTTCCAACTCACGCTGATGAAGGGTGATAAGGCGGTCGAGATTGAGAAAATATCGTCCAATTTTCTCTTGTTCTTCCATTTTGGGATATGAAATTTTGATACTTTCCAAATCACTATTGTGAATATGAACGACGGATTTTCCCTGTGCCTTTTGTGCAAGAGATTTTTGCTGTTCTCCATTAGAAATTGAAAGTGCTAAAAAAGTTGGTTCAATTCTATCAATTGGATATATAATATTCAAGTCACCACCAAGCAAAAAGCCCGATTTTGCGACGTATGAGGCTCTTGCAATATCCTCTGCCGTTTCACCGGAAGCAGGAACAATTACTTCATTGCCAGTGCTGTATACTGAGCTTTTTTTTGCTATTGCAAATGTATCAACATCATTGATTTTTGTTTCGTATTTTGTGTATAAGCGACCATACAAAATAATAGGCGTTCCTTGCTCTGTTAAATCGCTCTTTGAATAACCTGTTCCTTTAGCAAAAGTAGCCAGCTCTTTCAACTTCCGCTGTTCCCAAGCATCAGTAAATCCTTTAAATCGAATTTCCGGCACATTTGCTCCATTTTTCGGGAACATTTTTTCAAGCATTGATTTTTTCATATTGGTCAATTTGTCATACTTACGCTGATGAAGGGTGATAAGTCGGTCGAGGTGAGTTAAATATTCTCCAATTTTTCTTTGTTCCTCAATATGTGGTATTGGAATAGGCATTTCAAAAAACACAGAATCCTTAATTGAAAATCTGTCCGACCTTGCACCTGAGTCACCATTGAAATTCATAAATGAATGCCAATACTTGCTCTTGAAAAAATGTTCAAGATAAGTTGTGCCAATATCATGTGGTCTAAAAACCGTATAAAGTGGTGACATTACACCAATTCTGCCTAACTTATTGCGATTTATCGGTCCGACAGGTGCAGAGGTTGAGATACGAGGGTTGTAAACAAAATCTTCACTTCTCACGATATAATAACCGCCCAAGCTACTCATCTTTGCAATATCGTGGTCAAAAAAATCTCGTTGGCTGATTATTCCGAACTCTGCCGAGTTCGTAAAGGTTTCAATATATTGTAGTCCAACATTTTTCTCTGTAACCTTGTCTGCAAATTCGCTTAACTTACGCTGTTCCCAAGTATATGTAAACCCTTTGAATCTTAATGCCGGAGTGCTTGCTTTTTTCGTCATTTTGCAAAACCTCCAAGCATTTTTTTGAATTCTTGAAGTCCCAGCATATCAGAATCGCTGCCCTCAAGCTCATCAATCATAGCAGAAAGAGCCGCTTGTGTGTCAGCGATTTCCGTTTCCACCTCGGCAAATGTAGTTTCGTATTTTTTAGCGAGCGTTTCAAGCTTTGAAACCAATTCGTTTACAATTCTGTCCGGCAATTTCATTAAACTTTGAATAAGAGGCTGAATCCATTTGGCTTTCAGAAGTTCGATAACTTGCGTATCAGACAGTCCTTCGATGGTATCCTTGGTTTTAACTTCAAGAAGTCTGGTTTCTTTCTTAATTGCCGCTTTCAGTGATTTTTCCTCCGTATTCAATGCTGCTGCTTTAAGAAGTTTTTCTTTTGTTTCCGGTTCAATACTGTCAGATTTGAGCGCTTTCTTAATCTCAGCATTAACAAAACCGCCTTCACTTGCATAATCGCCTTCTTTTTCTTCCTCTGTTAGTGATTCAAACAATTCTTCATATTCCGAAGCAATTTCAGAAAGACGGTTTTCTTTTTCTTTTAATGCTACTTTATCATCGGCAAGAAGAGTGTCCTGAATTAAATCAAACGGTATTATGCGGCCTACCCATCCTTCCTGTACTTCCTGCTCTTTTCCGTCTTTCTTTTTAACCACCATATTGGGGTCAACCTTTTTCGTTGCTTCAAATCCCTCCGTTTGTATCATTTCTAAATCGACGGCAAGCTTAGTCCAATCATCATCAAGAAGCTGATATGCTTCATATTTGTCAACCAAGGGAATATTTTTTAAGCGTTCAAAGATGTTTAAGGATAAAACAGCTTCGGTTTTTGAAATATTAAGGGTATCCATCTTATCAATCAATTCATCATACAAATATTGATCAAAACCATTAAAGACGGCATAGTAATTATTTTCAAAAGACTGTATATCATTATGATCCTTGATGACCTTTTTTATATCCGTGGCTGTTAATTTACAATAATCTGAAGATGTATTTTCAAATAAAGCTGATTTCAAAGATGGAAAAGCATGCCAATATTCTTTCAGTTCATCAATTTCAGACCAAGGAATACCGCCAAACATAGAAGCATAAATATCCCAGGACTCGGACGCTTCGGAAGAGTCAACATATCTCGGAATATTCAAGTTGTACTCATTATTTCTGATTTCGTCTCTGCTGACAACTTTTGAAAATTTTTCTACGCTTTCACGCTTTGTTACTACATCGACAATTCTTTTAATATCAGAAGCACGAAGCTTGTTGTTCTTACCAACCTTTATAAAACCTTTTGATGCATCAACGATAAGGACATCTGTATTTGTACGCTTTTGTTTCAATACCATAATTATGGTGGGGATACCTGTGCCGAAGAAAATATTTGCCGGCAATCCAATAATTGCGTCAATATGGTTTTGCTCAATTAAGTTCTTGCGGATTTCGCCTTCTTCACCTCCACGGAACAAAACACCGTGCGGAAGAACAATCGTCATAATACCGTCGCTCTTAATGTGAAAAAGGTCGTGAAGCAAAAAAGCATAATCGGCTTTTCCTTTTGGAGCGAGACCAAAACGGGCATAACGAGGGTCGGTTTCTTTGTCTTCAGGATTCCATGCCTGAGAATACGGGGGATTGGAGACAACTGCGTCTACATAAAGCGGATCATAAGTACCAATCGGGTCGTTCTCGTCAAAATACGGCCAGTCATTCTCCAAAGTATCTCCGTTGCGAGTGACGATATTATCTGGTAAAATGCCACGCATAATCAAGTTCATACGAGTAAGGTTGTACGTATTCTGCTTTAATTCCTGCGCATAGTATTTGATATTGTTCTCATTCTCAATAAATTTTGCAGCACTCTTGCCGATATTGATAAGCAACGAACCGGAACCGCTTGTCGGATCATATATTTTAATCTCGTCCCTATCTTTCAGATGATCCGCAACAATTTCTGACATAAGCATTGAAACTTCGTGCGGGGTATAAAATTCTCCTGCTTTTTTTCCCGCATTAGCGGCAAACATACTGATGAGATATTCGTAAATAAAACCAAGAACATCATAATCCTGCTTGCCGTCCATAGGAATATCTTTAATCAGATGAATAAGATCGCTGATTGCTTTTGACTGGGAGGCCGAACTATCGCCAAGTTTTGAAAGTCCTGTTTGCAGAGTGTCAAAAACACCTTCAAAAACTTTTTTGTGCGTCGGGTTAATCAGACGGCTAAATGCAGATAAGGCGTCACGTACATCTTGAACGCTGAAATCCCGTCCTTTTTCAATCCAAGTAGAAAATAAGTTTTCATAAGAAATGAAGTAACCTAAATTCTTTTGTACGCTTTCTAAAGTTTCTGTATCTTCTTCGGTAAGTTCCGGAAGGTATTCGTCAGTCCAATCGTTCTCTTTCAGATACTTAACTTCTTTTTCTGAAAGAAATTTATAAAAAATAAAGCCCAAAATGTAGTCTTTATATTCATTTGCTTCGATTTTAGAACGCATTTTATTTGCAGACTCCCAAATCTTTGCTGCTAACTGTTGTTTATTCATAATTTTCCTCCGATTTTGTGATTGGGAAAGCTATTTCTACATATTTCGTTTTAGGAAAGGGTTTGTACAATAACAAGGACTTTAACTCCGACCTTCTTTCCATTTTATAATACGATTTTTTTCAATTCATAATTCAAACGGGAAACAGGCAGTCCTACAACATTAAAATAGTCTCCGCATATAGATTGCACAAACAGCGCTCCCCTGCCCTGAATACCGTATCCGCCCGCTTTGTCAAACGGTTCTCCGGTGTTCATATATTCCTCAATTTCCTCATCTGAAATGTTCCGGAATTTCACATCAGTTTTTTCAGTAAAGCAAAATTCTTTTCCATTGAAAATTATTGATACTCCTGTATAAACACTGTGAGTTCTGCCAGAAAGCAGCCGAAGCATTTTCCTGCACTCTTTACAGTCATGAGGTTTTCCAAGAATAATATTTCCCGCAGTTACTACAGTATCACAGCCTATAACTAGTTCATCAGATTTTTTAACTACAGAATTTGCTTTTTTTGACGCTAAATACTCCGCAGCAAGTTCATAATTTATTGCTGACGGAATATTTTCCTCAATCTCAGACGGTCTGATAATAAATTCATCGAAAATCAATTTCATTAATTCTTTTCTTCTCGGAGAAGACGATGCAAGTATAATATCCATATAAAATCCTTACTTTAAAAGTTTTTTAATAAGCAAAGCCTTACTCATGTTACCCGAAATAATAATTTTTCTGGTTATCAGTGCACTTTCTGCTTTCAATTTTCCATTAATCAGTTTTTCCAAATTGGATTTAGAAATTTTTACTGACAAATCCCTATCATTATATTCGTATGGTTCTATTGACAATTCTCCATTTAAAACCTCCATATAAAAAACTCCACCAGGTATATCTATAAGTTCTATCTGTACAGCAAATTTATCCGGAAACGCAGACAAATCAGGATTCGGATATTTATTCTTAATAAATTCAATAATCGACATTACACGTTCATCAGCCATGTTAATTCTCCTTTAATAGTATATAATATATATATTTTAGCATATTTTTCAAAACAATGCAATATATATGCTTTTTACTACTAAATTTCTCATTGTTATAACAATTTGTTGAATATGCACAAAAAACTGCAAAAATATTTTAACACAAGTTTTAGCAAAATGGGGTTTTGTTAACAGTTTGTTAACAATTTGCTAAAAACTGTATGTTATAATATAAATATAAATAAAGGGGCAATTATAAATAAAAAACCGAAAGGATGATTAAGGATGATTAAGAAAAAACTTATCGGTAGAATCAAAGCCGCAGTTGTAAGTGCAGCTATGATAGCTACCACATTTATTACGCCTTCATTAACAACATTTAGCAATGTAACTGCAGCAACAATTTCTGTGAACAAAACCTTCACAACATCTGAAAGCACCGCAGAAACTGCACCAAACAAAGCAAAAATCCCGCTTTCAGGTATAGGTAACGCTTCTACAATTAAACTTAACTTTACTACTTCTTTTACTGGTACTCCAACAATCGGTATTTACGGTTGGGAAATATCTGAAGATCCATGGTGGGCGGATGATAAACAGGAAGCTAAACCGAATGTAAGCGGCGGAAAATTCTCTGTTTCTTTCACTATTCCGTCAGAAGTAAAAGGCAAGGTTAAGACAGTCGGAGTCGGAGTATGGTATCCAAAAGACGGTACTACATTCACTCTCACTTCAATTGAAACAGACGCTGCCGTTGGTCCTACCCCAGGCGATGACCCAAATATTCCAACTTCAAATAACCCCATTAACGGCTGCACATTTGTTGATAATAAAGATGGTACAGCTACAATTTCTTCAACTTTGACAGCTGAAATTGAAGGTGATATAAATTATCTTCTTACTCTCGGATATGACGAAGATTATTATGATCCTACTCTAAATCCTGAACTGACAGACGAAGAAAGACAAGCGTTTTTAGACGGTACTGCACCAATTAATTCACACAAATTCAAATTTTCTGAATTCGGTATTGAAGATATTACTAACGTTAAGTTCCAGTCATTTAACTACATAATTGAATCTGATACTGATCTTAAGCAGTTTATGTACGGCGGCGGCATCAATGTAAGACAGGGTTCTCCTGCTGATACCGAATACTCTAAAGGCAAGAATGGTTACTGGTATAACGATCAGGGTGAAGAAGACATAAAAGAATTTGGAGACAAATTTGAAATTGACGATTACGGTAAAGGCTATACAGCAACAAATGCTGGTCAATATGTAGAAATTGTATGGGACGTTCCAGTCAGCGTTCAGGAATATGTGACAAAAAGCGAAAGCGACGCAGTCGGTTTCCAGTATTGGTACGGCGCTAACGGTGAAGATGAAGAAACATATGAACCTATTAAAATTGAATCTGTTAACCTTACAGGAGCTTCATGTACATACACAAGAACCATGACTGTTCCTTACAACAAAACTATTACAAAAACTTCAAATAAATCTCTCACATCCGGAAGCGATGCAACAAATCAGACAAAGCTTTCTATTGCTGATTTAAATCTCGGTGAAAGAGATAAGATTTCCGCAATTAAGTTTACAGTAACTTCTGCAACAGATCTTCATAAGCTTACATCAGGCGTTGGCATTTCTGTAAGCGAAGACAATGTAGTAGCAGACAAAGGTTGGTATCAACCATCAAATATCGTTGTTCTTGACGGAGGTAAAACAGCAGAAATCATGTGGATCCTTCCGGAATCCATTAGAGATGATGTGTATAAGGAAAATGGAGAAGTAATGTTTGGTTTCTGGTACGGCGGCGATAAGGAAGGTACAGAAGTAAAAAGCGTTACTCTTAAATCTGTTGATTACTACACATATATATCACAAGAAAACGAGCTAATTGTTGATCCCGCTGAACTTGAACTTGAAGTGGACGAAACAAAGCAGCTTAATGTAAATGTAGATGGCTGTACATTCAGTTCAACAAATATAAATGTTGCTATTGTTGATAAAAACGGTAATGTAACGGGTATTGCTGCCGGTACAGCAACTATCACAGTTACAACTCCTGAAGGACAGGAATTTATAGTTAATGTAACAGTAACAAAACCTGTAGTTACAACAGTTGTTTCAACAACACCGGTCGTTACTACTGTTACTACAGCAGTTACAACTACCGTTGATCCTGATTCAATAATCGATTGGAACAGAGTTCTTTATGGTGACGCTAATGTAGATGGCGAGGTTAATTCAACTGATATTGTTGTATTAAATAAATATTTAATCAGCAACACAATGTATTCACTTCAAAATGCAACTGCAAAAGAAAACTCTAATACTGTATATGATGAAATATTAGATACAAAGGATTCTATTGCTATTATTAATTACGTCCTACAATTAAACACATTAGATGATTTAGGTCCGGCAGATAAACCTGATAATGAATTTTATTCTAAAAAATAAATTAAAGCGACTAAGATAACTCTTAGTCGCTTTTTTATATAAGCATTAATACAATAAAGACCGGTGTATAGTTGTTCTGTACACCGGTTCATTATTCCATCTTGGTTTTTTATAAATTTATTTATAAATCCTTACACGTTCATATGGATTTTCACATTTCATAAATTCTGACATCAGGCAAACTCCCGTTCCACCGTTTTCAAGCGGTTCATTAAAGTTATTTTCCGAAATACCTCCTATCGCAAAAACAGGAATATCAACACTTTCACATACACCCCTGAAAAATTCAATTTCTCTGGGAGGAACACCTTTTTTACAATCGGTTGCATAAATATGTCCGGCAATAAGATAATCAGCGCCCAGTTTCTGTGCTGTTTCAGCTTCTTCTGCGGAATGAACCGATACTCCTACTCGTTTTATAAAAGACGGTCTCCCATGTTCCATTAGTTGCTGCATAGTAAGATGAACATTTTCAATTCCCAGCTCCAAAGCTATTTCCGGACGGTTCAAAGCAAGTATTTTTTTATATTCGTTATTCTCTTCAATAATTTCTTTCGCAAGATCACAGTACTCATCATCACTCAGATCCTTTTCACGAAGTATTACTTCAAAAGGTTCGGCAGACAGGATTTCACGTACTCGCAATACAAAATTATCTGTACAAAGCTTTCTGTTTGTTACCGCAATAACCATATATTACACTCTCACATAATCGGTAAAAACAGGCTGAAGTCCCTTATCAAACAAAGACCGTCTCACTTCATCAACGCTTCTAGGATCAGATATTTCAAACTGTTCGTCTCCCTTTTGTTCATTATCTCCATGACCGCCGATACCTACTTTAACGCCTGCTGAAATTTTTGTAGCCGCAAGTCCAACTACATTGTCTCTGAAACCGGCACGTTCACGAGTTGAAATTGTAATTCCTGCATAAGGCATGAAAATCCTATACGCCAACATTACCTGTAAAAGCTGAGTTTCATGAACATCGTTCGGATTATTTTCCGCATTGTTTATATATGGGCGCAATCTTGGAAGAGAATATGATATCTCTGCCCATGGATATTTTTTCTGAATCATATATGCATGAAGTCCTGCTGCATAAGCGTCTTTTCGGAAGTTGCTAAGTCCAAGAAGAGAACCAAATGCAACACCTCTCATACCGCCCATTAATGCACGTTCCTGCGCATTAAAACGATATGGGAAAATTCTCTTTGCTCCCCTTAAATGTACTTCCTCATATTTTACAGGATTATAAGTTTCCTGATAAACGCTTACAAAATCCGCACCCGCTTCCTTGATCAGAGCATATTCATCGGAATTCATAGGATAAACCTCAATGCCTATAGTTGAAAAATATTTTTTTGCAAGTCTTACAGCGTCTGCAATATATTCAACCGGAGAAGCGGTTTTTGACTCTCCTGTAAGCAGAAGAATTTCACGAAGTCCGGTTTCTGAAATAGTTTTGTACTCCGCTTCGATCTCTTCCATTGAAAGCTTTCCTCTTTTAATTTTATTAGAACAGTTGAACCCACAGTAAACACAGTAATTTTCACAGTAATTTGCAATATAAAGAGGCGTAAACATACATACTGTATTGCCGAAATGCTTTGCAGTTTCAGTTTTTGCACGCTGTGCCATCTGCTCCAGCATCGGTTCTGCCGCAGGAGAAAGCAAAACAGCCAAATCATTAATATCAATACTATCCTTTGACAGTACGTTGCGGACATCCCATGCAGTATATTTTGAGTAATCATATTTATCAGTCATTTCAAGAACCTTGTTCATGATACTATGATCAATCTGCTCCATACCTTCCTGATATTCCATATGATTGGTTTCACGAATTTTTATCATAATTTATCAATCCTCCAAAAATCCCGTAAGAGGACTTGAAGCTTCTGCCTTATGCTCCAAAACACGTCCCATACCGGCAAGATAAGCAAGTCTTCCTGATTCAACAGCAAGTTTAAACGCAGAAGCCATTAACCCTACATTTCCGGCAGTTGCAACGGCAGTATTAGCCATAACGGCTGCACAGCCCATTTCCATTGCTTCACATGCCTGTGACGGACGTCCAATACCAGCGTCAACAATTATAGGCAAATCAATTTCTTCAATAAGAATTTTTATAAAATCTCTGGTAGAAAGTCCTTTGTTACTGCCAATAGGAGCTGCAAGAGGCATTACCGCCGATGCTCCTGCTTTTACAAGTTCTCTCGCTGCATTCAGATCAGGATACATATAAGGCATTACAATAAATCCCTCATCTGCCATCATCTGAGTTGCTCTGATCGTTTCATAATTATCCGGCAAAAGATATTTAGTGTCACGAATAACTTCGACTTTAACAAAATCGCCGCAGCCCAGTTCTCTTGCAAGTCTTGCAATTTTCAGCGCTTCTTCGGCAGTTCTTGCACCGCTTGTGTTAGGAAGAAGTGTTATTCCCTCGGGAATATAATCTATAATACTGTCACTGCTTCCGGCATCTGCACGGCGAACTGCAATAGTTGCCATTTCTACTCCCGCATTTTCAATAACCGTTTTTGTCATGTCCATAGAAAACTTTCCCGAACCCAAAATAAAACGGGAATTAAATTCATGTCCTCCGATAATAAGCTTATCATTATTCATCTTCTTTACTCCTCTCACGGCTCCTCATTTTCCATAATAAGCCGTAATATCATATTAGCCTGATGTCCTGCACAGACTGAAACTCTCGGCGCCATAAGACCGTTTCCCGGTCTGGCTTCTGATTCACCGTCTCCGCAGATATACAGATTTTTCATTATTTTTTTAGTTACTATTTTATTAGAACTTTCAAATCCTGCCATTCCCGAACCGCATACCAGCTTTTTGTCAGGAAAATCAGAAAGGGCTCTTTCAGTAAGCATAGCTTTAGTTTCAGGATTATCAAAAGCCTCACAGATTATATCACAGTCACTAAGAAGTACTGTACAATTCTCATTTGTAATTTTTATTGTTTCACAGCAAACCTCAATAAAAGGATTTATTCTTTTGATCTGTTCTTTTAAAGCATCTGTTTTAAACATACCCAGATGTTCAACATAATAACTCTGTCTGTTAAGATTACTTGGCTCAACAATGTCAAAATCAATTAGTTTCAGATACCCTACACCCATTCTGGCAAGCATTACTGCAATATTTGAGCCAAGTCCGCCTAGTCCGCATACGGCGACTCTTGCTTTTTTTACTGTATCGTGAACTTTAGGCGTATGTCTTGCTGCCATAAGACTTTCCAACTCTTCCTTAGGAGGCATAACTCCTTTTTTGATAATACTGACAATATCTCCGTCTTTGACAGTTAAATTATCAGATGTCTGAAAACCGTTTAAAATAGTAATACATGCGGAATCAAAATATTTATCACGGATCTCAAATAATCTCAAATACTGCGTTTCAAACGGCTTACCATTAAGTATAATTTTCATCAGCCGCCACCCACAAAACTTACGACTTCAAGACTATCATTATCATTTATTAACGTTTTATCATATTCTGACTTTGGAACAATATCTCCATTTTTCATTACCGCAATTTTCAATAGATTAAATCCCTGATCCTTCAAAATACCCGACAGAATTGTTTGAGTTTCAAGTTTAATTTCTTTACCGTTTATTTTCATATTTCCTCCTTTTATTCCTCAAAAAGACAAAAAAAGGGTTGCACCCGTGGTGGTGCACCCCTTCAATTCCTGAGATTACAATATAAAAATTTACATAGTTATTATATCAGTTTTTTTTAAGCTTGTCAAGTATTTTTTATTAAAACCAGTTTGGAATTTTCAAATGTACCGGCATACCGTTTTCCATAAGAACATTTACTTCTCCCTGAATAAGCGGCAGGAAATAATCCAGAGCAAAAGCTGTAACATTATTGCCTTGATTATTTATCCATTCCTTTGGAAACAGTCTTTCCTTATTGGCAACTTCCTTTGCATCTACAGTAACAATTTCCGAAAAATAAGGTCTGTCGCTGATTCTTTTAAATGCCATCATTTTACCAGTCTCGCCTTTTACGGCTGCCTTTACTGCTTCTTCACCTATTTTTACTGATTCGTCTACATCAGTTTTTGAAGCCATATGTGACGCACATCTCTGCATTACATTAAGTTCGATCGAACGAACCTTACAGCCAATTTCTTTTCTGACAATATTTTCAAGACATTTTCCTATTCCCGATAAATATTTATGACCGAATGCATCATCGTGTCCCGATTGGAATTCTTCAGCAGCATACTCCCCGTCACTAAGTTTTAATCCTTCCGAAACAGCAACAACAACAGCGTTATGCTCCACTAGCATTCTTTTTACATCTTCAAGAAATCTTTCAACACTAAATGGCGTTTCGGGTAAATAAATAAGATGCGGAGCATTTTCATCATTTGCTTTAAGAACACAGGTTGAAGCTGTAAGCCAGCCTGCGTCACGTCCCATAATCTCCACAACAGTTACAGATTTCACACTGTATACAGAGCTATCCCTTGCAATTTCCTGCACTGTTGCCGCAACATATTTTGCAGCTGAACCGAATCCGGGAGTATGATCTGTACACATAAGGTCATTATCAATGGTTTTAGGAATACCGATAACCTTTACATTAATATTGTTTTTCTTAAAATATTCAGAAAGCTTACATACTGTATCCATAGAATCATTTCCGCCGATGTAAAAAAAGACATCAATGTTATTTCTTTTAAAGCAGGAAATGATCTTTTCATAAACCTCACTGTTATCATTAGCATCAGGAAGCTTAAATCTGCATGATCCCAATACAGTAGAAGGAGTAAGCTTAAGAAGCTCCAGATCCTTATTGCTTTTTATTATACTGCTCATTTCCACAAGTCTGTCATTAATAATGCCTTCAATACCATTTATAGAACCATAAATTTTATCGATTTGCTCATTTCTTGACGCTTCTGAAAAAACTCCTGCGAGAGAAGCATTAATTGCACATGTAGGGCCTCCGGATTGTGCTGCTGCAATATTCATATTAAACTCCTTTCATGCCGTTGAAGTACCCATATAAACAATAATAAAATCTCCACAGCGGCAAACGGAGATTTTTGGCACTATATGATGATTTCAGTTAAAATAACCACTAATTATTATATATTATATCAAATTTTTCAATTCTGTGCAATACTTAATTATATATAGTATAGCTTTAATATTGCAAAAAATTACAAGCCTTATTCTGACTATTTAATTGCAGAATAAGACTTGTAAAATACAGAATAATAATCAAAAACGATACACTGTAAAGGCCTCTCCGATATGTCCGACATAACATATCCCTTTAACAGTTAAAATGGACAGGTAACTTAATTATAATGTTTAGTAATAAATTAAAAACTACAGTTATTTTTTTATCTTCTTATAAAACTATATAAAACTTTTTAAAATTCATATCCAACCAAGTCAATATCGTATAATTCTATAAATTTATAAATTATTCATCTGTACGTTGCCGACTATAAAACCACCGACAATAATATTATTATATACCTGTTTTTGCAAAATATCAACCGACAATATTGCATTCTTTTTGTATTTTATTGTTATCCCAGCCGCATGTTATTTGTGCATATTTAACATATTATTTTTTATTTTGTTCTAAACTATTGACTTATTTTACAAAATATATTATAATATATTTATAATTAACAAAAGGATGTGAATACATTGCACAATTCACTTGATAATTTTTCACAAAAAGATATAAAAATAACCAATATTGTTTCAAAAGAAACCGAGAAATCTGTACTGTATGTTCACGAAGTAGGATATTTAACATCTAAAAGTGTATCTCCCACAAAGCGATTTCAAACAGATTCATTTCTCTTCCTGTATGTAGTAAACGGAAAAGGAGTTGTAGAATACGACGGTTCAGTTTATAAGGCCGATTCAGAGCAATGTATTTTTCTTGACTGCCGCCGTCCGCATTCCTACCAATCCGATTCGAAAGAACCATGGGAGGTCATGTGGGTAAAATTCAACGGCACCCCGGCGCAATACTATTATTCGTTATTTACCCGTGAAAAATGCTGTGTGTTCATTCCTAATAATCCTCAAAACATTAAAATAATTATAAGTCAAATTATAAATAATAACGACCGAAAATCCAAATATACTGAAATTATAAACGCAAAGCTTATTACAGATTTAATGACTTCTATTATCACAGAATATTGTATATATAAAGATTGCAGTGGCAAATCCAAAAACAAGATTTTTTCAGTAATTGATTATCTTGACAAGCATTTTACAGAATCCATTAATCTTGACGATTTAGCAGAAAGATTCTACATAAGTAAATTTTATCTTACAAGAGAATTCAAAAAGGAATTTGGTATTACGATAATCCAATATATTTTAAACAAACGAATAGAATATGCCAAAGAACTTTTAACTTTCACCGATAAGACTATTGAAGAAATTTCTGAAATATGCGGTTTCCACGATCAAAGTTATTTTTCAAAACAGTTTAAAAAATCTGAAAATATAACCTGTCTGTCATACCGTAAAAAATACAGTAATTCAAAAAATCAGGCTTCGTAAATGAAGCCTGATTTTTTATTTGTGACGTCGGCACATATCAAGAAGTCCTGCCGGACTTACATGCAAAAATCTACGGGAAAGTATTCCGATCTTTTCAATAATTCCCGAATTGAATCCGCTGTATTTCTTAACAAATTCTCCTGCATATGTAAGAACTTCCCCGTTAAATCCCTGTTTAAATCTATATACACCGTAATTAGGATGATTTTCGTTTTTATAAAAAGGTATTCCCTGAAAGTCATAAATACTGCATCCATTTTCCACAGCCCAGCAAATCATATTCCACTGCATTAAATAATTCGGCATTACGTTTCTGTGCTGTGCTGTTGACGCACCGTAAACATAACATGTTTTTCCTGCATACTGAGTAGCAACAGCTCCGGACAACGGTTCGCCATTATAATAACACATATAAAGCCGACAGTGTTCCCCAAGACTTTCAAGCATACGTCTAAAATATTCTTTGCTTCTTATGCAAAAGCCATCACGTTTTCCGGTTTCCTCCATAAGCATATAAAAATCATCTAAGCATTCTGTACCGCAAACTTTACACTCTACTCCTTTTCTTGAAGCAACTCTTATATTATATCTCCATTTTTTATGAAAACTTTCAAAAATTTCATCTGCACTTCTTCCATTTATCCGCAGTATATAATTATTTCTTGCTTGTATAGTTGTCAGTTCCGGAGCATTTTCATTAAATTCAAATTCCAAATTCCGGAGCACTTCAATTTCAATTTTATCATTTTCTGTAATACAAGGATCGACCCTCAGTTCATACCCTCGGTATTTCTTCCTTATTAATTCAATTCCTGCAAAAATATCCTTAAGAGTTTCTGTATCTCTGTAATCACAGACTGGTCCGTGAGGAGAATACAAAAAGGAACAACCAAGAAAGGGTATTAGCCTAATAAGCACTAAAGCCGTACCCTTAATTGTTCCATTTTTATCTCTTGAAATCACCGCTTCGTAATTCCAATCTTTTTTTACACCCGTCCAGCAAAGGGACTGCATAAAATTACCATTTATATGATTAGAAACAAAATTCTCATATTCCTCTCTTGTTTTTACATCATTTTTATTTAAAATCTCGTTCATTATTATCCCTCTTTTTACATTTATACCATTCCGCCGCAACTTTCATATATACCATGCTTTTTATGAAATTTGTCTTGGAAATCAATTATTTACTGATAATAATGATGCATCATTTTGTTATCTGTACAGTGAAAATTTACTTTCTATTTATTATACGATTGAAAACTACAAAATGTTGCATAAATTTAAAAAAAATTCAAATTTGACCTTTAACTTTTGCCAATGCGCCTTTTTCTAACCGTGAAACCTGAGCTTGTGAAATTCCGATTTCATTTGCAACCTCAACCTGTGTTTTTCCCTGAAAGAATCGTAGATACAGTATATTTTTTTCCCGCGGGTGCAAATCCCTTATGGCTTCCTTTAAAGATATTTCATCAAGCCAGCTGTCCACATCATTTTTGTCGCCAATTTGGTCAAGAACATACAGAGTATCTCCGGAATCAGAATAAACCGGTTCATATAATGAAACCGGATCACTTATACTTTCCAGTGCAAGTACTACATCGCTTCGTTCAGCGCCGATCTCTTTTGCGATTTCTTCAATTTTCGGTTCACGCTGATTAGCGGCCGTAAGACGTTCTTTTGCCTGCATAGCCTTGTAAGCAAGGTCTTTCATTGATCGGCTTACCTTTATCTGACTGTAATCCCTTAAATATCTCCTGAGTTCTCCTGCTATCATCGGTACGCAATAGGTTGAAAATCTAACTTCCTTAGTCAGATCAAAATTATTTATTGCTTTGATAAGTCCCACTACGCCTATCTGAAATAAATCGTCTATATCTTCTCCTCTGTTTGTAAACTTCTGTATAACGCTTAATACCAAACGTAAATTCCCATTTATAAGCTTGTCCTTAGCTTCCTTGCTGCCTGTTTCCTGAATTTCACGCAGCAAGTCCATTTTTTCTTTTTCTTTCAATACTGTCAGCTTAGATGTATTAATTCCGGATATAACAACTTTATTATATGCCATAGCCAATACCTCACAATTTTTTCTATTGTAATTATTGGCATTTATAAGCCTGAAAATGCATGATGATTCAGTGAAATTTTTTCCATAAAAAACTACTGATAAAATTAATTGAGTCAAAAGAAACTGAATTTTGTTTCAATCAATGAGGTAAATTCACTGCCGTAGAGTTATTAGATTTATTTGAGTAAAGATAACCCTGCAATAAAAATAATAAATTAAACTCTTATAAATATAAAAAAGCCAATAACATCTGCGTAAAACACAGATGTTATCAGCTTTATATGCAGTTCATGTTTTCCCTTGGAAGAACATTATTCCCTATATCTATATATATAATCGCATTTTAAAATCCCTCTAATTGTTAATTTAGATCTCTCAATATATGAACGGACAAAGTTAATTATTTCGCCAAAGTTCTTCGCATAATTACTGCATCAAAAATATTAAGCTTATCATCTTCATTCATATCCGCATTAATTACGCCCTGCTTATCAATCTTAATCGTATCTTTAATAAGATATCTATTAAGTAATACAACATCAGCTATATTAAATTCACTGTCAAGATTAATATCACCTTTAAGCTTTGAAACGTCGTCAGGCGTTTTTCCATTAGGTTCAGTACCCCAAATAAGCTTATCTCCGTCATACATCGTCATATATGGGGTTTCGATCATTGCATCTTCGCCGCCCTGTACAAGGTCTTTAAACGAATAATCATTTGAAGGATCCCAAACATTCTGAATTGTATCTGCAATACCTATTCTGAACTGCAGTTCTGAACGATGTTCTGACTGTCCCGTAGGCATTACCACTCTGCCGTCGCCAAAAGTAATCTTTACATAATAAATATTGCCTTCATAATGAATCGGATCTGATACTGTTGCAACGCCCTCATCACCTGAATGCTGATCAGTACCTTTCTGAACTTTAACATCATCTATCGAATAACCTGCGTCAACCAGTTCTGAAATATCAAAATAATAATTATATGATAAATCTTCTATTACTCTGGCAGGCCATGCCGAATGGTTCATAGCATACGCCTTTATTTCAGTAAAGCTATTAGACGCTTGATTTATTGATGCTTTAATAAGAAATTCAGGTCTTGTAGGAGTTTCAACAGGAGGAAAATCCTCTAACGGCGTACCGCCGTAATCGTCGATCATAGCGCAAAGCGCAGCGGTAAATCCAGCATTGTAATCAATTGCAACCTCTGTATTCTGGTATGATGAATTTGTATCCGTAAATGTTCCGTCCTGATTCGGACCGCCCTCTAAAGCTCCGTAAAGAACATGCGCATATTCAGTTTCCCACTTATCGCTTGGAGTGTCTGAGCCTAATTCATTCCAGTGATCATCATAAATACCGCTTGATGTTCTATGATGAACATTAACAGGATTTTTTTCACCCATTCCAAGAACATAACTCAATCCAAGATCATTATCTCCGAAAGCATAATCCATCTGTGATTTTGCCCATGTGTTATATTTATCAACAAATGCCGCATCATCAGCAAAAATAGTATCAGAAGCTATCATAGCCATAAAGGCGGTAGTTGTAGCATGTCTTAATGAACCCCAATTGAAAAGCCAAGCAAGACCGTCCGGAGTATATTGAACCTGCTTTCCGCCGTATCCGGTAGTCCAGTATTCAAGATGATGCTTAACATGCTGTTTCCATTCATCCTTACCTGTATTCATAGCATAAAGAAGGGCAGCTGCCTGTGAGGTATCGTCCCAGCATAAACCCCACGTATACTTACGCTCTGTAGACTGATTTTCTTTTGGGAAGTAGGGAATATAATCGCTTTCACAAAGATCCAGATATTTCTGTTCTCCGGTTGCCATATACATCCAGTTGGCAGCATAAAAAAGTTCGTCAATATAATCTGCTACAGTGCCTGACTGTTTTGTATTATAGTATTTTTGCTGCACGCCCTGATCATCATTGCTTCTTGTTTTATCGGCAAGTTCAAAAAGACTTTTTGCATGATTGAGATAGCTTTCTGCAAGTTCAGGATTTTCGTCCTTGAACACGATATATCCCGCCGCCATTGCAGACGCCATTTCTGCAACAGTTGTAGTACAAGTGATTTCATCATAAGGACGGGGATCTGTACCGCCTTTCAGTACATACTTTCTCATATAAACTTCAGCAGAACCCCACCATACATGGTCAAAAGCGTCATCACCGATTGTTCCTATAACTTTATCGCCTAGGTCACAGCCTGCGACAAAATCCAGTCCCCACTGAAGATTTCTAAGATACGAATCATAAAGACCTGCATTCTTTACAGCATCCTTATATTGTATAAGTCCCCATGCAAGAATAGTAGCCGAATAAGCATTTGTCAATGAGAATTTAAGGTGATCGCCTGCGTCAAACCAACCGCCGGGAACAACGTCATTCTCAACTGAATCAGCTCTCCACGATACTTCATTCCAGTCCGGCAGTTCACCCGCCTGCTGAACCTGATAGAAAAACATTGACTTTTGTAACGCTTCACCGTAATTATATTTGCTTCCTTCCTCAGCTGATACTGTCATTGACGTCTCTTTTATTAAGGGCATGGAAGAAGCCACAGAAGAAAGAGAAATAACAGCCGAAACAGCTGCTGCAATAATTTTTTTCATACATTACACTCCTTTTCAGATAAAATGTCAATGCGTTTTAATGCACTGACATTTTATAAGTTATTATTACTGTTCAATTAATATTCTTCTTACTGCAACAAGATCAAAAACATTTATCTTTCCGTCATCATTTACATCATAATTAAAATCACTAGTATCAACATCTTCAGTTAGTTCAGCCTTAACAAGATATCTTCCAAGGCATACAACATCAGTAACATTGACTACACCATCATTATTTACATCGCCCTTTAACTTTTCATCACCTGTTGTTTCAGTAGTTTCCGTTGACGGCTGAGGCTGTTCTTCACCGTCGAATTTGTAATTTTCATCAATTTCCGGTGCATTCTTTATAATATCTTTAATTGTTGAAGAATCTCCGCCGTATTTATCTGCAAGTGCTGCAATAGCAAGAGCAAAGCTACCATTGTAGTCCAGTGCAGGTTCTGTGAATTTGAATTCATTTTGATGATCTAAATAATTTCCATTTGCATCGCAGCCGCCTATCATCGCACCGTAAAGAACATATTTACTTTCGGTATTATCTGCCGGATTACCTGTTCCCGGATTAGCTGCTCTGTGATGATAACGTAAAGCATATTTATCACTATATCCAATTAAAAAGCTATATCCTGTCGGATTGTTTCCTAAAATATAATCCATCTGATATTTGGAAGCTTCATAATACGAATCATCATTTGTAATATCAGCTATATGTGTTGCAAGCATCTGCAAAGCACAATTATAACGTGAAAATCCCCAGCCGTCATAACCCGGAGTCGCATATTTGCTTGTAGATAATCCACCCATATTGTTCAGTTCAAACTTCATTTCGTTGACATATGTATTTGTATCATATCCACATTCAGCAAGGAGAGCTGCATAACCGCACCATGCCTTATCCCATGTATACATATAATAATCATAAACATCGCCTGTGTTTCCTGTATATTTACCGTTGTTTGTGCATTTATATGTAGGATTATATGAAGCCGGAAGTGTTCCGCCATTATTTGCAATTGCACACCAAAGTTCTGCAAATGCTATCTCATCATATGCATCGTTACTGTTCTGGTACATACTACCATATCCATCCGATGCACATGACGGATATTTTTTTGCAAAAGCTTCAAGAGAATTAGCATATTTCAGACATTCTTTTGCATAATCCGGAGCAGAATCCTTTAAAACAATAGACGTAGCTGCAAGGCATGACGACATCCAACCCGCTGTACATCCGTCAGGATGTGATGAATCAGCCCAATATGTATTACGAGTCATATTCTGACTTTCCGGCGAACTCCATACGCTATGGTCAGTACCTTCATCGCCCACCATATAACAAAAAGCAACAACATCATTTCCGTTAAGGTATGTAACCTTCATTAGATAATCAGCATTTTTCTTAAGGATATATTTAAGATGATCTGTACTGTCCGTTTTGTCATATGCATTCGGATGTGAGTAATAAGACCATGCAAGACTTGTCATAGCAAATCCCATTGTTTTGTTGAATTTAATATGATCTCCCGCATCGTGATATCCGCCGGAAACGTCGACTGTATTTGAACCACCGTTTGCACTCTGTATAAAGCTTTTTGAAGAAGATGAAAGGCCTTTAGCACTGTCCAATGAAGCCTGTGCATCATATGTATGACAATTTCCTCTCCATGTCAGACAATTATCGTCTACCTCTGTACCGCACTCATTAGCGTCAAAAAAATACAATGACATTGCCAGAGCTTCAGCATAATTTGCTCCGTCAGCCGCAGTAACTGTTGAAAAATTCATTGTACCTGTAATCGTACATGAAAACAGCGTTGCAGCGCTGACTAATGAAGCCATGGCTTTTTTCCATCCAGCTGCTTTTCTCATTTAATATCTACCTCCATTTTTTAATATTAATCCAATATCCATATTTATTATTTTATCACATTCCAACTATAAATTTCAATGATTTTTCAATGTTTTTTTATATTTTCAATAAAAATTTCACAAATTGCACAAAATCTGACAGATAAATTAGTGTATATCGCTTTAATGAAAATTAAGAAATAAAGTATTGACCATGAGTTTAAAATATGATATTATATTAAAATAAAAATATTTGCTGCTTTAGGCAGAACGGAGTTTATTATGAAAATTGAAACAAAATGTCTTCATGAAGGCTATCACCCAAAAAATACTGAACCCAGAGTTATACCGATAGTACAAAGTACGACCTACGTCTATGACTCTACAGACGATGTTGCAGCCGTCTTTGACGATCCTACAAAAAGTCTGATTTATTCACGTTTTGAGAATCCCACCGTCATGGCAGTTGAAGAAAAAATTGCCGCTCTTGAGGGCGGTGCAGCTGCAATGGCAACATCAAGCGGTCAGGCTGCTACACTTTGTTCGTTGCTCAACATATGCAGTGCCGGCGACAGCTTTATTTCTACCGGAACTATTTACGGAGGAACAGTAAATCTGTTTGCCGTAACCTTAAAAAAATTGGGTATTGAATGCATATTTGTCGATGCAGACGCTTCTGAAGAAGAGCTTCAAAAAGCATTTAAACCGAATACCAAGGCTGTTTTCGGCGAAACACTTGCAAATCCGGCATTATCAGTACTTGACATTGAAAAATTCGCAAAACTTGCCCATAAAAATAATGTTCCTCTTATTATTGACAACACATTCCCGACGCCTATACTTTGCAGACCTATTGAACATGGAGCAGACATTGTTGTACATTCTACTTCAAAGTACATGGACGGACATGCTGTACAAGTCGGCGGCGTTATTATTGACAGCGGTAATTTTGACTGGACAAACGGTAAATTCCCTGAATTCACCGAACCGGACGAAAGCTATCACGGTATAGTTTATACACAATCCTACGGAAAGCTTGCATATATCGTAAAGGCAAGAATGCAGCTTATGAGAGATTTCGGATGCTATCCTGCTGCAAATTCCGCTTTCCTGCTTAATTTAGGTCTGGAAACACTGGCAGTACGTATGAAGCAGTACTGTGAAAACGCTAAAATAGTTGCAGACTATCTTGAAGCTTCCGACAAAGTTCTTTCCGTTAATTATCCCGGACTTAAAAGCAATAAGTATTACGAACTGGCTCAAAAATATCTTCCTGACGGATGCAGCGGCGTGATTACTTTTTCAATCAAAGGCGGAAGAGATAATGCAGTCAAATTTATGGACAGCTTAAAGCTCGCATCAAACGTTGTTCACGTTGCGGATATCAGGACTTGCGTACTTCACCCTGCAAGTGCTACTCACCGTCAGTTAACCGATGAACAGCTTGCAGCTGCCGGTATTGACGGAGGTATGATTCGTTTCTCATGCGGTCTTGAAAATATTGATGATATTATTGAAGATATTGCTCAGGCTCTTGAGAAAATTTAATAATATTTATAAAGGTCATTTATTATGAAAAAAGGAATAATAATATATAAATCAAAATACGGAGCAACAGAAAAATATGCAAATTGGCTTTCAAAAGAAACTAATTTTGATTGTATAATTAATAAATCTATTGATATAAATAAAATACTTCAATATGATATAATTATTTTTGCCGGTGGAATATATGCTTCTGGAATAGCCGGATTAACGTTTTTAAAGAAAAACTTCGCACATTTTGCAAATAAAAAAATTGCAGTACTTTGCGTAGGAGCATCACCATTTGAAGAAAAGGCTTTTGAAGAAATTTATAAACATAATTTTAATGGTTCATTAAACGGAATTCCATGCTATTATGGGCGGGGTTCATGGGATGAATCGTTAATGTCATTTAAAGACAAAACCCTATGTAAGCTTTTGCAAAAAGCAGTTTCAAAACAGTCTCCAGATACATATGAACCATGGCAAAAAGCTTTAATGTGTGCAGTAGGTCAAAAATGTGACTGGACCGATAAAAAATATTTAAATCCTTTGATTGAATGGATAAATTCCATTGATTAACAAGATATTTATAAAATTTCTAATGCATCAAAAAAATTAAAACACCCGGAAAGAAAACATAATTTCTTTCCGGGTTTTATTTTTATTCTGCCTGTGTTTCCTCCATTTCTTCCAAAGCTGATGTTTCACTTTGCATTTCGTTTTGTTCTTCACTTTCAGAAACAACCGTTTCAGTCGGTACATTCTCCGTTGTTTCGGTTGTTTCAGTCATACCTGAACCGTTTTCCTGAAAATCAGTAAATATAATTTCTAAATTAAGATTTGACATGCTAAATCCTATAAGCACTCCTGTCTTATCCATTTTTAACGTATATTTTCCCTGTTCTAACTCTCCCTCAACAAGTATTTCACCGTCTTTTTCCTCACCGCTAATTTCAGGAAGTTCAGCAGTAGTATCGACTACATCTATCAAAGATGAAATAATAGCTTTCAAAGGCAATGCGCTTTTAGGAACAGAAAAACTCAGTCCTTTATAAGACGCTTCTACGTTATCATCTCTGTACGACAGCAGAACGCCTGCCAAAGTATTCGGAGAAGAAAATTCCACGTCCCAGTTAGCTTTGCCAAGTCTTTTTATACTTGCCTGATACTCCTGATCGTCGTATTTTATCTGCGCACTGACTGTAAACGCTTTATTAAGCTTAGGTTCAAACTTAACATTATTTTTACTTCCGCATGCGCAAAGACCGATCATCATTACAAACGATACTAATAAAACAACAACTTTCTTCATATAAAGCTCCTTTAAATTTTTATTAAAGCTTTACATTCCTTTGCTTAATCACTCATTATATTTTTAAATGCCTCCGGCAACTCGCTGATAATATCTATAGCAGTCATGCTCTGCATTGATTTATTTTCAGCCGCCATATCCCCTGCCATGCCATGAATAAAAGTACCCAAAACGCAGGAATTCACCGCACTTATTCCCTGTGCCGCAAGAGAAGCTGTTATTCCGCTTAAAACATCACCGCTGCCCCCTTTTCCCATTCCGGGATTTCCGGTCTGATTAACATAAACATTATTTTTTTCAGCAATTACTGTTCCGGCTCCCTTTAATACAACAATCGCATTATATTCATTTGAAAAATTCAAAGCGGTATTCAATCTGTCAGACTGTACTTCCGCCGCACTCTTTCCGCATATTCTGCCCATCTCAGCAGGATGAGGCGTTAATATAATGCTTGACTTAACCTGTCTAATAATATCTATGCTGTCCGATATGCAATTTATTCCGTCTGCGTCTAAAATTATCGGACAATTTAAATTTTTAAGCAGCTTTTTTACCAATTCCCTGGTACCGTCCGCTACTCCCAAACCGCAGCCAATAAGTACGGCTGTAGCTTTTTCTGCCGCATTTATAATTTTATCGTAATTATTTACCGATATAAAACCGTTTTCATCTGATTCAAGAGGTTCCAGCATAGCCTCCGGAAGACGGCTTGCAATTACTGGGGTGATAGCCTTTACCGTGGCAATTTGTAACAGTCCGACTCCGCTTCTTGCTGCTGCTTCAGCCGCCATAATACATGCTCCCGGCATTTTTTCACTGCCGCACACAATAAGCAGTCTTCCATAGTTTCCTTTATGGGAATCTGATTTCTTCGGCGGAATTATATATTTTAGCTCGAAGCTGTTTGCACGTCGTATTATATAATCAAAATTTTCTGTATACTCCTTCCGAATACCTATATCTGCGCATGATATCTGTCCGCAGTATTCTTTCAGCGGATACTGCGTCATACCAAACTTTTCAAATCCGAAGGTTACTGTATAATCCGCTTTGAGAGTACCCTCCGATATTTTTCCAGTGCAGCAGTCTCCTCCGCTTGGAACGTCCGCAGCAATTACAGTGAATTGACGTCCTATTTCATGTCCGCAGTATTTTTTGATTTGACAAACGTCAAAAATTCTGCGTACATGTTCCGGAAGCTCACCGTGAAAACCTGTACCGAACACACCGTCTACAATAATTTGACATTGATTATGTTTTGATATCCTATTTAAAAGTATATTTTCATCATAAATTATTTCGACTTGATTTATGCGTGAAAAATTAAGCTTTGCGATTTCAGTTTTCGGCTCTCCGCAAAGAAGTGTCACAGCGGAATCAATCCCATACTGTTTAAGATATCTTGCCGCCACAAAACAGTCTCCTGCATTATTACCGTTACCACATAAAAAAATAATATCAAATATATGATTTTTATCCTTATTTTTTTCTATGTTAATTATACTGATTATTTTTTCAGCCAAACGCTCACCTGCTTTTTCCATGAGCATTTCATATGTATTACCGTTCCGATCTGCTTCCGCCTCAAGATATTTCATTTGTTCCGGTGTAACTATTATCATATTTTCACCACCTTGTAAAAATCAATACTTTTTCTTATAAAACGCCGACGCTCCCTTAAATGCTCTCTGAGCAAAATCTGATGAATAGTCAATAAAGTCTATAGGCATTTTATCAGCGGAAGGCAAGGCTTTTTCTGCAATTTCATTATACAATGAAGTCGGATTGTCAGGAAGCTTTCCCTCAAGCGCTACAAGATAGCTTTCTTTACCATCTTTAAGCATAATCTTCAAATATGCAGCCTCAATATAATCCTTTTCCCAGAGGCACTCTGAAATTTTTCTGACCATTTCCAACGGATAATTTTTCGGATCCCCTACAGAAACCTTTGAAGTCTCTTTACTGAAATTCTTTACCGTTTCTGCAATACTTTCAAGCATTTCATTATTTAAAATAAAATTAGCGCCATATGGATTTATAACTATACCGTCTGCTTTTCCGGCAAAACTCTGCATGTCCTTAAAACTTCCTGCCATACCGGTATATTTTGATTCCATATCATATTTTCTCAGCTCATTCCAGTCTGTAAAGAACGGATAAAAAGTTTTTCCGTCCCCGTTTTGCAGCATTGGAAATGCAATCTGACTGTCATCCGTCATATTAAATTCATTTCCCGTATTTTTACCTAATTTAATCTTAGAAGTATCTGCCGGAATAATATATTCTGCCTTGAATATCTCACTGAATAAAAGCTGCCACATCTGAGGATTTGCCGGCTGCTTGGAATTCTCCTGTAAAAACCAGTTAAATGTTCTCATAAGATCCCTATTCACTATAAGCTTTGTATCTTTAGGCATATTTTCAATATCCGGCTTTTGAATAATATCAAATAAATCTAATGTCAGATATGTCTGACCATTATCTATAACAATACATTCAAATCCGCATCTGTACAGATCTCCCAAAAATGCCATTCTATATTCTGAAGTATTTTCCACAGATTTAACTTTAATACCTCTTTGCTCAGCATATACATAATATTTGTCAAAGTAATCCTTCTCACTGAAAATATACGCTGCCGCTCTTCCCTTTTCGTTGCCTAAATAGTAATTATTTGAAGCTTCTGAAAAAGCAACCCATATTTTTTCAATATTTTGAATTTCTTTAATAATTCGTATATATAACTCCTGATTTTTATTTTTGTTAAATTTTACTATCAATTCTTGTAATACTGACATATTTTTACTCCTTATCTATATTTTATGGTTCTTGGTAAATATGGTTTAATACATTGTAAAATTTTTTCATTAGGTGAAAAAATTAATCTTGCCGTACCATACTGCTCATTTTTAAAATCTGCAAAAAACGGTTTTTCTTCATCTCCTACTGCTAAAATAGTAGTACCTCCGAAATTATCATTCTGAAAATTATAGCTTCCAAAATCAGTAAATTCCTTCACATCTACAGAAAGAAGCGTTACTCTTTTGCGTTTTGCTATAATTTTATCAATATCAAGCGAACCGTTTGTAACCGTGTATTCATACTCAATATTCATTCCCTTAAGCAGCCAGTAGGCTCCATATGCTGCCCCGACTGCGGCTATAAAAGCAATCGGCATAATAAATATTGTAACGTACAAAAGCACAGCAATTAACAATACTCCGCCGGCAGCAATACCGAATTTTTTCATCTGATCTGAGGAATTTGTTTGTTTTACTACTAATTGTTCAGCATATGTATCCATATAAATTCTCCCTTTTACAAATCATTTCATTTATGTGAATCCGTTATTACGTTAATTATAACACAGTTTCAAAAAAACTTCAACAAAACACTTGCTTTTTTTTTAATAATTGTATATAATATAAAGTAACATGCTGACTGAGAGAGTAAGTATTCCCATTATAAAACTTCAGAGAGAAACAGTCTGCGGCTGAAAGCTGTTTCGTTTTC
Organism: Porcipelethomonas ammoniilytica; assembly: GCF_025567485.1. NCBI lineage: Bacteria > Bacillati > Bacillota > Clostridia > Eubacteriales > Oscillospiraceae > Porcipelethomonas > Porcipelethomonas ammoniilytica. The sequence continues at coordinate 111,731 of NZ_JAOQKH010000005.1, read as the reverse complement.
AGGAATACTGAAGTTCACTCACGAGTGGCAGAACCGAAGTATTATTTATTAATTAAATATATTGTAAGTTCTGACGTATGATCTGCGTTAAAGATCGGAGAGTGTCGGCTCTTTAGAAATGGGTGGTTTATAAGCAAGTATGTCTTGTCCTGTTTAGGGCAGGGCTTTTTTTATGCAGTCTTTAACTGATTGCTCTATATTATAATCCGACAAATAATTTATATTTTTATGAGGTGATTTAATGAAACAGCAGCTGGAAAATATTGAAAATGCAGCTATGACAGAAGCGTCCTCAAGCGATTCCATAAAAGCTTTGGACGAACTGAGAATCAAATATCTCGGTAAAAAAGGCGAACTTACTGCTATTTTAAAACAGATGGGAAAGCTTTCTGCTGAAGAGCGTCCGGTAATAGGGCAACTGGCAAATAAGGTAAGACAGGATATTGAAGAAGCCATTACAAGTAAAATGTCAGCGCTCAAAGCCAAGGAAAAAGAACGCAAAATGGCTGCGGAATCAATTGACATTACTCTTCCCGGCAAACAACAAAGCATCGGTAAACTACATCCGCTGAAAATTGTTGAAAATGAAATCAAAGAAATCTTTCTCGGTATGGGATTCAGTGTTGCAGACGGTCCTGAAGTCGAATATGATTACTATAACTTCGAGGCACTTAATCTTCCGCCTGACCATCCTGCAAGAGATACACAGGATACATTCTACATCACAGACAATATTCTTCTGAGAACTCAGACTTCTTCCGTACAGGTACATGTTATGGAAAACCAGAAGCCTCCTATCAGAATTATTTCACCTGGCTGCGTTTACCGTTCAGATGCTGTTGATGCTACACACTCCCCTCTTTTCCACCAGATCGAAGGACTTGTTGTTGATAAGGGAATTACTATGTCTGATCTGAAAGGTACTTTAGAAACTCTTATGAAAAAGCTTTACGGCAATGACTGCAAGATCAGACTCAGACCTCATCACTTCCCGTTTACTGAACCAAGTGCAGAAGTTGATGTTATGTGCTTCAACTGTCACGGCGAAGGCTGCCGTATCTGTAAGGGAGAAGGTTACATTGAACTTCTCGGTGCGGGTATGGTTCATCCTAAGGTTCTTGAAGGCTGCGGTATTGACAGCAGTGTTTATTCGGGATTTGCTTTCGGTATGGGTCTTGAAAGAATCGTCATGAGAAGATTTAATATAAGCGATATGCGTCTTCTTTTTGAAAATGACTTAAGATTCTTAGAACAGTTTTAATAGGAGGTAAAGTATGGATTTATCAATGAAATGGATCAACGATTATGTCGATCTAAAAAATATAGATATAAAGCAGTTCTGCCATGAAATGACTATGAGCGGTTCAAAAGTCGAAGGCTATGAAACTGAGGGCAGTGAAATTTCAAATGTTGTCATCGGAAAGCTTCTTTCCGTTGTTCCTCATGAAAATTCTGATCATCTTGTTGTATGTCAGGTGGAAGTGGGAAAAGACGCTCCGATCCAGATCGTTACAGGCGCTCCGAATGTTAAAGCAGGCGATATTGTTCCGGTTGCTCTGGACGGATCTACCCTTCCGGGCGGAATCAAAATAAAAAAAGGTAAGCTCAGAGGTGTTGAAAGCAACGGTATGCTTTGCTCCTTAGGCGAGCTTGGTCTTACAGTACACGATTTCCCTTACGCTATTGAAGACGGTATCTTTATTATTGAAGAAGATTGCAATATCGGTGAAGATATTCATGAAGCTTTAGGTCTTAACGATACTTCCGTTGAATTTGAAATTACTTCAAACCGTCCTGACTGTCTCTCTGTTACAGGTCTTGCAAGAGAAGCGTCTGCAACCTTTAATCTGCCGCTTAATATTCCCGTACCGTCTTTTAAAGGCATTGACGGGGATATCAATGAAATGCTCAAAGTGGATATAAAAAACACTGAAAGCTGCAAGCGTTATTGTGCAGGTATCGTAAAAAATGTTAAAATCGAACCGTCTCCAAGATGGATGAGAGAAAGACTCAGAGCAAGCGGTATCAGACCGATAAACAACTTTGTTGATATTACTAATTACGTAATGCTGGAATACGGTCAGCCTATGCATGCTTTTGATTTAAGATATGTAAAGGATTCACATATCAACGTCAGAAATGCTGTAAACGGTGAAAAGATCACTACACTTGACGGTGTCGAACGTGAATTAACAGATGAAATGCTTGTTATTGCAGACTCCGAAAAGCCTGTTGCAGTTGCCGGTGTAATGGGCGGCGAATACAGCGGAATCATGGACGATACAACAACAGTAGTATTTGAATCAGCTTACTTTGAACCAGTTCAGGTAAGAAGAACTTCAAAGAAACTCGGTCTTAGATCAGACGCTTCCGCTCGCTATGAAAAGGGCGTTGATACTCTTATCAGCATGACTTGCTTAAACAGAGCCTTTGAACTTGTTGAAATGCTTGGTGCAGGCGAAGTTGTTAAAACTGTTATAGATAAGGATTTTACAGATAAAAATCTTAAAACAGTTGATTTTAGCTCGGAATGGATTAACAATTTCCTTGGTACTGATATTTCGGAAACCGATATGATCAAATATCTGAATTCTCTGGGATTTTCTGTTGAAAACGGTAAAGTTATCTCACCAAGCTTCAGAATTGACATAGAATACAAAGCCGATATTGCAGAAGAGGTTGCAAGGATATACGGATACAACAATATTCCGTCTACCCCTTTCAAGGGTGTTGCCGAAGCTGAATACACTCCGGAACAGAAATTCACAAGAACTATTGAAAATACAATGACCGCTCTCGGTTGTTATGAAATTTCTACATTTTCATTTATTTCACCAAAGTATTTTGATAAAATAAACCTTCCCGCTGACAGCAAACTCAGAAAAACAGAAACAATTATCAATCCACTCGGTGAAGACACAAGCGTTATGAGAACTACGATTATTCCGTCAATGCTTGAAATTCTTTCAAAAAATTATAACAACAGAAATGCAGAAGCAAAATTATTTGAACTGGGTAAGGAATACCTCCCTACTGAAGCTGATAAGCTTCCTGAAGAACCGCTTCGTCTTGCTATCGGTATGTACGGCGGCAATATAGATTTCTATGATATCAAGGGTGTTGCAGATGCTCTGCTTAAAACAATAAGAATTTATGATTGTGATTATGTAAGAACTTCCGATTCAGACGCTTTTGACGAAGCAAGTGCTTTCCACCCGGGAAGAAGCGCCGTAATTTTAAAGGACGGCAAAGCAATCGGTATTCTTGGTGAAATCCATCCTGATGTTGCGGAAAACTACGGAATTGAAGTCAAGGTTTATGCGGCAAAGCTTAATGTTCCCGAAATGCTGAAACTTTCTGAAAAGGAAGTAACATATAAGCCTATGCCGAAATTCCCTGCTACTACACGAGATTTGAGTCTTATATGCGATGATAACCTTCCAGCCGCATCAATTGAAAAGGCCATAAAAAAAGCGGCAGGAAAAGTTCTGGAAAAGGTTACATTATTTGACGTATATAAAGGTAAGCAGATCGAAGAAGGAAAGAAAAGTATTTCCTATTCTATCAGCATGCGTTCTCATGACGGTACACTCACAGATGAACAGGCTGATTCAGTTATGAAAAAGGTACTGAAAGCACTTAAAGACATAGGTGCAGATCTTAGAATGTAAATTTATATTAAAAAATTGCCCGCCTGTAACGGCGGGTTAATTTATCTTAATTCCAATTCCAAACGATCTTCCGTAAGTCGGTAAATAAGCTTTTGTATAACTATGTAAAGAACAAGTGTAAGGCAGGCAAATATAATTGTTTCAACTAAAAAATTCAGATTATCAAGATGTATTAACCTATCTGTTACAGCAACGATCTGCATTGATAATACTGCTGAAATAATCGGTATTATAAGATTATCTGAAAAACTGAATTTTATTCCGGTTATTTTAATTATCATAATCATTCTGGTTATATTACATACTATATTGCTAGCCAAATAAGATATTACTATACCGTAAAATCCGAATATCGGAACGCAAATAAGCAGTACTGAAATTCTGATGGTATACTCAACAAGGTAATTCAGCGAAGAAAAACTATGCTTACCCATTCCCTTTAATATACCTTCAAGTATTATTTCAAGATATATAAAAGGTACTGCCGGAGCTAAAATAGAAATAATTTTTCCTGCAAAATAGTCTCCGCTCATAATATAACCTATTTCTTTGCCGAAACATAAAAAAATCACCGCTGTAAAAATAGAAAAACTGAAAGTGTATCTCAATACTTTATTTATAAGTCTTGCATTTCCGGCAGAATTATCCGCACTGCGTTCTCTTGCCAGTTCGGGAACTAGAATACCGGACAAACTGCAAAGTATACTGGACGGAAAAAACAATGCCGGAATAACTATGGCTTCAAATATACCAAACTGACTGAAAGCTTCGGAAGTAGAATTACCGTATTGCTTTAAAGTCAGCGGAACAAGGGCGTCATTGGCGCTGCTCAGAACAGAGGTAACGATACTGTTGAAAAAAATCGGAACAGATGAAACAACAAACTTTTGAAAACGTATTGAGCATTCACATCCGCACGACTTATGCAGTTTAAGATAAAAAAACACAAGAACAAGACAGCTTACAATTTGTCCGGCAGCTATACTGACTGCAAATGCAGTAAGCGTATTAATTTTTCCGTTCAAAATCATAAATTCTGCAAAAAATGCAAATAACCCTGATTTAACCAGAAATTCCAATGTACTTCCGGCTGCTGCTACTGAAACGTTCCTTACAGCATTAAAGTATCCTTTTAAACTCGAATTTATAGAAGCAACAGGCAGTATCATTGCCAGAATTCTTATAGGAACAATTAACTGATCCGTTTTAAGAATTCTTGTACTTATTAATTCAGAAAAAGAAAATACTATTATTCCTATTACAATGCTTAACGTTACAGAGCTCACTACGGAATACTTGAATACTTTATTTGGATTACCGTTTTTCTTCCCTATTTCTTCGGAAATAAATCTGCTTGAACTTAAATAAATATTTCCGCTGGATATAATTGTCACGAAACCAAAAAACGATCCGATCAAAGAAATCATACCCATAAATGAGGAACCAAGTTTTCTGGTTACAAAAACATTTAAAAGCAAAGACAAGCCTTGAAGTATCAGTTCAATTGCTGTCAGAAAAAACGTGTCCCTTATAATTTTATGCTTATTCATTTATTTTCCTCCTGACAAGTTGACTTATTAAAGTCTATTACAGAATCAGGAGAATAATTCTTTAATTAAACTTTATTTTTATTGACGTTATTGAAAATTTCATATATAATAAATATTGAGCCTGTTTTTACAGGAAATTTGCACATTTATTAGACTCGGAGGTTAAATCGTGAAAAAATTAGTGTCTGTTTCAATACTCAGCGCCGACTTCCTCAATCTTAAAGAAGAACTTGACAAAGTAAAAGACAGCGGCGCCGATATGATTCATTTTGACGTAATGGACGGAATATTTGTAAATAATATTTCTTTTGGGTTTCCTGTTTTAAAAGCTGTCGATCAATATTCCGATATGTGCCTTGACGTACATCTTATGATCGCAGATCCGCTAAAATATATCGGACAATGCGCCGCAAACGGAGCCGATATTATTACATTTCATATAGAAAGCGCCAGCAATACTGATGATACTATCAAAGCAATAAAAAAAGCAAATGCCAAAGTAGGACTGTCCATTAAACCCGATACTCCTTTTGAAGATGTTATACCTTATCTTGACAAAATAGATTTACTGCTTATTATGACCGTGGAACCCGGATTCGGGGGACAGTCTTTTATTACTGATACACTAAAAAAAATACATACCGCAAAAAAATATATTTCAGAACACAATCTCGATGTTAAAATACAAGTTGACGGCGGCATAAATGCTGAAACTGCCGCTCTTGCCGGAAATGCCGGAGCAGATATAATGGTTGCCGGAAGCTATATATTTAAAAGTAAAAATTTACAAGATGCTGTTGCCTCACTCACTGGTGAACAGTGACACCTTTTCAACAGCTTCCTCATCATAAACACACTTAAAATATTCGTTAGTCGCTCCTGTATTTATTTCATTACCGCTGATGATAATGCCATATGACGACGAAATCTTTACAATTTTATCTAAATCGTCTTTAATACCTAAAATCAATCTGATATAATGATTATTACAGTACAGCTTACTGAATTTTATACTGGACGGAAAATTAATGCTTAGGTAATCACATAAACCCTTCAGGGATTCAAAATTTTCAAACTGACATATAATGTTTTTTCTTATACGTCTTTTCTCTGAAATTTTTGAAGAACATGAAATAAAAATAAGACATCCGTTTTTCTTTGAAAAAACTTCAACATACAATTTCTCATTATTTATTACTATCCCCAATAATTCATTAATTTCATCTGAAAGTATAAGTATCAGATTTTTTATACACTCGGTGTCTATATACGCAAAATTTATATCAAATCTATCCATATCATTTTTATCAAGATATATCTTTATTGCATAATCATTTAATTTATTAATTGTCATTACTTATCCTCCATTATTATAATTGCCAGAAAAACAATATATAATTATTTTATTCATTAAAATTTTAAGTGTGTTATTTTTTAGTAAAATACATTTATCGGAGACACAAAAATGAAAAAGAAAAAAAACGTATATAAACCTAAACGGCATCCTCATCTTGCCGGAAACATCTTATCGCTGTTTTTTACCCTCTTAATCGCATCATTTTTTATTGTTATCGGATACAGCGTTGCAAAGCCCTTCGGTGAAATAGGAGAAGTTAAAAACAGCAGCAGTTCCCCAGACAGTACTGTAATTACAGAAAGCTACGGCAAGGATACTGAAAATATTTCAAAAGGAACTAAAGCGTATTGGATAAAGGATATGGAAATAGAAAGTCTTGAAGCACTTGACAGTATTCTTGATAAAGTAGATAAAAATTATAATATGGTCGTTATCCCTTTGAAAATAGAAGGCGGAAAACTAAATTATAATTCATCAAACGAAGGTGCTGTTCTTGCAGAATCCGGTAATGAAATTCCAATATCTTCAATAACTGAAGCTGTAAAAAGCTACGGTTTTACTCCGGTTGCTTCCGTCAATGCAATGCAGGATAATTTATATCCAAAAGCAAACAAAAACGCAGGCTTTCTAATTAAATCAACAAAAACATTATGGCTTGATTCCCCACAAAAGGATAAAGGCAAGCCGTGGATAGATCCGGCTTCTTCCGATACTAGGGAATACTTATCCTCTCTCAGCGGAGAAATCGCTCAGGCAGGATTTGAATATATTATAAGCACAAATGTCGAATATCCGGCATTCAGTGAAAATGCACTCAATGAAATCGGTGAAAGCGTCACTGACAGCGACCGCTACCTTAATTTAATAGACATTGTAAATTCAATGAATAAAACTGCCGAGGACAAAGGAAGTAAAATGTGGATAGAAATATCGGCTTACGACATGCTGACCGGAACCTGTGAAGCTTTTCAGCCCATTTTGCTGAATACCCAAAAATATGTACTTAAAATTGATCTGAGTAAGTTTAATTCGGAAATTGTATGTAACGGTAAAAAAATTGATTTTTCTTCCATGACAATCAGTGAAAAAATAAAAACGATTTGTGAGGAGACAGAAAACTCAATATATAAAACGTCGTTTATTCCTGAGATCACTTCCCTTACACTGACAAATCAACAAATAGAAACTATTTTCAGTACATTTGAGGAAATGAAATATGATTCTTTTATAATCAGATAAATAATATTTAATTTATAATAATCTCCCGTCCTTTGTGTATTCGGGAGATTTTTTCTCAAATTATAAAAACATTAAAAAAAATCTGTTAAATATTACAAATATCATTGCATTTCATAAGAAAATATGATAAAATAAATTCCTGTAAACAAAATATAATTTAATTGAAAGGCCGTGATGTTAGGGTTGGAAAAAAAGTTGGCATTGTATGGATTTAATAATCTAACAAAGACTTTAAGCTTTAATATTTATGATGTCTGCTATGCTAAAAGTAAACGTGAACAAATTGATTATATCAGATATATTGACGAACAGTATAACTCTGAACGCCTTACAAAAATACTATGTGACGTAACCAAAATGATTGGTGCTACCATTTTAAATATATCAAAACAAGACTATGATCCTCAAGGGGCTTCTGTAAATATTCTTATCGCAGAAGGACATGTCAGTCCGGAAAACATTGACAAATCCTGTAATCAGGGACTTAATTTCGGTCAGAATGACACTATACACGCTCACCTTGATAAAAGTCATGTTACTGTCCATACATTTCCTGAATCCCATCCGGAAAATACTGTATGTACATTCAGAGTTGATATTGATGTTTCAACATGCGGAGAAATTTCTCCTCTGAATACTTTAGACTATCTTATCAGCAGTTTTGATTCTGATATTATAACGATTGATTACCGTGTCAGAGGTTTTACACGAGACATGTGCGGCAAAAAATATTATATAGATCACGATATTACATCAATTCAGGATTACATTGATGAAAAAACACTTACTAAATACGATGCTATAGATGTAAACGTATATCAATCCAATATCTTTCATACTAAAATGCTGATTAAAGAAATTCAGCTCCAGAATTATCTCTTCAATACTGATGTGTATGAACTGCCTCCTAAAGAAAGACTTGATATTACCAACAGCTTAAGAAGAGAAATGATTGAGATTTTCAGCGGAATGAATATTTACTGATAGGAGGCTTTCACTATGATATTTTCTCAAAGTAAGGCTCCTGTACTGGAAGCTATGACTCAGCACCTGCAAAACAGAGTCGTTCCCTTTGACGTTCCGGGACATAAGGGCGGCAGAGGAAATTCCGAACTCACCGATTTTCTTGGTAAATCCTGTCTTAAAGCCGACGTAAACTCCATGAAACCGCTGGACAACCTCTGCCACCCTGTTTCAGTTATCAAAGAAGCTCAGGATCTGGCAGCTGAAGCTTTCGGCGCAAAAACTGCATTTTTTATAGTAAATGGTACTACAGGCTCAGTTCAGACAATGATCATGACCGCCTGCAAATCCGGAGACAAGATAATTATGCCGAGAAACGTTCACAGAAGCGCTATAAATGCACTTGTTGTAAACGGCGCTATTCCTGTGTATGTAAATCCGGGTACAAACAAGGAACTTGGTATCCCATTGGGCATGTCTGTTGAAAACGTTAAAAAAGCTATTGCCGAAAATCCGGACGCAAAAGCTGTTCTTATAAATAATCCAACATATTACGGCGTATGCTCAGATCTTCGTGAAATAGTCCGTATAGCTCATGAAAATAATATGCTCGCCCTTGTGGACGAGGCTCACGGTACTCATTTTTATTTCGGAGAAAATATGCCTGTTTCCGGTATGGCTGCAGGAGCTGATATGGCTGCTGTCAGCATGCATAAAACCGGCGGATCGCTTACTCAAAGTTCCATTTTGCTTTGCGGATCAAATATTAACAGCGATTATGTACGACAGGTTATCAACCTTACTCAAACTACAAGCGGTTCATATCTTCTTATTTCATCATTGGATATTGCAAGAAAAAATCTCGCCCTAAATGGAAAATCAATTTTCAAAAAAACAGTACAGTTTGCCGAATATGCCAGAAACGAAATAAACAAGCTGGGCGGCTATTATGCTTTCGGAAATGAACTTTGCGATAATAACGCTTTTTACGATTTTGATAAAACAAAGCTTTCTGTACACACCCGTGATATAGGTCTTGCAGGCATTGAGGTATACGATATACTGCGTGATGATTACGGTATACAAATTGAATTCGGTGATATCGGCAATATTCTCGCCATTATTTCTGCCGGAGACAGAGCACTGGAAATTGAACGTCTTATATCATCACTGTCTGAAATAAAGCGTCTATATTCCAAAGATAAAACAGGAATGTTCGATCACGAATATATCAATCCGGAAGTTATTACCGCTCCGCAAAAAGCCTTTTACAGTAATAAAAGATCCGTACCGATAAATCAAAGCAGCGGTATGGTGTGCGGAGAATTTGTAATGTGTTATCCTCCGGGAATCCCGATCCTGGCGCCAGGTGAAAAAATAACAGATGAAATTATAAATTACATAAATTATGCCAAGGAAAAAGGCTGTTTTATGACCGGTACACAGGATATGAAAATTGAAAACATAAATGTGGTGGAGGATAAATAATGGAACTTTGGTATACGGAAAATCATACCGACAACGTAAAATTTTCCATAAAGGTCGATAAACATTTAAGGAGTGCTGAAAGTGAGTATCAGCGTATTGATATTTTTGAATCAAAGGAATTCGGACGTATACTGACTCTTGACGGATACTTAATGGTAACTGAAAAAGACGAGTATATATATCATGAAATGATTACTCATATTCCAATGGCTGTAAATCCTGATATAACTAACGTACTTGTTATTGGCGCAGGAGACGGCGGCACAGTAAGAGAGTTAACACGATACAATCATATAAAAAATATTGATATGGTTGAAATTGATGAAATGGTTGTAGAAATTTGTCGTGAGTATTTGCCGCAAACCGCCTGCCGTCTTACAGATCCAAGAGTACACATTTTTTATCAGGACGGACTGAGATTTGTACGCAACAAAGAAAATGAATATGACCTTATTATTGTTGATTCAACCGATCCTTTCGGCGTGGGCGAGGGACTGTTCACAAAGGAATTTTACGGCAACTGTTTCAAGGCTCTTAAAGATGACGGAATACTTGTCAATCAGCATGAAAGTACTTTCTACACTTCCTATGCCAATTCAATGAAAAGAGCGCACAGCAGAATCAAATCAACTTTTCCTATAGCTTTGGTTTATCAGGCTCATATCCCTACATATCCATCAGGACACTGGCTTTTTGGATTCGCTTCAAAAAAATACGATCCAAGAACTGATTTAAAAGCGGATTGGTGGAACAGTCTGGGAATTAAAACAAAATATTACAACACTATACTACATACAGGTTGCTTTGCTATTCCAAATAATGTAAGAGATCAGTTAAGAGAATCAGGAGAACATAAATAAAATGGAAAAAAATATTCATACTTTTATAGGCTGCGACAGCGAATATGACGAAAGTAAAATCGTTATTTTCGGTGCACCATTTGACAGTACTACATCATACCGTCCTGGAACTCGTTTTGCAAGCTCTGCTATGAGAAACGAAAGCTTCGGAATCGAAACTTACAGTCCATATCAGGATAAAGACCTTACTGATATTAAAGTCTTTGACGGCGGTGATCTTGAGCTTTGTTTCGGAAGTCCGGAATCAGCACTGAATGATATTGAAAACTTTTCTTCAAAAATACTCGGCAGCGGTAAACTTCCGTGTATGATAGGCGGAGAACATCTTGTAACACTTGGAGCAGTGCGTGCGGCAGTAAAGAAATATCCTGATCTGCATATAATTCACTTTGACGCACATGCAGATCTGAGAGATGATTATCTTGGGCAAAAGCTTTCTCACGCATGTGTTATGAGAAGATGCCATGAACTTGTTGGAGACGGTAAAATTTTTCAATTTGGTATAAGAAGCGGAGACCGTGAAGAATTTCTATGGGGTAAAAACCATGTTACCACAAATAAATTTGATTTTACAGGACTTGAAAAAATTGCAGAAAAAATTTTAAATAAACCCGTATATTTTACGCTTGACCTTGATGTTCTTGATCCGTCATGTTTCCCAGGTACTGGTACGCCTGAAGCGGGAGGAGTAAGCTTTACAGAACTTATGTCTGCAATAAAGTCTGTTTCCGCACTAAACGTTGTAGGTATTGATGTTAATGAACTCTCCCCTATGCTCGACCAGAGCGGTGCATCTACTGCCCTTGCATGCAAGCTTTTAAGAGAAATTTTATTGTATTTTTACAAGGAGAAATAAAATGGGACTATTTGATATTTTCAAAAATAAAAAAGACAGTCTGACTGAAGAAATTGACGAATACAATACAGGTCAGGACGAAAAAAAATCAAGCGATTCAAAAAATGATGAAGAAAAATATGCACTGGAAACATACCGTCAGTTAAAAGCTGAAACAAAAGTACCATGCGTTAAAATGGAGCTTAATGACGATAAACCGTCAATATTTGAAAGTAAAGTCGGAGGTTTGGGATACATTCCCCACAATGAAAAATTTCCTGCCGACAGTAAAGGCAGGCAGCTAAGACTTCTTGCACAAATTGACTGTTCAAAGGTTTCCATTGAAGAATTTCCCAAAACCGGACTTTTACAGTTCTGGATTTTGAATAATGATCTTTGCGGAGCAGATTTTGACAACAATACTAAACAGGATTCCTTTAGAATTATTTATTATAATGACATTGATACAAGCGTGACCGAAAACGAAATAAAAGCAAAATTTGAAGAAAATGAATTTGATAATGATAAAATGTTTCCGGTCAGCGGCGAATACGGTTTGATATTCAATACCGATGAGGATTCATTATCAGTTTGCGACTGTCATTTTGAAACAAAATTTGTTGAAAAATATAATCAGCTTAATACAAATAACAAAATAGAATCCTATTATGACATTACAACTGACATTGATGATATTGACGGCGATACTAACGGATTCGGACACAAAATCGGCGGTTATCCTGCATTTACACAGGAAGATCCAAGAGAAGAAGATACTTCTTATGATTTTCTTATGTTACAGCTTGACAGTGAATTCGGTGACGGAAAAGATAGAATTTTATGGGGGGACGCCGGAATCTGTAACTTCTTTATTAACAGCGCAAAACTTAAAAATCTTGATTTCAGTGATGTAATATACAACTGGGATTGTTATTAATCAAATTTGAAAGGAACTGATAAAAATGTCTAAAGCTTTAATTATAGGCGCAGGCGGCGTTGCAGGCGTTGTAATTCATAAATGCTGCCAGAACAGCGAAGTGTTTACTGAAATCTGCATAGCAAGCAGAACAAAATCAAAGTGTGATAAATTCAAGGAAGAATTACAGGATAAAACTTCAACAAAAATTTCAACCGCTCAGGTTGACGCAAATAATGTAGATGAACTGGTAGCATTAATCAATAAAGAAAAACCGGATATTGTAATAAACGTAGCGCTTCCCTATCAGGATCTGACAATTATGGATGCATGTCTGGCAACCAAAACAGATTATCTTGATACGGCAAATTACGAACCAGAAGACACCGCAAAGTTTGAATATAAATGGCAGTGGGATTATAAAGAAAGATTTGAAAAAGCCGGAATTACTGCTGTATTGGGCTGCGGTTTTGACCCCGGCGTTACAGGCGTTTTTTCTGCCTATGCACAAAAGCACTACTTTGACGAAATAAATTATATTGATATTCTGGACTGCAACGGCGGCGACCATGGTTATCCGTTTGCTACAAATTTCAATCCGGAAATCAATATACGTGAAGTTTCAGCAAAGGGCAGTTATATTGAAAACGGCAAATGGGTTGAAACTGAACCAATGGAAATCAAAAGAGTTTATAATTTTGACGAGGTCGGCGAAAAGGATATGTATCTTCTTCATCATGAAGAACTTGAATCCCTTGCTATCAATATTAAGGGTATAAAACGTATAAGATTTTTTATGACATTCGGTCAAAGCTATCTTACTCATCTGAAATGTCTTGAAAATGTAGGCATGACTTCTATTGAACCTATAATGTATGAGGGTAAAGAAATCGTTCCTCTGCAATTTCTAAAAGCAGTACTCCCCGACCCTGCTTCACTGGGTCCCAGAACTGTTGGTAAAACCAATATTGGATGTATCTGTCAGGGATTTAAAGACGGAAAACCTGTTAACTATTATGTTTACAACGTTTGCGACCATCAGGAATGCTACAAAGAAGTCGGCTCACAGGCTGTTTCATATACAACCGGCGTACCTGCAATGATAGGCGCTATGATGGTGCTGACAGGAAAATGGAAAAAAGCCGGAGTATACAATGTAGAAGAATTTGATCCGGATCCTTTTATGGACGCTCTTAACAAATGGGGACTTCCATGGAAAGAAAATTTTGATCCGGTATTGGTTGATTAATTTATAAAAACAGCAGGAGAAAATATTATGATATTGGTAAATACTGATTATATAACAGGAAAAACTTTGGAGACAATTGCTCTAGTTAAGGGAAGTACTATACAAAGCAAAAATATAGGACGTGATATAACTCAAAGTTTTAAAACTATTATCGGCGGAGAGTTAAAGGCTTATACCGAAATGATGAATGAAGCAAGAGACCTTGCAACCGACAGAATGATTAAAGAGGCTGAAAAACTTCAAGCAGACGCTATAATAAACGTTCGCTATACAACTTCTTCTGTCGTTCAGGGAGCCGCTGAAATATTGGTTTACGGAACAGCTGTAAAATTTATATAATTGTAATTAAGGTATCTGGTTATGTTTAATACAAATTTAATTAAAACACCATGCTACGTCATAGACGAAGCAAAGCTAATTAAAAACCTTGAAATACTCAAAACCGTACAGGATAGAACAGACTGCAAAATACTTCTTGCACAGAAAGCTTTTTCAAATTTTAATTTTTATCCGTTAATAGGCAAATATCTTGCAGGAACAACCGCAAGCGGTATAAATGAAGCTATGCTTTGTCATAATTATATGCCTTATGCTGAAAACCATATTTTTGCACCGGCTTTTACTGAAAAAGATATGGCAGAAATCGTAAAGATCTGCGATCATATAGTGTTTAATTCCTTTAGTCAATGGGATATGCATAAAAATACTGTTCAAAACAGCGGAAGAAATATTGAATGCGGAATAAGAATAAATCCAGAATACTCTGAAATAGAAACGGATATTTATAATCCGTGCTTCAAATATTCCAGAATGGGCGTAACACTGAAAAATTTTGATGAAAGTAAGCTTGACGGTATCAGCGGTCTGCACTTTCATACAATGTGCGAACAAAATTCCGATACACTGGAACGTACTATTAAAGTCGTTGATGAAAAGTTCGGAAAATACCTTAAACATATGAAATGGATAAATTTTGGCGGAGGTCATCATATTACAAGAGATGATTACGATATTGAAAAATTAATTGATTGTATTATGTTTTTTAAACAAAAGTATGGAATTCAGGTTTATATTGAACCCGGTGAAGCCGTTGCACTGAATGCAGGATATCTGGTTGCCAGTGTTCTGGATATTATTGAAAACGATATAAATATTGCTATTTTGGACGCTTCTGCCGCTTGTCATATGCCGGATGTATTAGAAATGCCTTATCGTCCAAATATAATCGGCAGCGGACAGCCTGATGAAAAAAAATACTCCTACCGTCTAGGAGGAAATACCTGTCTTGCAGGCGATATAATCGGAGATTATTCTTTTGATACACCGCTTAATATTAACGATAAACTGGTATTCTGTGATATGGCAATTTATACTACTGTTAAAAATAATACTTTTAATGGAATAAATCTGCCGTCTATTACAGTTCTTCGCCAAAACGGCAAAATAGAAACTTTATGTGAATTTGGATACACACATTTTGCCCAACGTTTAGGAAATGACAAATTATATCATGAATTATAATTTTTCTAGCTGTACGCTATGTCCAAAAATGTGCAGAACCGACAGAAGTAAAACATCAGGTTTCTGCGGTGCAAACGACAAAATAAAAGCCGCAAAAGCTGGTCTGCATTTATGGGAAGAACCTGCTTTAAGCGGCAGAAACGGTTCTGGAGCCGTATTTTTCTCAGGATGTTCTCTTAAATGCTGTTTTTGCCAGAATTCCCAAATAAGTCATGCAAATTTCGGCAAAGAAATAACCGTTCAAAGACTTGGCGATATATTTCTTGAACTGCAGGAACAGGGAGCTGATAATATTAATCTGGTCAGTCCTACACACTTTGTACCTTATATTATAAAAGCGCTTGATCAGGTCAGGCACAAACTGATTATTCCTATCGTATATAACAGCAGCGGATATGAACGTGTAGAAACTTTAAAATTGCTTAAAGGTTATATTGATATTTATCTTCCTGATTTAAAATATTTTTCATCTGATCTATCTGGAAAATATTCTCATGCGGCAAATTATTTTGAATTTGCGTCCAAAGCAATTCTCGAAATGCATAACCAGCAGCCAAATTTGGTATGGAACGGACTGCTTCTGAAAAAAGGACTGATTATCAGACATCTTATACTCCCCGGCTGCCGTCATGATTCTATAAAAATAATTAATTGGATTGCAGAAAATCTTCCGTCAGATTCTTTTATGATAAGTCTGATGAGCCAGTATACTCCAGATTATAACAATAATATTATTCCTGAAATAAACAGAAAAATCACAAACTTTGAATATAATTCAGTACTAAACCGAATAATAGAATTCGGTTTAAACGGCTATTCACAAGATAAAACTTCTGCATCAGCAGAGTATACTCCGGATTTTAATTTGGAGGGAATATAAAAATATAGTTAATGACAAATAAGAAAAAGGCTGCATAAAACCTATGCAGCCTTTTCATATTATCATTACTCAATTTTCAACAAGGAACAGATTGTATTAGAAATCAATTTCAAGATCATAAAAGCAAGCCTTCAGAAGCTTTTCCATTTCTTCCTGACTTGGCTGACGAGGATTAGAACCTGTACATGCATCGGCAATTGCATTTTTTGCAGTTTCAGGAAGCTTTTCCATAAATTCCTTTTCATCAATTACACTTGAATCGGCTTTAACTCCACCTGCGCCATAGAACTTAATAGCCTGCGGAATATCTAGCTGATCGTTCATACTTCTAAGCTCTGCAATAAGTGCGTCAACCAATTCTTCTGTAGTACTGCCCTTAAGATCAATGAACTTAGCAATTTCAGCATATCGTTCCGCCGCTTCGGCATTTTTGGAATTATATTTAATTACCTTAGGAAGGTACATGGCATTTGCACAGCCGTGTATAATATGGTCGCCTGTAAATGCTGCTCCTGTTTTATGAGCCATTGAATGAACAATACCCAACAGTGCATTTGAAAACGCCATACCTGCCAGACATTGTGCATCATGCATAGCAGCTCTTGAATCCATATCGCCATCATAAGATTTCTTAAGGTTTTCATGAATCATTTTAATTGCATGAAGAGCCAGAGGATCTGTATAGTTACAATGCAGTGTTGAAACATAAGCTTCAATTGCATGAGTCATAGCGTCCATACCCGTATGAGCTGTAAGCTTCTTAGGCATAGTCTCTGCAAGAGTTGGATCAACAATTGCAACATCAGGAGTTATATTAAAGTCGGCAAGCGGATATTTAATACCCTTTGAATAGTCTGTTATTACTGAAAAAGCCGTAACCTCAGTTGCAGTACCCGATGTAGACGGAATTGCGCAGAATTTAGCTTTAGTACGAAGCGTTGGAAAATTAAAAGGCGTTATCAGATCTTCAAACGACGTTTGAGGATATTCATAGAATGCCCACATTGCTTTAGCAGCGTCAATAGGAGAACCGCCGCCCATTGCAACAATCCAATCAGGCTGAAATGCCTTCATAGCATCTGCACCTTTCATAACTGTTTCAACTGAAGGATCAGGTTCTACATTTTCAAAAAGCTGTACTTCCATTCCGGCTTCTTTAAGGTAGTTTACCGCCTTATCAAGAAAACCGTTTCTCTTCATTGAACCGCCGCCTACCACAACAATTGCTTTTTTACCTGTAAGAGTTTTTAGATTTTCAAGTGCGCCTTTACCGTGATAAAGATCACGTGGTAACGTAAATCTAGCCATAGTTTTATCCTCCATTTATGTAATTTTTTCGATCAGGACTTTCGTCCTTCTACTTGTTAATTTTATAACAATTTCTACAATTTGTCAAGTGAAATTTTTGTGAAAAATATATGTTTATTTTTTATTTTTTTATATTTTTTTGTCCAAAAATCATCATACTGTCTGAAATAAAAATATTATTTAACAATTGAAATATATTATTTTTTCAAAGCATAAAATAATGAAAAAGAATTTTTTCTGGAGGAACAGATGAATGAAACAACTCTTAACAATATCAAATGCGGTCATAGCGCCGAAGTTATCCGAACAAACCTCACAGGCGTTCTTAAACGCCGGTTGATTGACATGGGAATAACCCCCGGAATAATAATAAAAGTAATAAAAACAGCACCTTTGGGCGATCCCATAGAAATAAGACTTCGTGGCTATGAGTTGTCAATAAGACGCTCAGAAGCAAAAAAAATTATTGTAAAACCTGCGGAGGTATTATAATGTCCCGTAACCTTGCTTTAATCGGTAACCCAAATTGCGGTAAAACCACGCTCTTTAACTTACTTACCGGCAGTAATCAGTATGTAGGAAACTGGGCAGGAGTCACTGTTGAAAAAAAAGCAGGAAAACTTAAAAATACGGATTACAATATTATAGATTTACCCGGTATTTATTCCCTATCCCCTTATTCCTTGGAGGAAAAAATAACCCAGGAATTTCTTTTAAATGAAAAACCGGATTTAATTATAAATATAATAGACGGAACTAATTTCGAACGAAATATGTATCTTTCAGTTCAGCTAACAGAGTTAAATATTCCCATGATTATTGCAGTAAATATGATGGACGATGTAACCGCCTCCGGAATGAATATTGACTGCCGTTATCTTACCGAATTAACAGGAATACCTTTTATCCCCATTTCCGCTCGGAATGATGAAAATATTGATTGCATCATTAATGAAATACACCGTATGATCAACTGTGCCAGCAAGCCCATTGAAATAGACTATAACCGCACAACAAGAAATGCTCTTAATAAAGTTTATTCTGTAATTGTCAGCAAAAATAATCCGGAAGATAAGCCTTATCCATATTTTGCTTCTAAAATTCTTGAAGGCGATAAATCGTATGAAAAATACATAAATCTATCAGATAAACAAAAAACTGAAATTAATAATATCATTAATGAATATGAGTTACTTTCTCCCTATGCAGACAGAGAGTCACTTATAGCTGATTCAAGATATCAGTATATTGAAAACTTAGTCTCAAAAGCTGTTACAAAATCAAAAAGAAATGATAGAGTAACCTTATCAGATAAAATTGATCTTATAGTCACCAATAGATTCTTAGCTTATCCAATATTCTTTTTTATAATATTTTTTATGTTTACTATAACATTCGGTTCTGTCAGTAAATTTTTAAGTAATATAATAGAAATATTTTTTAAAAATCTAATAATTCCTTCTGTTTCATTCATACTGACAGCTGCCGGCGCTCCTGAATGGACCTTGCATCTAATAACCGACGGTATCATTGGCGGCACAAGCGGTATACTGGTCTTTCTTCCTCAAATTGCTATATTATTTTTATGCCTTTCAATACTGGAAGACAGCGGTTATATGGCACGTGCTGCATTTCTGACAGATAAATTTTTGAGAAAACTGGGACTATCAGGTAAATCTTTCATACCAATGCTTATGGGATTCGGCTGTACAACCCCCGCAGTAATGGCAGCAAGGACCCAGAAAAATATAAATGAAAGACGCATGACAATTATGCTTATCCCATTTATGTCATGCGGAGCTAAATTACCTATATATGCGCTTTTTGCAGGTGCATTTTTTAAATCCTATCAGGGACTTGCAGTTTTCAGCATGTATATTACCGGAATCATAATGGCTGCAATTATGGGTTTGATTTTCCGAAAAACCATATTCAAAAACAATAAGGCTTCTTTTGTTATGGAACTGCCTCCATACCGCCGTCCGCTGTTAAAATCTGTATTAAAAAATACTTGGGATAAAACTAAAGGTTTTATTGTAAAAGCAGGTACCGTTATTCTGTCATTGAGCGTGTTAATATGGATCCTTCAAAATTTTTCACCGTCACTCAAATTCGCAGAAAATAGTTCAGAAAGTATATTTGCCGCTTTAGGTTCTGTAATAGCGCCTTTTCTAAAGCCTCTTGGATTTGGAACGTGGCAGGCAGCAGTATCGCTTCTATCAGGAATAGCTGCTAAAGAAGCTGTTGTTTCAACTATGAGCATGCTTTACTCTACCGACAGTACGGCTGCTCTTACAACCATAATTTCTGAAGTATTTACACCTGTTTCCGCTTGTTCCTTTATGGTTTTCTCATTACTGTATATGCCGTGCATATCAGCTTTCGCAACTATAAAAAGAGAAACCGGAAGTATAAAATGGGCTCTGGGAATTGCAGTTATTCAAACCATAACCGCATATGCAGTTTCATTCATTGTATATCAAGCAGGAAATATTTTGATAAATATATAACAATAGGAGTATATTATGAATTTTATAAGTATATTAATTTCTTTAATATGTGTTATTTTTATAGCTTTTTGCTTGTACTATGTGATAAAAAACATCAAAAACCAATTACAGGGAAAAGGATGCGGAAAATGCAGTAATTGCCGCAGTAATTGCAATCAGAAAAATAAAATAACTTATAAAAAATGATTTATTACAGTCATTACATAGCTTATACCTTTGGCAGCCATGATTATGTATGTAAAAAGAAACAAAAAAGGAGAAGCTTAAATGCTTCTCCATGATTTTATATTATTCGCTTACGTATGGCAGAAGTGCAACATATCTTGCTCTCTTTATAGCCACTGTCAGCTGACGCTGATGATAAGCGCATGTACCGGTAACACGTCTTGGCAGAATCTTAGCTCTGTCAGTCATGCACTTTCTGAGTCTTGCGATATCCTTGTAATCAATTTCTTCAACTCTGTCAGCACAGAACATACAAACCTTTTTACGTGGTCTCTTTGCACCGCGAGAATTTCTTTCTCTTTCCATTACATTAGCCTCCTTTTAAATACAAAGTCAATTAAAACGGAACTTCTCCGTCACTGAGGATCTCTTCAAAGTCTCCCAAATCACCAAGCTGTATAGATTCTTCAACTGGCTGACTCTGCGGAGCTGCTGTCTGCTGAGAAACCGACTGCACATTAGGCTGCTGGAAATTGCTTACATTTCCTATTCCCGAAGCGTTTGCTGATGCCGACTTGCTTTCACCAAACGAAACATTATCCGCCTGAACGTCCATAGAATAATGCTTTACGCCGTTTGCATCAGTATAGTCATTATTTCTCAGACTTCCTTCAACAATAATCATCTTACCTTTGGAAAAATATCTGCTTACAAATTCAGCAGTCTGCCTCCATGCAGTAACACGAATAAAATCCGTCTGTCTTTCTCCGGTATCCTTGGATTTGTATCCCCTGTCAACCGCTACAGAAAAACGGCATGTTGAAATACCCGAAGGCGTTTGCCTGAGTTCAGGGTCAGCAGTAAGCCTGCCCATTATAATAACCTTGTTAAGCATTTGAAGTCCTCCCGTCTGGCTGAAAAATTACTTTACAGTAATCATTGAGCGCATAACACCGTCTGTGATTTTCAGTACTCTCTCAAATTCTGCCGGAAAATCCGGTTTTGATTCAAAAGTATAGAGTACATAATAGCCTTCAGTCTGATCGTCAATTTCATAAGCCAGCTTACGCTTGCCCCATTCATTAACTTCTTCAACTGTACCGTTGTTTTCAATAAGAGTTTTGAACTTTTCTACAAGACCCTTAACATTGTCTTCACCGACGCTAACGCTGAATACAACCATTGCTTCATACTTTTCGGATATTTTTGCCATGTAAATACACCTCCTTCTGGATTCCGCCCGTCATAATATACGAGCAAGGATAACAAGTTTATTATACTCCTTTTTTCAGCATTTGTCAAGAGTTTTACAAACTTTTTGCAATTTCTTTCAGATAACTGCGGAATTCCCCACCAATCTCAGGATGATTAATTCCAACTTCAACAGACGCTTTTAAAATTCCCAGCTTATTGCCCATATCATACCGAACGCCGGTAAAATCCACTCCTGCAAATCCCGAACGCTTTGCAAGAATTTTCATAGCGTCAGTAAGCTGAAGTTCATTGCCTGCACCATAAGAAATATTCTCCAGAATATCAAAAATTTCAGCAGGAAGCACACACCTTCCCAATATGGAATAGAGTGAATAAATCTGCTTTGGTCCGGGTTTTTCGATCATGTCGACTACTTTAAAAATATTATCTTTCAAGGGCTCTACTTTCATTGAGCTGTATTTTTGAATGTCCTGTGCTGAAACCTCTTTAATTCCTACAGCACCGCACATCCCGGTATCTTCATAAGCTCTTATAAGCTGACCGATACACGGATCTTCTCCGATTATTACATCATCCCCGTACAGTACTGCAAAAGGTTCATCTCCCACAAACTTTTTTGCCTGCAAAACCGCATGCCCCAGACCCTTCTGCTCCATTTGTCTTACATAAGTTATATTTGCAAGCTTAGTTACATCTACCACCTGTTCAAGCATTAAACGTTTACTTTCTCCGCCGGCAATAAGCTTGCTTTCAAGCTCCGGCATTCTGTCGAAATGATCTTCCATTTCAGATTTTCCTCGGCTTGTGATGATCAATATATCCTCAATACCGCTCTTTGCCGCTTCTTCAACAATATACTGAATAGCCGGTTTATCCACTATAGGAAACATTTCCTTAGGAATGGCTTTTGTAGCAGGCAGAACTCTTGTTCCCAATCCGGCAGCCGGAATAACAGCTTTTCTTATTTTCATTGTAATCCTCCAGTCTCATTTTAAATATATAAAACACAGGAAAGCAGCGGCAGTCAGCAAAAACTGAACACCGAATGCAATAACTATATTTAAAAAGCTTGTCCCGCCGGAAACTTTAATTTTTTGTACTGAATCATCTCCGGCAGTATTTTTTATAGTTTTAACTTTCCTGATCATATGACGATAGTAAAGCCAATTTGCAAACAGGCACAAAATAACTCTGAACGCCATAGTCATATAATTGGCAATAGTCACTATTATTTCAAATGAATCCGTATTTATATTAATAGAATACGGCAAATCATATGAAGTCCCAATAAGATACATAGAATATATCATGTAAGGTATTGATAAAAGAACTGTAACAATAATTGTTAAAATAGTCTCCGTCCACATTTTTCTGTTTGCAAAGAAAAACTGAGGAAAAAGAAGACATATTGCATTTAAGGAAATTTTCTTTCCTGTTTCTTTCATTCTTTTAAACAATGTAAGATAATAAAACTTATTCGTACCTATGAATTCAGCCGCCTCTGACAGCTTTATATCATCAAATTCTTCATCGGGATTCATTCCGCAATATTTATCATCGGGATTAAATCCCGCACCGTAAGGATTAAACCCCTGATTCATATTAGGCGCTGAACCGGAATAGCTTCCGTTTTGATCATTTTGCTGAAAATCCAGTCCGTCGACCATCGAAGCACCGCAGTTTTCGCAAATAATAGCATGCGGTTTGTTCACAGTTCCGCAGTGAGCGCATTTCTTACGTGAATTTTCATTATCTGCATACTCGCTATCAGACCAGCTTTTGCCTTGGTCATGAAGTCTTACATTAACACATTTACCCTCCTTCTGATAACATTCCCTGTGATAAGGAGTTCCGCACTCGGGGCATACGACTATATCGTCATTATCATTGAATTCATTTTCACATATTATGCATTTTGAACCTGTAAAATTTGACACTGATTTTTCCTCCCCATTTTTTATTCGACTATATTGTATATTATTATAACACATTTTTATTAATTTTCAAACACTTTCAAGAAAAAAACAAAAAAATTTGCAGTCGGGATAATTTTGTAGTATAATAAATAAGTAGAAAATGGAAAAAGGAGTTTAATGTAATATGTATTTACTGTAAAATAATTATATCTCTAAAAATTAAATAAATATATTATTATAAAGGAGTACTCATGATCTTATTAGATGAATTAAAAACTGAACTTTCCTCATATATTCCGGAAATCAAGGAATTATCAGATGTTCTTAACATTGAAAATTCCAAGGTAGAGCTTGAGGAGCTCAGAAACAAAGCCGCTGAACCCGGATTCTGGGACGATCTTGAAAAGTCTCAGCAGGTTCTTCAAAAGACAAAAGCAATCGAAAATAAAATTTCAAGCTTGGAATCACTGTCATCACAACTTGACGACCTCATAACTCTAACAGAACTTTCTATTGAAGAAGGCGATGAAAGCTCTGCCGAAGAAATTTCAGAGGGACTTGAAGATTTTAAGAAAAAACTTGAAAATCAGAAGCTTGCAACGCTTCTTACCGGCGAATATGACAGTAAAAACGCCATAATAACCTTCCATGCAGGCGCAGGCGGTACGGAAGCGCAGGACTGGGCGGAAATGCTTTACAGAATGTACAATAGATGGGCAGAATGCCATGATTTCAAAGTAAGTCTTCTTGATTATCTTGACGGAGACGAAGCCGGTATCAAAAGTGCGTCAATACTGGTTGAAGGAATCAATGCGTACGGTTTTCTTAAATCTGAAGCCGGCGTACACCGTCTTGTAAGGGTCTCTCCTTTCGATTCCTCGGGCAGACGCCACACTTCCTTTGCCGCTATTGAAATAATGCCTGAGATTGATGATACTATCGAAGTCGATATACGTCCTGAAGAAGTGAAAATGGACGTTTTCAGAGCAAGCGGCGCAGGCGGTCAGCATATCAATAAAACTTCATCAGCAGTACGTCTTACTCATATCCCTACTGGTATTGTCGTAGCCTGTCAGACCCAGAGGAGCCAGTTCCAGAATAAAGACTACGCTATGAAAATGCTTAAATCCAAGCTTATTGAAATTAAAGAAAGAGAACACCTTGAAAAAATTTCCGATATTAAAGGAGTTCAGAAGGAAATTGCTTGGGGCGCACAGATCCGTTCATATGTTTTTATGCCTTATACCATGGTCAAAGACCACCGAACCAATTTTGAAACCGGCAATATTAACGCTGTTATGGACGGCGATCTTGACGGATTTATTAACGCTTACTTAAAGTCACTTTCGCACGGTACGCTTGAATCAAAATAATTTATAAAGCGCAGAATATTTTCTGCGCTTTTATTATAACCTAATATTATTTATATATAATTCATTTTTAAATAATTGATATATTCAATTATTCTTACAAAAATCAGGAAGAAAAAACGGTAATAATATATTTAGATGGCAGGCCTATTTAAATAATTTATTTAATTTTATCATAAACATATTGACAATAAAAAAAATATATGTTAATATATGAACAGATATTCATATGAAAGGATGTTTATATGATGGAAAATGAAAAAAATATAGAAAAATGCGAATTCTTATGTATGCATGAAGACAATATAAAAATAGTTAAGGAAAGTATACCAAATGACGAGACCTTATATGATTTAGCTGAATTATTTAAGATTTTCGGAGATTCAACAAGAATAAAAATTCTATATGCGCTTTTTGAAGCTGAGCTTTGCGTTTGTGATATATCGCAGCTGCTGAATGTCAGCCAGACTGCTGTTTCACACCAGTTAAGAATTCTCAAAACTAATAAGCTTGTAAAATGCCGAAAGGAAGGCAAAAATGTTTTTTATTCCCTGGCTGACGATCATGTATGCAGTATCATCAATCAGGGATTAGAGCATATAAATGAATAAATTTTTAATGGTTCAAACCATAGAATGGAGATTATTATGAAAAAAGTATTTAAATTGGAAGACCTGGATTGTGCAAACTGTGCTGCAAAAATGGAAAATGCAATTTCTAAGATCGAAGGCGTTGAATCTGCAAATGTTAGCTTTATGACTCAAAAAATGACTATCTGCGCAGATGAAGAAAAATTTGATAAAATTATGAAACAAGCCGTAAAGATTTGCAAAAAAATTGAACCGGACTGTAAAATTATTTTTTAACAGTAATCGAGGTGTATTATGAGTAAAAAGCAAAAAAAAATGCTTGCAAGAATAATTATAAGCTTTATATTATTTCTGACAGTCGTATTTATCCCGATCAATAATAAGTATTTACAGCTTGTTGCCGCACTGATTCCTTTTCTTATAATCGGCTACGACATACTTTTAAAATCTGCAAGAAACATTCTTCACGGTCAGATTTTTGATGAAAATTTTTTAATGTCTATTGCAACAATAGGTTCTTTTGTACTGGGTTACTGCAACGGTACGGGAGATTACGATGAAGGTACTGCGGTAATGCTGTTCTATCAGATAGGAGAATTTTTTCAGAGCTATGCTGTAGGCAGTTCCAGAAAATCCATTGCCGCATTGATGGATATACGTCCTGATTTTGCAAACGTAGAAATAAACGGACAAATTATCTCAACTGCTCCTGAAGAAGTTGAGATCGGAAGCATTACGGTAATAAAGCCCGGCGAACGGATCCCTCTGGACGGTATTGTTGAAGAAGGAAACTCAAGTATTGATACCTCTGCTCTTACCGGAGAATCAATGCCAAGAGATGTGGCAGCCGGTGACGGCGTTATCAGCGGCTGCATCAATCTCAGCGGCATGCTTAAAGTCCGCACTACAAAACAATACGGCGAATCAACGGTTTCAAAAATTCTGGACTTAGTTGAAAATTCCAGCAGTAAAAAATCAAAAGCTGAAAATTTTATTACTAAATTCGCAAAATACTATACGCCTTGCGTTGTATTTGCGGCGCTTGCGTTAGCGCTTATCCCCTCTTTCATTACAGGCGAATGGGCTAAATGGATAAACAGAGCGCTGATATTCTTAGTTATTTCCTGCCCTTGCGCTCTTGTTATTTCAGTACCTCTGAGCTTTTTCGGAGG
Organism: Porcipelethomonas ammoniilytica; assembly: GCF_025567485.1. Lineage (NCBI taxonomy): Bacteria > Bacillati > Bacillota > Clostridia > Eubacteriales > Oscillospiraceae > Porcipelethomonas > Porcipelethomonas ammoniilytica. The sequence goes on along the minus strand of NZ_JAOQKH010000005.1, from coordinate 84,956 downwards.
AATCGGAGGAGCTTCAAAATCCGGTATACTTGTAAAGGGCGGAAATTATCTTGAAATACTTTCAAAAGCAGAAACTGTTGTGTTTGACAAAACAGGAACACTGACAAAAGGCGTTTTTAAAGTGACTGCTGTTCATCCGGAAAAAATTTCTGAAAGTCAGCTTTTGGAGTATGCAGCTATGGCGGAAAGCTTTTCCAATCACCCTATTGCACAATCCATATGCGAAGCATACAGCTCTGATACTGACAGTTCATTAATTAAAAATTACGAGGAAATAGCAGGTCGTGGTATTAAATGCACAATAAACGGTAAGTTAATATGTATAGGCAATGATAAGCTGATGAACGATATTGGTGCAGACTGGCATTCATGTCATCATGTCGGCACTTCTGTTCATATTGCCGTAGATAATTTTTATGCAGGACATATAATTATTGCAGATGAGATCAAACCGGATTCTAAGCAGACTATCCAATCTCTCAAGAAAAACGGAATCAAAAAGACTGTTATGCTTACCGGAGACTCAGAAAAAGTCGGCAAACACATTGCCGAGGAATTGAAAATTGACGAAGTTTACTGCGGACTTCTTCCCGGTGATAAGGTTGACATGGTTGAAAAACTTCTGAATGAAACCTCTGAAAAAGGTAAGCTTATATTTGTCGGGGACGGTATTAACGATGCTCCGGTAATTTCAAGAGCGGATATTGGAATCGCCATGGGCGCAGGTTCAGACGCTGCCATTGAAGCCGCCGATATTGTTCTTATGAATGATAAGCCGTCAAAAATTTCTGATGCAATAAATATATCAAAGAAAACCCTCAAAATTGTATATCAAAATATAATTTTTGCACTTACAGTTAAAATTGTCATTTTAATTCTTGGTTCTGTTGGTTTGGCTAATATGTGGGCGGCTGTATTTGCCGATGTCGGCGTTTCAGTAATAGCCATACTCAACGCAATGAGATGTATGAAAATTAATAAAAATTAATATAATTAGCTCCTGTAAAAAACTGAATATTGAAAAAATAACTATACTCTGCTTTTTTACCGGAATATACAAAGACCATTTAAAGAGAAAAAAATCTTTAAATGGTTTTTATATTATTAAAAAAGAAAAATCATTCTATCTGGTAGATCCATTATTTAATTTGTTTATTTTTTATTTACCAAAATTATACATACTTATTTATAATTTCTCTTAAAACGCTTTCTTTTTCAGAGGCAAATTTTTCATAATCCATACCTGATTCTGTAACTGCTTTTCCAAGCTCAATTACAAATTCCGGTATATCATCAGATGCCATAACTCCCAGTTCTTCTCCGAAATTTTCATTACCTTGTTCATCATTTCCACTGATTGATACTGCAAAACCAGGCAGAGGCTTTTTATCAATCATTTTAACTTTTCCGTGAAATCCAATTTTGCCGATCTGATGAGTACCGCATGAAGATCTGCAGCCGCTTATGTGAAGTACCGGCAAAGCGTCAGCAGGAAAATTAAACGGCTTTACTTTTTCAATTATTTGTTTTAAAAGTTCTTGAGAATCACGCAGTCCCTGCTGGCATATAGACGCTCCAATACATGCAACAGATTCTTCAATATCCGTCTTAGCACTGCATTCTGTAGCTTTCAGTATCTCCTGTGCTTCCATACCGTCACAATTTATAATATAAATAGTCTCATCAGGCGATATACGCAGTGAAACATCAGGCATATCTCTTATTGTATTAAATAAGTCTTTTAAAATATTTACATTTAAAATTCCCCCGATCGGGTGAAATTTAACAGCATACAAGCCTTTCTGTTTCTGTTCTATAATACGTCTTGAATTGATTTCTGCTTTACAGCCGATTTTTGTCACCTTATTTTCTGTTATGTTACAGTCCAATCCGCCTTCATCTAAAGCTTTATGAAGCTCAATATTAAATTTCTCTGTAAACTCGTCGCCAAGTTCCTCTTGAATGTAACGGGTACGGGCCTTGGAACGAACCTCATAATTACCGTATTTGCAGAAAAAACTGATCATTGCTTTAACATAATAAAGAACCTGAGTTCCGTCTGTTTTTTCGGCGATTTTTACTCCCATACGTGGATTAGCTCCCATACCACCAGCACAATATACATCAAATTTACCGTCCGGACGAGATACAAATCCTAAATCACGAAAAGTTGCATGAACAGCATTTGCAGGGGAATTAGAAAAACAAACCTTCAGCTTTCTTGGCATTTTCACCGTTTCAATCTGACTTATAAGATAATCGGCAGCCTTCTGAGCATACGGAAAAACGTCAAAATTTTCATCCTTTTCCACTCCTGAAAGCGGTGATACCATAACATTTCTTGGGAAATCTCCCCCGCCGCCGATACAGTAAAATCCATTTTCTATAGCATCTGTAATAACGTCTGCAATAATATTAAATGGTAAATCATGCAGCTGAAAGGTCTGGCATGTAGTACAGTGAATATGATTTATATCATATTTTTCACACAAGTCAATAAGAGATTTAAAATTTTCCTTAGACAGTTGTCCGCCTGCCAAGCGAAGCCTTAGCATTCCTGATTTAGCTCCTCTCTGTGCATAGCTGCCAAACTTTCCGGAAAACGATTTATATTCTGCTACATTTATTTCCCCTTTGCTGAATTTTTCAGTTTTCTCACGAAATTCTTCTATCTGCTTTTTAAGCTGTTCATCCATAATATTTTACTCCTTATTCTAAAAAGCATCCTTATCACTATTTTTTAGAACCTGTTTTAATAAACAGGTTCTAAAAATAGTATTTACATATATTCAACTTTTATTTTGTCATTTTCAGCAGAAACACCTATACCCGCTATAGTTCCTGATTTTTCTATTATTATATCCGCAATCTTATTCTCTATTTCCTGTCTGATAACTCTTCTGATATCTCTCGCACCATAACTCTTTCCAAATGCCATTTTTGCAATCAGTTCAAGAGATTTTTCATCATATTTAAAAATAATATTTTTTTCTGCAAGCGGTTCTTTCATTTCGTCAAGCATCAGTCCTGCAATAGATGCAAAATTTTCCTGAGATAACGGTCTGAATACGACAATTTCATCAATTCTGCTTATAAATTCCGGTCTGAGAAAATCTCTTAAAGCTTTCATTGCTTTTTCCTTAGAAATTTCCTCGGCAGATTTATTAAATCCTAAACCTGTTGTTTTATCTGTAGAACCGGCATTAGATGTCATTACAATTATTGTATTTTCAAAATTTACCGTTCTTCCCTGTGCATCGTTGATTTTACCCTCATCAAGAATCTGAAGAAGAATATTCATAACGTCCGGGTGCGCTTTTTCTATCTCATCAAAAAGTACTACAGAATATGGCTGTCTTCTTACCTTTTCAGTAAGTTGGCCTGCTTCATCGTAACCTACATATCCGGGAGGTGAGCCGATCATTTTTGCAACAGAATGCTTCTCCATATACTCGGTCATATCAAGTCTGATCAGCGGTTCAGTAGAGTCAAAAAGTTCCCTGGATAAAACCTTTACCAGCTCTGTTTTTCCTACTCCGGTAGGACCTACAAAAATAAACGACGCCGGTCTTCTTCTCTTGTTAAGCTGAACTCTTGTACGCTTAATTGCCTCCGACAACAGCTTGACTGCTTCGTCCTGACCCACTATATGCTTCTTCAAATTATCTTCAAGCTTTGCCATTTTAGAAAATTCTGATTCAGCAATTTTAGATGACGGAATACCCGTCCACAGCTCAATAACCTTTGCAAGATCTGTTTCCTGTACCTGAATATTGGAAGTAACCTTTTCAAGTTCTTCCAATTCGGCTTTAACACGGATAATGTCACCCTTAACCTCTGCAAGCGCTTCATAGTTAGGCTCTTTTTCCTCCTCCATGGATTTTTCCATTTCAATCAGAGTTTTCAGTCTTTTTGATTCCTCGTCATGCTTTGCAAGCTCAGGAGTGCGTATACATGTACATGCGCAGCTTTCGTCAAGAAGATCTATCGCCTTATCCGGTAAAAATCTGTCCTGAATATATCTCTCAGACAGCACTGCACACATTCTTATAAGTTCATCGCTGATTTTTACCTTATGATAAGCTTCATAATATTTTTTTATTCCTTTTAACACTTCAACCGTATCGTCAACAGTAGGTTCATTTACAGTAACAGGCTGAAAACGTCTTTCAAGAGCACTGTCCTTTTCAATATATTTTCTGTATTCACCAAATGTCGTAGCGCCGATAACCTGTACCTCTCCGCGTGAAAGTGCAGGCTTTAAAATATTTGCCGCATTCATTGAACCCTCTGAATCACCTGTACCCACAAGATTATGAACCTCGTCAATAAAAAGAATAATATTCCCTTCGGATTTAACTTCATTTACCAGTCCCTTAACACGGCTCTCAAACTGTCCTCTGAACTGGGTTCCAGCAACAAGAGAAGTAAGATCCAGCAAATAAACCTTTTTATCTGTCAGATTAAAAGGTACGTTTCCCGAGACAATTCTCTGAGCTATTCCTTCGGCAATTGCAGTTTTACCAACGCCGGGTTCACCAATAAGACACGGATTATTTTTCTGTCTTCTTGAAAGGATTTGTACTACTCTTGAAATCTCCTTATCACGTCCTATAATGTTGTCAAGCTTGCCTTCTTCTGCACGCTGATTCAAATTAGTACAGTAATTATCCAGAAATTTAAGTTCTTTTTTCTTTTTGTTTTTTTCCGTATTTTTATTTGCTCTTGAATTTGCAGAACCGGACTTTTTCTCCGCCGGAGGATTTTTCCTATCGTTATTCTTTTCAGAAAGAACCGACTTTAGTCCGGTTAATCCTGCATTGTCCAACATATTCTGTATGTAAGGCGGCAATGTTTCTGCACCTCCCATTTCAAATCCGTCTCCGTCAAGAATTTCCATCATCTGATCAGACATCTGTTCAAGATCATCATCAGTTATTCCCATCTGTTCCATATATTCTGAAATCTGAGGAATATTGGATTCCTTGGCGCAAACCATACAAAGCCCCTCGTTCTTTTTTTCATTTCCCTGCATTGAAGTAATGAAAACAACTGCCGGTCTTTTTTTACATCTGCTGCATAATACCATAACATAAACACCTTTCTAAATTCTAAGTTCCTAAATATCTCTATAATAATTGATAAAAATATCTGAAAATTTTTGTTTTTTCAACTGCATTCATACTTATAAATGAATTGTCACTTTCAGAAATATTTATCATCATTTTTACAGCTACCGCTATTATCATAATTGCCGCTGCGGCCTCAATAATGCCTAAAATTCCGCCGGCAAATTTATCAAGCCTGTCAAATCCGTTTAACAATCCAAAATTAACAGTCCTGTTAATAACAATAGTTATAATCGTCATAAGAATAAAAAACACTATAAGAAAAACAGCTGCATTTATAATTCGCTTAGCAGGTTCTCTTATGTAATTTTCTTCAATAAATTCAGGTACCTCCTGAGGATGATTCATTAACATATCAATCATTGAATTAAAAAGCTTTTCATTATTACTTACATTTTTCGTAATTTCATTTACCACATAAGGCGGAAGATTGATTCCTATCTGATTGGCAAATGCTTCAGCAAAGCCGTTGATTATATCTGCATCGAATACGTCAGGTGAGCTGACAATATTACCTGCTTCACTGTTTGCATAATCATACAGCTTGTCAATACTGTTTCCGCTTTTTAAAATTGCTTCTATTTTTTCATTACTTAAGACTCCCGAAAGTTCATTACTCTCAATTATTGTTTTTATGACATCCTCGGGCTGATAATCTTCAAGAGCTTCCTCAACAGATTTTACATTATTTTTTATAAAAAATTTGTCATAAATAAAATCAGTGGTTTTACTGCCAATAAACAAAGCGGCAGCTATTGATGCCACACAGCCAAGCGCAGTAATTAAAATTTTTGAAAACCCTTTTCTGGCGCCGCTGAAAACAAAAAATATGATTACAACAACCGATATGATATCATATATCCACCAGAACTTTTCTCCCATGTTGTTCTAACACTCCGTTTCATTATCCTTTATATTCTATTCTGTCTATTCTGTCATATCCCAGAAGGAAGATATAATTATCAATCAATATAAACTTTTCATAAGCGCTTTCGGAACTTATATTTTTTTCTCCTCCGCCATTAAAATCGTATTTTATTATACCTTCTTTTGACAATATCAAAACCTGCCCGCCAGATATACGTATACAATTCGCACTGCTGTTTGAAAATTCATTTTGATTAGGTTCTCTTTTTTCACTGTCTATAGTAGTAAAATAATTCTGACGTTTAATTTCATTTTCAAAAAGCATTGCTATTTTACCGTCACGATAATCCCAGTCAACAAGACTGCTTGGATAATCATAAGAAGTTAAAAGCTCGCCATTATTACTATAATATGCACATTTGGTATCTCCAAGTACCAGTATACCGTTCCTGTCATAGTATGTTTTCAGGCACATTGTATTCAGTGCATCGGAAGTCCATTTATCTTTTTTAGAATCAAATGAAACTGATATGATCTTTGATATGATCTCGCCATCGGCAGCATCGCTTGTTGCAAGTATGCACCCTGTACCGTCTTCATTAAATGTCAGATCAATAACTCTTTCAACACAATTCCTGCTGTATATTTCTTCACCTGAATCGTCAAAAACCGTAAGCTTACATATATATGTATCCGATGTTGTTATTACAGCCACATTGCCATTTTCACTGATCCTGGCAAAAATAATATTCTGCTCCATCTTTTTAGTATAAAGATTTTTTCTTTTATTGTCAATCCTGAATTTATTTCCTCCGGACTCATATATCAGAGCCTTTTTTCCGGAGGTCTGAAGCATAGCATTTGCATACGCATGCTGACGTTCTTCATACAATTCTCCGTCTTCTGTGTAAATATAAATATAAGCGTCGCTTAAAATTGCCAGATAACCGTTTAGATTTCCGACCTGATAATCAATACCTCCGGAAATATTTAAAGGAAAATTTTCTCCCGACAGTTCCCCGCCGCTTGATTTTACACTTTGAAATCTACTGCCGATTCCTTCAAGCTTCGGAAACCATACGTCCCGTTTAACATACAAACCGAAAATAATTGAAGCCAACAAAATAAAAGCTATAAATTTAGCCATCTGTCTGCGGCGTTTTCTTCGTCGTCTCAGAATAACAATATCAACATCTTTTATATTTTTTTCCATCAACCATATGTCCCCTTAAATCGTTTGTTCAATAAAAAATTCTATTAAGATAAAGACCGTGAGGCTGTGCGGTTTTTCCTGCACGCTGTCTGTCGCCGGATTCCATAATACTTTCTATATCGTCAGTCCAGATCTTTTTTTCATTTACAGCTAAAAGAGTTCCTACCATGATCCTAATCATATTATACAGAAAACCATCGCCTTTTACAAGCATTTTCACCAATTCGCCATTAATTTCTACATCAAAATTATAAATTGTTCTAACTGTGCATTTATTTTCATTATATCCTGAGCAAAACGCCCGAAAATCATGAGTGCCGACAAATTTTCGGGCAGTTTTACGCATCAGTTCAATATCAACAGGTCTTCTGTAATGATAAGCCAGATCCGTCGTAAACGGATTTTTACTTTCGCTGTTATGAATCAAATAAACATATTCTTTTGCCTTACATGAAAATCTTGCATGAAAATCAAGCGGAACGTCCTCACAGGACAAAATTGAAATATCATCGGGAAGTCTGCCGTTTACTCCCCTTACAAAATTTCTTGGAGGTATTTTACTTTCCGTCAAAACCGAAAAGCAGTAATTATTGGCATGAACGCCCGTATCCGTTCTTGAACAGCCATTTATGATTACTCTTTCGTTCAGCACAGAGGAAACATGCTTTTGAACAACCTCTTGAACTGTCAGTGCATTATCCTGATACTGAAAACCATGATAATTAGTTCCCCTGTACGCCATAATTACTTTAAGATTCCGCATCGGACTTCTCCGTTTCACAATTTAAAGTCTTAACTTTTTTTCTGTATTTTTTCTCAAGAATCCAAATCGCTGCAAATACTATTACGGAACCGACAGTAATTGCAGCTCCGGCTGCAAATCCCGGCGGACAGTATTTAAATCTGATTTCATGACTACCGGCAGTAACAGGTACGCATACTACAGCATTTTTTAAAGGAGTTACCTCCGCTTCTTCTCCGTCAATATAAACCTTCCATCCTCCGTCATATGGAATAGAAGTGTAAAAAACACTGTCATTCTCAGCGGTAAACGTACCTTTGATTTCGGTATCGCTGTAATCGGAAACGGCAATTCCTCCCTTTGAAAGCTTTTCGATACCCTGTCTTAAAAGCTCTTCATTCGCCTGATAAACAAGAACTTTTCCACTGCCGCTTTTCTCTTTTTCAACATTAGAATATAAAGTAATTACATCTCCGGCTTTGAAATTTCCCAGAGCCGCTACATTTTTATACTTTTGATTGCCGAAGCTGTGAACAGTTACGCCGTCCTTTTTAACTTGAAAACCATTGGTATTATCAAAGAAAAATACTGCATATACAGGTCCGTCATCAGGTACCGTATAATTATATTTGACATAACAGTCATCACTTCCGTCTTCCGGTTTATTATATTGATAGCTGTAATTTCCAACAGACTGCTTAACAACATTAAGTCCCTTATGCCCCACATCCTTTATAGACACTGCCGTAAAGACATTTTCATCAAGACCTGTTGCCAGTCTGAATAATTCATTCTGATTTTCAACCTGTTCCTTTGACTCGCCAATATAATTCATTATTGATTTATCCGCCGCAAAGCCTATCGGCAAATAAGCATTATTTTTATAAAGCTTAACAGTACCTTCGCTTGAAACCTCATCAAGATATGTTTCGTCTCCGGAATAGCCGTCATGCGCCATAAGATATTTAATATTCAAAAACGCATTGATAATCGGAGTGGACTGAGTATAATAATATCTGTTTCCGGCAGCCGACGCCATGAGTCCGAGACTTTCAAGATATCTTGTAACGCTTACGTTAGCAGTCGAAGAAAACTGTGAAACGCCCTTGAATCCGTAAAGAGCCGGATCATTTATCGTATAGGTTGAAGTCAGCTCCGTACGGTAAAAATCACCGTCATTTCTTTCAGTATAATCAATTAATGCTTGAATTTCCTCATTATTTTTAGGATAAATACTATACGTAGTAGTAGTAACAGTTGACACTCCGTTATATGCATTGATTCCCATTTCTACCGTGCATACCGCACATATCAGATATCTCATGATATTTTTATTTATAATTTTTCTTTCGTAAATAAACATTACAGCAGTATAAACAAAACATGTAATAATACTGTAAATCAACGCTTTTTCAGTCTGATCTCTGTAAGCTACAAGTGCGATTATAAATGTCATAGCCGAAAGCGCCAGAATATCAAAAATTTGTATATCTTCCGTTATTACTGTAAACGCTCTGTATGCCGCCGCCACAAGTATAAATGAAAAAATAAATGAAAATCTATAAGGAATCATATTGGTAAAGTGAAATCCATGCCAGATGTAATTCAATATATTCATATTACAGCTTACAATTATAAATGAAAGATATAAAACTGTTATAATTTTTTCTCTTATTTTTATTTTCTTGTTTATTAAAAATACTCCAAGCAGAATTACTGCAAACATTCCGCAGTAAAAATTCGGCAGACCTTCCTTTGCAGTAGGTTCATGATACCCTATTACATTTGAAATCATTTTCAGCCACGGTTCATAAAAAGATATCATTTGAGGAAATTGATTGTCAACGCTGTTAGTAAGCTGAAGCGCTAGATAAGCAGGAATAAGAATAAAAGCGCCCATTCCGAGTCCGATTACCGTTGCTCCGGCTATCTGACCAAGACGTATAAAAGTACCTTTTATTCCCTGCCACTTTATAATTGATGCCGCCGCAAAAACCATAACGGTAAAAATACATGTAAAAAGTCCGATATAAAAATTAGCAATAAGTGACAGTGCAAGGGAAACAGCATATAGCTTATATTTTCCTTCTCTTACAATTAAAATCGTACCCAATACTACAAGCGGCAGTAACGCTACGGTATCTATCCAGATAAGATTCCAGTAATATCCCATTATATAGCTGCATAATGCATATAATAATGAAAATCCAACAATCGAAATATCATTTCTTTTAAAAGTATGCTTTAAAAAAATTGCAAAAAATAATCCTGCACAGCCGATCTTAATAGTAAGGAAAAGAGTCATAGCGTCTCTTGAATATTCCATCGGAAAAAATACTGCCAAAAGATTCAGTGGACTTGCCGCATAATAGGACATTACAGAAAGGAAATTTGTTCCCATACCGGTATTCCATGAATACAGTAATGATGAAAGGTTTTGCAGCTTATCATGTTCTTCCTTAAAAAACGGAAAATACTGATGCCAGAGATCTGTTACAAGAATCTGTTTATCCCCGAACGGATGCACTTCAAAATGTGAAAACATTATCCAAATCAAAATAAACGGAATCAGAAATGAAAGTATCAGAAAAACTCTTGTTTCACCTTTTTTATTATATAATAATATATCAGTAAACCTGTGTTTTCTGCCGGCAGAAAATTTATTCTGCCCCTTCTGAACAGGCGTCTTTTTGTTATCCATCGTTTTTTACCCTTTCCTAATTCATTGCATTTATAAATATAACTGAAGCCAAAAATAGAATTGAAATCATAAGGGATACATAATCGGCTGCGCCGCTTTTCAGTTGGCGCATTTTTGTGCGTCCCTCGCCGCCTCTGTAGCATCGGCACTCCATAGCTGTTGCCAGCTCGCTTGCCCTTCTTACGGCAGACACAAAAAGCGGTATTATAATCGGTACTACTGCCTTTACCTTGTCCATTAATTTACCTCCGTCAAGATCAACGCCTCTTGCCTTTTGGGCAGAAATTATTTTATCCGTTTCTTCTATGAGAGTAGGAATGAATCTTAAAGCTATAGTCATCATCATAGCAAGATCATGAACCGGAACCTTAATTTTTTTCAGCGGACTCAGCAGTCTTTCAATTGCGTCTGTAAGCGCAATAGGAGAAGTAGTGTAAGTCAGAAGTGAAGTTCCGGCAATCAGAAGAATTATTCTTACAAACATAAAAAACGTTGTATGAACAGCAGCATCGGTAATTTTTATAAATTTCCATTCAAAAATCGGCATACCGCCGGAAATAAAAAAAATATTAAACAATGATGTAAAAAGCAGAAGCGGTATAATAGGCTTTATACTTTTCACTATCATTTTTAACGGAATTGATGAAAGGATAAGCGCCATAGCGACAAAAACTGCTCCGATCTCCAGACATATTACATGATCACCTATAAAAAGCATTGCAATAAAAATACCGGAAATAATAATTTTATATCTTGGATCAAGTCTATGAACCATGCTGTTTCCGGGGAAATACTGTCCTAAAGTAATATCTTTTATCATCAGATTTTCCCCCTTTTTTTCAATTCCTGAATTATAAGTTCTTTGGCATATTTTACTGTATAAACCTCTTCATCAAAACTAATTCCTTTATTTTTTAATATATTGAATACACGGGCTATCTGCGGCACTGATAACCCCATACTTGAAATTTCTTCCGAACGCTTAAATACCTCGGCTGTTTTATCATAACAGAAAACTTTTGAATCATTCATAACAAGAATTTTTGAAGCAAATTTCGCAACATCCTCCATACTGTGTGAAACAAGCAAAACAGTACATCCTGTTGTTTTATGATAATTGTTTATCTGATTTAAGATCATATCACGTCCCTGAGGATCAAGACCCGCTGTAGGCTCGTCCAGTATAAGCACCTCAGGTTCCATTGCCATAACTCCGGCAATTGCAACACGACGTTTCTGTCCTCCGGAAAGCTCAAATGGAGATTTTTCAAGAATGTCCTCCGTAAGACCCACCGACAAAGCAGTTCTGCGGACTCGTCCGTCAATTTCATTCTCACTGAGCTTCATATTTTTAGGACCGAATGCAATATCCTTATATACTGTATCTTCAAATATCTGATATTCAGGATACTGGAAAACAAGTCCCACTTTAAAACGCACCTGACGTATTTTTGTTTTATCTGCCCAGATATCTTCACCGTCAAGATATATTTTTCCTGATGTAGGCTTAAGCAGACCGTTAAAATGCTGAATCATAGTAGATTTGCCCGAACCTGTATGACCTATTACCCCGACAAATTCTCCCTTTTCTATCTCAAGATTTACATGGTCAACCGCCGTTTTTTCAAAAGGCGTTCCCTGACTGTAAACATAAGTCAATTCTTCAGTTTTCAGTATTGCCAATTTCCAAGCTCCTTTTTTACCGTCTCCAAAATCATGAAAGCAGTGTCAGCAGTGCATCGCAGCATTCATTTTCATTTATAATATGAGTATCAAGTTTTAAACCGTATTTATTAAGCTCATATACAAGCTCTGTCACCTGAGGAACGTCAAGTCCCACAGCTTTAAGCTCCTCAACACGGGAAAATACCTGCTTCGGACTGTCATCCATCAGAACCTTTCCCTTATCCATTACGATTATTCTTTCACATTGTGCAGCTTCTTCCATATAATGAGTAATCAGAATTATTGTTATTCCGTACTTACTGTTAAGCTCCTTAACGGTTTTCATAACTTCCGATCTTCCTTTCGGATCAAGCATGGCTGTAGGCTCGTCCAGAACGATGCATCGAGGACGCATAGCAATTATCCCCGCAATTGCAACTCTCTGCTTTTGTCCTCCCGAAAGCTGATGAGGGGCATGCATTCTGTATTCATACATTCCCACTGCTTTTAAAGCCTCATCAACACGTCTGCGGATTTCATTAGGTTCTACTCCCAGATTTTCAAGGGCAAAAGCCACATCTTCTTCCACAATAGTCGCAACTATTTGATTATCAGGATTCTGAAAGACCATTCCAACACGCTGACGTATATCGTAAATTCTGTTTTCGTCCTTTGTATCAATACCGTCAATGTAAACAGTACCGCCGCTAGGCAGCAAAATAGCGTTAAGATGCTTTGCAAAGGTAGATTTTCCGCACCCGTTATGACCCAGAACTGCGGTCATTTCACCCTGCTTAAAACTTAAGTTTATATCCTTTAAAACAAATTCTTCTTCCCCATCATATTTAAAATCAAGATTGAGTGATTCCGCAAAATTTTCCATATCCGCTATCCTTTCTGCCATATTGCCGTTGAACCACAGGGAAGGCAAAGTCCGCTTTCTTCAACCGGAAGTCCGATTTCATCAAATGTAACATTTCCACCGAACTGCGGACAAATAGTTTCTCCTAAAATATATCCCATAACCGACGGTGAAAGCCCAGTCGTATAGCTATTTATCAAAAAGAAAAGCGGATCATCGCTTAAAACTCCGGTACAGAGTTTAACAAGATCGAAAACGCAGTCCTCAAGCTTCCATACTTCTCCGCCCGGACCTCTGCCGTAGCTTGGAGGATCCATGATAACGGCGTCATATTTCCTACTGCGTCTGATCTCTCTTGCAATAAACTTTTCACAATCGTCCACTATCCAACGAATCGGTTTTTCAGTCAGACCTGAAAGAGCTGCATTTTCTCTTGCCCAACTAACCATACCCTTAGATGCATCAACATGACATACGTTTGCTCCTGCTGCCGCACAGGCAAGGGTTGCTCCTCCCGTGTAAGCAAAAAGATTCAGAACATTTATTTCACGTCCGGCATTTCTTATTTTATCGGACATAAAATCCCAGTTTACTGCCTGCTCGGGAAATAGTCCGGTATGCTTAAAACCTGTAGGCTTTATAAGAAATTTCAGTTCCTTATAAGACATCTCCCATGACTCTGGAGGTTTTTTTGAAAAGCTCCAGCTTCCGCCGCCGCTGGAGGAACGGTGATAATGTCCCATTGCCTTATCCCACAGCGGAGATTTTTTCGGAGTTTTCCATATGATCTGCGGATCTGGACGTATAAGAATATTACCGTTCCATGACTCCAGCTTTTCCTGTGATGTAGTATCTATTATTTTATATTCTTTCCAGTTCTGTGCGATACGCATAGTCCTTAAGTCCTTTACTGTTTATTTTTCCACAGACGCTTCTTAACGTCCCCGCTATTATCTTCTTCCGGCACGTTCCTTTATTTTTTCCGAAATTGCAATAGCGTATTCGTTTATCTGCTTAAAGTCCTTTCCTTCGAGCATTACTCTTATAAGCGGTTCTGTTCCGCTTTCTCTTACCAGAATTCTTCCGCTGTCGCCAAGTTCGTTTTCATAATGCTCAATAAGGTCTGTGATCTGACTGTCATTTTTCCAGACTTCCCTGTCACGAGGACTTATTTTGACATTTATCATAACCTGTGGATAATGCTCCATTACAGACGCAAGCTCCGACATTTTTTTTCCGGATTCAGCCAGTATTTCCAGAACCTTTGCGCCTGAAAGCTGACCGTCGCCAGTATTGGCTTCGTCAAGGAAAATAATATGACCGCTTTGCTCGCCGCCCAAATTATATCCGCCGTCAAGCATTTTTTCTAGTACATATCTGTCGCCGACTTTAGTAGTCTGCATTTTTATACCGTTGTTCTTAGCAAAATAAGTAAATCCCAGATTACTCATAACAGTAACAACAGCGGTATTTTTCTTCAGTTTTCCCTGTTCCTTGTAAGCCTTTGCACAAATAGCCATGAGCTTGTCACCGTCAATAAGCTGACCCTTTTCGTCTACAGCAAGACATCTGTCCGCATCACCGTCAAAGGCAAGACCGGCATGACATTTTTTATCCACAACAAACTGCATAAGATTTCCAATATGAGTTGAACCGCAGTTATCGTTAATATTTGTACCGTCCGGAGAAGAATTTATAACATAAACATTTGCTCCAAGTCCCTCAAAAAGTCTTTTTGCAGTTGCGGAAGCGCTTCCGTTTGCACAGTCAATGGCAATTCTGAGTCCTGTGAGATTACCCTTTATAGATTTCATAATATAGCGAATGTAATCCGTCTGTGCGTCACGGTAATATGTAATTTTACCTACTTCTCCATGTGAAACAAGCTTCATATCCTGAGGTCTGTCTAAAATCAACTCTTCAATTTCTTCTTCCATTTCATCTGACAGCTTGTAACCTGTTGACGAAAAAAGCTTAATACCGTTAAATTCAAAACTGTTATGCGATGCTGAGATCATAACGCCTGCGTCTGCACCCTTCTGTTCAACAAGAGCCGCAACTGCCGGAGTCGGAACAACTCCGAGTATCTCAGCATTTGCTCCGACCGAACAAATACCTGCTGCAAGAGCCGCTTCAAGAACATCTGACGAAATTCTTGTATCTTTACCTATAAAAATCGTAGGTTTATGTTTTGTTTTCTTTGTAAGTACAATAGCCGCCGCTTTTCCTATCTGCATTGCAGTTTCACAAGTAAGTTCTGTAATTGCTACTCCTCTTGCACCGTCAGTTCCAAATAATCTTCCCATTTGACAATATCTCCTGTCTCATAATAAAATTTATAATGTCAGCTGTCCCTCATTCTCATCATCTTTTAAAAATCCCAGATGAGCATAAGCAAGCTTTGTTGCTACTCTTCCCCTTGGAGTTCTTGCAAGAAATCCAAGCTGCATCAAAAACGGTTCACACACGTCCTCCAGCGTTATTGCTTCTTCTCCGATAGCGGACGCCAGCGTTTCCAGTCCTGCCGGACCGCCGTTGTATCCTTTTATAAGCATTGTAAGCATTCGCTTGTCAAGACTGTCAAGTCCAAGTGAATCAACCTCAAGTCTGTTAAGAGCGATAGACGCAATATCTCCCGTTATCTCTCCGTCTCCCATAACCTCTGCAAAATCCCTTACACGCTTTAAAAATCTATTTGCAATTCTCGGCGTTCCTCTCGAACGCTTTGCGATCTCCAGAGCGCCGTCCGAAGTACAAGGGATTCCCAGAATAGTACCGCTTCTTCTTATAATATCACTCAATTGTTCATGACTGTAAAGCTCAAGACGCTGAACAATCCCAAATCTGTCACGCAGAGGAGATGTAAGCTGTCCTGCACGGGTTGTAGCTCCTACAAGTGTAAATTTTTCAAGATCCACACGTATTGAACGTGCAGACGGTCCCTTGCCTATTATAATATCAAGAGCATTATCCTCAAGTGCCGGATAGAGTATTTCCTCAATTGAACGTGATAATCTGTGAATCTCATCTATAAAAAGAACATCATTTGCAGATAAATTAGTAAGCAGTGCTGCCAGGTCTCCGGGTTTTTCAATAGCCGGACCGGTGGTTATCCTCAGATTTGCACCCATTTCATGAGCGATAATTCCGGCAAGAGTAGTTTTACCCAATCCCGGAGGACCGTACAGCAGTACATGATCAAGAGGTTCTCCCCTTCGTTTTGCCGCTTCTATATAAATAGCAAGATTTTCTTTTACCTTATCCTGCCCGATATATTCCTGTAAAGTCTGAGGACGAAGCGTAAATTCCGTTTCTGCATCCGATTCAGTGTACTCTGGAGCAACCGCCCTGCTCTCAAACTCCATATCTCCTGTTTCTATCAATTGATTTTCACCTTTCCGTGATTATTATTTTTTACCTATTATTTTCAGTGCTTGCTTTACAATTTCTCCCGTATCCAGAGATGTATCTATTTTTGATACGGCAGCGGCAACCTCTTCCTGGGAAAATCCTAAAACCATAAGCGCCGAAACCGCTTCAGCACAGTTATCCCCCTCAGGTACAAAAACACTGCCTGAAGATTTTATATCTGAAGCTGTAATACTTTCCTTTGCAATTTTATCTTTCAGTTCCAGTACTATTCTCTGAGCAAGCTTAGGGCCTACGCCCTTTGTTTTGGTAAATACCTTACTATCGCCTGACGCTACAGTAAGTGCAAATCTTTGAGCATCAATATCCGAAAGAATTGACAGGGCCGCCTTCGGACCTACTCCGGATACAGATATAAGCATTTTAAAGCAGTTTAACTCCTGCATTGAATAAAATCCAAAAAGCTCCACATTGTCTTCTCTGACATGCAGATATGTATACAAATATACTTCTTTACCGGTTTCCCCCAACTGTGCAGAAGTTGAACATGTAGTTCTGCACGCATACCCAACGCCTGCACACTCCACAACTGCCAGAAACGGTTCTTTATGTGTAAGCTTTCCTCTAACACTATAAATCATTCATTTCACCTTACTTATTACTTATTTTATCTTATTCCTTTACAGCAATGTCCGTGACAGATTGCAAGAGCCAAAGCATCTGCGGCATCGTCCGGTTTCGGAATCTGTTCAAGCTTTAAAATACGTCTGGTCATATCCATAACCTGTTTTTTCTCAGCCTTGCCGTACCCTACGACCGCCTGTTTTACCTGTAACGGCGTATATTCATATATTGATATGCCATGCCTTACAGCCGAAAGTACTATTACTCCTCTTGCCTGTGCTACATCAATTGCCGTTTTCTGATTGTTAGTAAAAAACAGTTTTTCAATTGATAAACAATCCGGTTCAAACTTTTCCAGAATATAATCCATATCATCTGCAATACATTTAAGACGCTGAGAAAAATCCGTATGGGCTTCCGTCAGAATTGCACCATATTCTACAGGTGCAAAATTCATTCCGGAATAATCTGCGACTCCGAATCCCACAATAGCATAACCGGGATCAATTCCAAGAATACGCAAAAAAACACATCCTCAAAAATATATTTATATTTTATTATAGCACAAAGCACACATAACTTTCAATAGATAAATTACATTTATATAGAATTTTTGTTTTTTTATAAATAATAAGCAACCCCCGACCTCGCCGGAGATTTTCTAAATACCAAAAATAAAACTGCGGTGTAAAAACCACAGTTTATTTTTGTATTAATCTAATTGATTAAAGAAAAAACTTCTGAATTATCAGATTTAATAACTTCTCTGTTTAATTTGTACTAATCAGGCATCACCATTTTGTGATAACACACATTTTTTATATCATTTAAACAATAAGGTAAACAGCTATATCACTTATAATAATATCAATTCCAAAGAGATGCATAAATTTCAAGTATATCCTCTTTAGAAATTTCTTTTATTGTATTTGAAGGACTTCCGCTTACAACAGCATCCGCTGCCATTTTATCCGCCGCCGCCATAAATTCACTCTTATCTATTCCGTATTCTAATAAAGTAGGAACTTCACAGATACTGCACATTTCTCCCAAAGCTGAAACAAACGCTTCAGCAGCAGATCTGTCACTCATTGCAGAGTCAGCAGCCCCTATAGCTCGTCCAAGCTCGGCAAATTTTCCATATGCACCATCGGCAGCAAAACTCATGCACTTTTCAAGCAGCATGGCATTGGAAAGTCCGTGAGGAACATGAAACAAGGCGCCAATAGGACGGCTCATTCCATGAACTATCGTTACTGACGCATTATTGATTGCCATTCCTGCCTCCAAAGCGGCTATAGACATCTGTGTTCTTGCTTCCATATTGTTTCCGTCCTTATAAGCAACAGGCAGATATCTGAAAATTCTTTTTACTGCATCAAGAGATACAGTGTCTGTCAAAGGCTGAGCTTTCCTTGATGTATAAGATTCAACTGCATGAGTAAGAGCGTCAAGTCCGGTAGATGCAGTAACGCTCTTAGGAGAAGAAATTGTAAAAACAGGATCTATAACAGCGAGTTCAGGTACTAATACTGCTCCCTTTAACAGCATTTTAATTCCTTTTTCACTATCAGTAATAACAGTAAACTGAGTTGCCTCAGAACCTGTTCCGGCTGTAGTCGGAATAGCTGCCATAGGCGGTATTTTGCCTGTTATAGTTTTTCCCATATAGTCGGAAATCTTTCCTCCGTTTGTCACAAGAGCAGCAATGGCCTTCATTGAATCCATAGGACTTCCCCCGCCTACGGCGATCAAAAAATCACATTTCTCTCTTTTGTAAAGCTTTACACCTTCATCTATCATTTTATCGTCCGGCTCACCTGTAATTCCGCTGTACACAGTATACTGTATGCCATTTTTATCAAGAAAACCCATAACTTGTGTGAAACATTCAAGCTTTTTAACATGCTTTCCTGTAACTATAAACGCTTTTTTCCCCATAGAACTAAAATATTTTTCTGCATCTGCAAGACAGCCTTCACCTGTTAAAATTCTTCTGGGAGCATTAAATTCCATACCCATTTCCTGTTAACTCCTTTCATTTAAGAACAAATTCTAAAAATCCGGGCAGAATATACTATCCGCCCGGATATACTATATTATTTTTCAGTCATTATCAGCTTTTAGTACAGCATTGAGCATTACAGTTGCACCTTCTGTACAGTGCTTAACTGATGAAAATTCAGGTTCACAATGGGACAGACCGTCCTTTGACTGAACAAAAATCATTGTAGTCGGCAGCATATATGCTGCAAACTGTGCATCATGTCCTGCGCCTGAATGAATGTACTGATGCTTGATTCCGCACTCCTCTGCTGACTCTTTTACATATTCTACAAGCTTTTTATCCCAGTAAACAGTATCTCTGTTCCATGCCTTTACAACCTCACATGTACAACCTGCCCATGTTTTATCGGCACAGCTTTTTACAATTGCCAGAACCTTTTTAAGAACTTCCGGATTTTCATGTCTTGCATCAAATGAAAAATCAAAGAAATCTGGTACACAAGTATGTACGCAGGGGTGACATACAACTTCACCAGTAGTATAGACAAGGTCACTGTAACCAAGCTTGTCAATTTCCTCATGAAGGTAGCATAGAGCCTGTGAAGCGGCAAGAAAAGCGTCACGTCTCTTAAGCATAGGAAATGTTCCGGCGTGAGTTGTCTGACCGTAGAATTTCAGACGATAGTTGAACATTCCAAGTACACAGTCTACAACTCCGATATCGTTTCCGGCATCTTCAAGAATAGGTCCCTGCTCAATATGAGTTTCAAACATATACTGATATTTTTCCGGACTGATACGGTATTTAATATTTCCTTTGAATCCTGATTTTTCAAGAGCTTCACCGAATGTCTTTGTTGAATCGAGAATACTCTGTGACTTCATCATATCTTCATATCTGAATTTGCTGCGAATATCTTCAGGAAGATAATCATAGCAAACAATTCCGGAACACATCATTGCCGGCGGATAAAGTGAACCTTCCTCATTAGTCCAAATCATTGCTGTAAGAGGATGCCTGTGAGAGATATTTTCAGCTACAACAGTTTCCAGCACCTCCATAGCGCTCATTACGCCGAGGATACCGTCATAGTTGCCGCCGTTTTTAACGGAATCACAGTGAGATGCCATAACTATTCTTTTTGCGTCAGGATCACTGCCCGGGATCGTAGCGTACATATTTGCAACATCATCAATTTCAATTACAGCACCAATTGCTTCCATGCGATTTCTGAACTCGTTTCTTGCCATAATTGCTTCCGGAGACAGTGAATATCTGGTAATTCCCCCGTGTCCGGCATTACCAAACTGGCTGAATGTTCTGATTTTGTCTTCCATTCTCTTTTCGCTGCATGTATACATAAATTAAGACTCCCTTTCAGTTATTTTAACGATTGCTGCTGAGGTACACGACAGCAGTTTTCAAGCAGTTCTATTACTTCTTCCTGCTTTATATAAAATGCTTTTTCTTTCTCGTTTTCCAACTCAAACACAAGAATAAATTTAACTTCCCAGTCATTGATATATATTTTTACTGCTTCTGCCCCGAATTTTTCTCTTATAAGCGGCTTTATTCTTGCAAATCCATAAAGCATACCGTCACACGAAACTCTGAAGCTCAGTTTTTTTACGGTCTCCTTACTTAACGTTATTTCAACCGGAACTTCTGTGATCCCTCCAGGCTGTTTATGCTGCTCAAACAAAACCGTTCTGAACTTTGCTGGTGTTATATATTCAGACAATGCACAGTTTACGGCATCGCTGTAGTGTTCTTTAACCATAGAGACCGTCCTTTCAATATTTATTTAATCATTTTATCGGCTTCATCAAGAACTTCATCTACTTTTGCCATTTCTTCCCGAACCTGTTCAGGAGTAATGATAAGCGGCGGTGAAATGAGTATCATATTCTCATGAGAATAAGTCATAAAGCCTTTTGCTTTGAGCATGCCAATAAGTTTTACCATTTTTCCCTCCGGATCCTTTCCATATGGTACAAGCGGCTCTCTTGTCTCCCTGTCCCTGACAAGTTCGATTGCTGAGAAAAGTCCGATATAACGCACATCGCCGACACTCTCATGTTTACATTTCAATTCCTCAAGGCATTCTCCTAAAACTGCGCCCGATTTATTTACATTTTCAAGTATATTCGCCTCTTTATAGAAGTTAAGGCAGGCAACACCTGCTGCACAGGCAAGCGGATGACCGCTGTATGTAAGTCCGCAGGAAAGAAGGTGATCATAAAAAAATTCAGCGATTTTTTTGGAGACAACAACGCCGCCCAGCTGAACATAACCGCAGGTAACGCCTTTTGCAAAACTTACGATATCAGGCTTAACGTTAAAGTTCTCGAATGCAAACATTTTACCCGTTCTGCCGAAACCTGCCATGACCTCGTCGCATATCATCATGATACCGAATTCATTGCATATTGCACGTACACCTTTGAGATAACCTTTCGGAGGAATAATTACACCATTTGAACCTGTGATAGTTTCCATAACGATTGCGGCTACATTATCTGCTCCTTCGTAAATTACCTGTTCACGCAGCTTTGCAACATAGTATTCTGAGGCTTCTTCTTCAGTTGCAAATCTGATTTTTTCTCTGTAAATATATGGGTCGAAAAACTTTACAAATCCCGGTGCACCAGGTTCAAGAGGATATCTTCTTGGTTCTCCGGTCAGGTTTCCTGCGCCGTATGTAGAGCCATGATAGCTCCTGTAACGTGAAAATACTTTCTGTCTGCCGGTATACATTCTTGCGATTTTGACCGCATTTTCATTTGCATCAGCTCCTCCGTTTGTAAAAAAAACCTTTCCCATGTTATCAGGCATAAGCCCGATAATCATTTTAGCAAGCTCGCCTCTGGGTTCACTTCCGTAAGAGGGCGAGAGATAACAGTATTTTTCAGCCTGCTCCTTAATTGCATCTATAATGGCACGGTTGCCGTGACCCACATTAAGATTAACAAGCTGGGAAGACATATCCGTATAGCGGTTACCGTCAAAATCCCACATATAGATACCATCGGCCTTTTCAATCGGAACAGGATTAAGTCCTTTTTGTTTTGCCCATGACTGCAGATTGTAGGTGCAGTGGTTATATTTGATTGATTCAGCGCTCATTGTTTATTACCTCCGTTTAAGTTATCATATATGTCAAGCACATCTTCAATAAGGTATGCAAGCATCAGCATACTTTTTGTATGATCATCAAGCTCACGTCCGAGTATTTCACGTATTGCCCTGATTTTATAATTAATTGTATTGCGGTGAACTCCTGTTTCTGCCGCCGCTTCAAGCACACTTCCGTTAAGCTCCAGATATTTTCTCAGAATACTGCAATAATCAGTATTTTTTTCAGAGTCATACCTGTGGAGCACTCCTAAATTTTCTTCTGCAAATGATGACAGTATCATTTTATCCTTTACACCGAATATCAGTTTCATAAGACCGATATCACGGTAAAACACACGCTCTTTGCCTTTTATGCGTCCAGTCAGCATTGCTGCATACGACTGTTCATAAGCCTGAGAAATTTCCGCAAAACCTCTTACGCTTTCTGAAACTCCGATATAAATTTCAGTATCAGCAGACTGTTCGGCAATTGGTCTTAAAAGTTCACAAAACATTACTATTTCCTCTTCCGAACAGTTTTGCCTAACTGCAACCAGGTCGCCTTCTTTCATAAAAAGCGAAGAATGGTTTCCGGATTTTTTCAGCATACGCCAGAGAGACATATCTGTTGTTCTGACAACAGATTCCGTAATTGAAACGCTTCTCCTTAGTATACTCAGCGATATTACCGTATAGGAGCTGTCATCATAAAAGCCTGCTCGATTAAGCATGGAACTGTAATCATCCGCAGTGGCAGGATTCCTGATTATTCCACGAAAAGCGTCGGCAATAGTACTTTCACGCTTTTCATTGGCTATTATCCTGCGGCAGAATTCATATGAAATATCTATAATCCTTGTTTTCCATGGTATTGTGAAAAGTGGAAAACCATTCTGTTCACAAAATACTATTGCCTGAGACGGAACAGAGGAGATGTATGGACCGATATTGACAACAAGTCCTATTGCACCTTTATTTTTCAGACTGACAGTAAAACTTTTCAGCCATTCATTTCCGACATGACCGATACCTGTAGTAAAAATCAACTCATTACCATGCAGAAAATCAGGTACCTCACTATCTTCAATTATATGTACCCAACGTACAGTATTTCCCATTCCTGCATGTCCTGCAATAAGCTTCATTGAGTATTTTTTCTCAGTGTTGGCACAAAGCTGAGATAATGTAATTGCCATATTTCATCACCTCTTTGAAGTATATTATACTATTGGGGTTTAGAAATTCTTATTCCTTTATTATCAATTGCCTCAACAGGACATACCAGCATACACAGATGACAGCCTACGCATTTTTTAGCATTAAGCGCCGCCTTTCCTGAAACCATTTTAAGCGCTTGATGTCCAGCATCGCTGCATGATATTACACATCTGCCGCAGCCGAGACATTTCGCTTTATTCAGATGAGGAAAAATAAGCGTATTTCTATCCAGCTCATCTGCCGGAATTATATTGTCAACTGCTGCTCCCACAAGCTCTGAAATACTGCTGATTCCATGGGTCACCATATAATTTCCCATACCGGATATAAGGTCGTCGATTATGCGGTAGCCATACTGCATTACTGCCGTAGTAACCTGTATATTCCTGCATCCGAGAAGAATAAATTCCAAAGCATCATGCCAGGATTCAATTCCTCCCATACCGCTAAGTTCAAGTCCGTCAAGTCTCTCACAGTGAGCAAGATCACTGATAAAACGCAGAGCAATTGGTTTTACAGCTTTTCCTGAATATCCCGATACTGAACTTTTTCCGCCAATTGACGGATAGCCTGACATAGTTTCAAGATCTATTCCGATTATGCTTTTAATTGTATTGATAGCGGCAATTCCGTCAGCTCCCCCGTCTGCGGCTGACATTGCCGGAATCTCCATATTGCCGATATTGGGCGTCATCTTTGCCAGAACAGGCAGATGTGTTGCCGATTTAACAAGCTGCGTATAATGCTTTACAAGTTCAGGGTTCTGCCCAACATCAGAGCCGAGACCTTCACCGGACATATGCGGGCAGCTGAAATTGCACTCAATTATATCAGCTCCCGCCTCGGTAACGAGCTGAGAAAGCTTTACCCATTCCTCATCATTCTGCCCCATTATGGAAACTACCAGAACCTTATCCGGATAATTCTTCTTTAATTTTCTGAACACATCAAGATTATATGATAGCTCATGGTCAGAAATCTGTTCAAGATTTTTAAAGCCAATAAAAGGTGTTCCCTCCTTGCCTATTGCATCAAACCTCGGCGAAACCTCCTCCGGTATAAGAAATCCTACCGTCTTATAAACCACTCCTGCCCAACCCATATCCAGCGCTTTAGCACACATTTCATAATCCCCTGCCACAATTGATGATGACAGAAAAAACGGATTCTCGCAGTGAACTCCACAGAAATCTATTGAAAGATCCGGCTTTTGTGTAAGTTCAGCCACTTCGGGCAGCATTGATGCCATTTCACGTATTCTTATAGGTCTGTCATAATGAATACAAACGTTTTCGCAATTTCCTGTACATTCGGAACATACTCCCTTATCAATAAAGTTTCCTGCCCCAGCTTCATTTTCAAAACGAATGGCTCTGACAGCCCTTGCAGGATCAAACCCTTTTTCGCATGCAGCAGTACAAGCGCCTTCCAAACAAAGCAGACAACGTGCCGCTTCTTCTTTTAATCTGAACATATCATCAGCCTCCTTTCTGCAATTTCATTATATAAGAGAACACTTAATAAATTTTCCCCATCCCTTTTCGCCTCTGAATTCGCCATTTTCATATACAAGCTTACCTCTTGAATAGGTCTTAACCGGATAGCCATGTACTTTTACACCCTCCCAGATAGTATGGTCGCAATCTGAATGCATTTTATCATTTGTGATAGTGAAATCAACTGAAGGGTCATAAATCACGATATCAGCGTCCTTGCCCACAGCTATACTGCCTTTGGTTTTGCAGCCGAAAATTTTTGCAGGATTTGCTGAGCAAAGCTCCACAGCCTTAGTATATGGTATTTTCCCCTCGTTTGCTGCGGACAGCATATAAGGATACATGTTTTCAATTCCCGCACAGCCATTTGGAATCTTTGAAAAATCATCCTTACCCCAGTCTTTTTCATATGACTGGAAAGGGCAATGGTCAGTCGCAATTGTATCAATATCGCCTCGTCTGATTGCTTCCCAAAGCGCCTGACGACTTTCCTCGCCTTTCATCGGAGGAGAACATACAAAATTTCTGCCGTCCTCACGCTTATAAACATCACTTGTAAATTCAAGATACTGCGGACAAGTTTCTGCATAGATAGTGTAGCCCTCATCTTTTGCCTTTGTTACCGCCTCAACGCCCTGTTTATTGGCAAGATGTACGATATACAGCGAAACCCCCACAGCCTTTGCCCATTGAATTGCTCTTTCGTCTGCCTCTCCCTCGACAAACTCCGGACGAGACATATAGTGATACCATGCACTTGTTTTGCCTTCTGAAAGGAACTGCTTTGTGAACATATTCACCATTTCATTATTTTCTGCATGAACTCCTATCAGCGCACCGCATTCTTTTGCCTTTTGCAGTACCTGATAAAATACGCCGTCTGTCACACCAAAATCGTATACCATAAACACCTTGAATGAAGGTACACCGAATTTCACGCAATCTTCAATAGTATCAATAAGTCTGTTGCTGACATCCTTTACAGCTACATGAAAAGAATAATCCACAGCAGCGTTTCCGGCACAGAGAGCGTCACGGCGTTTAACGGCGTCAACCATTGATTCGCCGAAATCCTGCAATACAAAATCAAATACCGTTGTAGTACCGCCGCAGGCAGCGGCCCTTGTTCCGGCAAAATAATCATCAGAGGAAATGGTTCCGCCAAATGGCATTGCCAGATGAGTGTGTGCGTCAATAGCGCCCGGAAGGACAAGCTTGCCTTCTGCATCTAAAACATTGTTACAGCCACCGGTGTTGATGCTCTCAGCGATAGAAACAATTTTTCCGTCCTTGACAGCAACATCAGCTCTGAACATTTCTGAATCAGTTACAACTGTACCGTTTTTTATAATCATATCCATAGCAATTTTACTCCTTTCAGAAATTCTGACAGACGGGCAATGCCCGTCCATACAGAGTATAAATCAATTATTTCTTATATACCAGAACAAGTCCGGAACGCTGATAAACCTGTGCAACTTCAAGAAGATCCATACCGCCTGCGTTTGCGGAAATAAGGTTGGATACCCATGTTACGCCAAAGTCAACAGTACCATTGTTTACTGCTGTTGTTTCGCCGATGTCACCGCCGCCGGAGATAATATCAACATTAAGTCCTACTTCGTCATAGTAACCCTTTGCTTCAGCTACAAAATAACCCATAAATTGACACTGCGGCAGCCATTTGAGCTGTACAGAAACGTCTTTCTTTTCAGGCTCACCAAAATCCTTTGCCATTCCGGATTCCCAATAAGATGTATCACGGATATCATCAAGTGTGAGTGTTTGTAACTTTTCAGCAGCAGCGCTGTCATCAAGTGAAATATACTGCTTAGCAAGATCAAGAGTCTGCTGCATAGCCTCCTCATCCATTTTTCCGTAATCAGTAACAATATTACCCTTTGTATCAGTCTCAACCAGTTTCTTTACTTCTGATGCCATATATGCCTGATGGTCAGAAGATACAGAAGAACCTGCCTCATAAACGATCTGTGCCGCTTCATCAGGATGTTCACAGGCATATTTCCAACCTTCCATTGAAGCATAAACAAATGCTTTTACAGTATTCGGATTTGACTCTGCAAATTCTTTAGTACAGAAGAGATTATCTTCAAGCATTGCAACACCTTCATCGTTCATATCAATTGTGCCGACTGTATCACCGTAGCCGTAGCCGCCTTCGTAGTCGTTTACTACAAGACCAAGTTCATTGTATGTCATGGCTGAAGCAAGAGTAATTGAACCGTCGTCAAATCCGTCCATATCAAATGACTGAGAAAGATATGTCGTATCCTGACCGTACTTTGTGAGCAGAGCAAGGATTTCATATTCATTTCCAAGTCCCCAGTTACCGACTTTTCCTTCCTGAGCTGCCGAAATGATTCTTTCTTCGTTAGACATTTCCCCATTGCTCTCTTCTGATACTGATGATGAAGAAACGCTTTCTCCGGAAGATGATGCTGTTGAACCTGATGATTTATCCTCCGATGATCCGCATCCAGACATAGATGCCGTTACCATTGTTAATGCCGCAATTGCCGCCAGTGTTTTCTTTAAATTTTTCATAATAAATTCCTCCTGTTTAATGGGATTATTTATATTATCAGAAACACATTTTATCTGCGTTTCCTTAACAATACCGACTCAATTATCATAAGAACTGCATACATCAATATGCCTATTATACAAGCTGTAATTATATAAGCCCAGGCTGTTGAATACTGTGCAATAAGAATATTTTCACGGATCTGTCTGCCTACTCCGATAATATACTCTGCAAAATATTCACTTACCAGAGCGCTTATTACACTACCCGGAACGCTTACTCTGAGAGCAGTAAATATATACGGAATACTGTTTGGCAGGCGCAGCTTTACAAATTCTGTAATTTTTCCTGCAGCATAGGTTTTCATAAGATCATGTGAGAAAGGCGTAAGTTCTGTAAGTCCCCTGTAAGCATTGACACTCATTGACGCCATACTTACCACAGTTACCACTATTATCTTCGCAACCATGCTTCGTATTTCTGCCTGTTCACTGACATCTTTAGTCCAGTTAATAATAACAGGTGCAAGAGCAACGATAGGGATAGCATTAAATGCTGATACTATTGTAAGCCCGCCGCTTCCGTAGATCGGAAAAATTGCAGCTATAATTGCTATGATATAGCCCAACAGCGAACCTAAAATCAGTCCGCAGACTGCCACTTCAACCGACGCCCATACATTAGTCATTATTTTGTCGCTATTTTCAAAAATAATACTGATGATCCTTGTGGGATACGGTAATATATATTCATCTGTTTTCAGAAGTTTATGCAGTATTCCCGTCTGCCACATAACTATAATGAGAACACCGAACAGCGCCGGATATAATACTGACTCAACAGCTGATTTTCTTTTTTTCTTTTTCAGTACTGCCATTGTTCTCACCCTTTCTTTTTAGATTTTCCTGTGCGTTTATATGGGCAAAGTATCATTTCAGCCACTCCCATTATATAGAAACTGAGTATGCCGATAACAGCGCTGAAAAATACGATATCCCAGAAAACATACCTTGTCATTGCCCCTTTTAGAGACTGTGAAAGCAGACAGCCAAGTCCGATTCCGCCCTGAAGAGTATCAACCAGAATTGACGCTGTTATTGCCATTGGAGCAGAAATTTTTAGCCCTGTAAAGAAATACGGTATACATGCCGGTATCATTGTTTTGGTGTAAATCTGAAATTTATTGGCAGCATATGAATACATCAGTTCATGCTTTTCTTTCTGTACCGACTTGAAACCTGCAAGTGTATTTGTTGCAACCGGATAGAATGTAAGTATTGCTGCAATTACAATTCGGCTTACTGCGATATCTCC
Source organism: Porcipelethomonas ammoniilytica (assembly GCF_025567485.1). NCBI lineage: Bacteria > Bacillati > Bacillota > Clostridia > Eubacteriales > Oscillospiraceae > Porcipelethomonas > Porcipelethomonas ammoniilytica. Next base: position 56,086 of record NZ_JAOQKH010000005.1, on the reverse strand, counting down.
GGTAATTGCATTTATGATCGGAGCCATGCCGAGAATCGGAATTAACTGAATAAGCATAAGATACGGAAACGCAATCTTTTCAACAATTCCGGAAAGACTCATCAAAAGAGCCAGTACAAAACCAGACGCAATTCCTATTAAGTAACCCACTCCGGCACGTGAAAGTGTTGCTCCGGCATTTTCCAGTACCATCTGCAAAGCCGTCTGACTGCCGTTTATTTTCTTATCACTCAGCAATGAATTGATTATACCGCTGATATGAGGAAGAATGTTTTCCGGTGTACGTTTGGTTTCTGCAACGTGTGCGGCGCATACTTCCCATAAAACGAAAAGAGCCGCAATCCAGATAAATATTACAAATATTTTCGATGTGAGTATCTTTTTAACCTTTTTCAATTAAATCACCGCCTTAAACGCCCTCAAAACTGTTTCTTACTTTTGAAACAAGCGCTGTAAATTCAGGAGTATCCTTAATGTCCATAGTTCTCGGTCTGGGTAAATCAATATCAATTACAGCGGATAATCTTCCGGGATGAGGTGACAGCACGCATACTCTGTCGGAAAGAAATACGGACTCGGAAATATTATGTGTAACGAATATGATAGTCTTATTGGTTTTTCTCCAGATCTTAAGCAGATCGATATGAAGCTTTTCTCTTGTAAATTCATCAAGAGCCGAAAAAGGTTCATCCATAAGCAGTATCTCCGGCTGAAGCGCCAGAGCTCTTGCAATACCGACTCTCTGCTGCATACCTCCGGAAAGCTGACGAGGATAATGATTCTGAAACTCAGTAAGTCCTACAAGTTCAAGCATTTTCAAAGCTCTTTCATGCCGTTCTGCCCTGGATTGATGAGTTATTTCAAGGGGCAGCTCAACATTTTTGATCACTGTTCTCCAATCATATAGAACTGCGCTCTGGAATACCATTCCGTATTTTCGTTTCAGACGAGCTTCTCTTGGAGTTTCACCGCCAATTTCAACTCTGCCGGACGTTGGCTGAAGCAAATCAGCAATAATTCGCAGAAGCGTTGTTTTTCCGCAGCCTGACGGTCCTAAAAGAGAAATAAATTCACCTTTTTGTATGTTCATACTCACACTTGTAAGCGCCTGTACATCTTTCCCATCTGCTGCTGTGTAAATCATGCCTACGTTATCAAGCATAATTTCTACATCATTTCTTGCCATCTCAGCCATACTATCAGTCCTCTCAGTTAAATAAAAAAGCAGACAGCGTCCTGCCATATTACGGCGACGCTGCCTGCTCATTTTCTATTGTCGATTTATGTTCTTTAACTGTCTATATTATATCAATTAAATGAAGTTCTTGTCAATGAAGTCAGTCATTTATGTTACTTCTTATAGATTTGACCGAAACTTTTTTTAATTTATGGTATTTTTCTACAAACTGCATAAAATATTTCACTTTCAAATCGTGCTAAAGCACAAACACATCAGCACATACGTACAACATCAGCACAGTTCATATGCTTATTTTTCAATTAATCTTAAGCTTTTTTAAATTTTTTTATGCTAATGACCAACAATTAAAAAGCTTTATAAGTACTTCATGGTCGCTTTTTACGAGACGAAGCTTTATTTTATCATCTTCATTTACCCACCGTAAATCAGATCCGTAACAAACTAGATTACACTTATTAATTTCAGTTTGATAATACTGTGTTTTCAAAATTTAATTTGAATATCTTGAACATAATCAGAAATTGTTTATATTATGTAACTGAGTTTATCTGAGAGTTTTCTAAATACAAAAAAGCGGACGCTTTTACACGTCCGCATTAATTTGTATTTATTACTTTTTAATACTCTGTTCTGCAAGATATTTTGCAATTGCCGCAGCATCTGCAGCTGTTATTTTACCGTCACCGTTAAAATCTGCATTCGGATAAGCTGTAATTGTTACCTTACTGCCGGAAATTGAAGCCTCAGCAAGCTTCTTTGCTATAAATGCCGCATCGCTTGCACGAAGTACACCGTCTCCGTTAGCATCGCCTTTAACGCCGCTGCTGCTTACTTCCTTGAATGTCTTATTGTACTTTGTAGCATAGCTTTCAGCTGTTGAACCCTTAGCGCCGCAAATTGTGATCGGAGTTTTATTGATTGTATTACCGCTGTCATAAATTTCACATTTAGCATTATTAATTGTTATAGTATTAAGTCCTGAGCAGCCATAAAAAGCCTTATCTCCAATAGAAGCTACACTTGCCGGAATATCTACGGCTGTCAGAAGCTTACAGCCTTCAAAAGCGCTGATGCCAATAGCACCTAAGCTAGTTGAGAGCTTGATTTCAGAAAGCTTTGTACAATTATAGAAAACACCGTTTCCCATGTTCTTTACATTGTTAGGAATATCCATTGTAGTAAGACGGCTGCAATTTGAAAAAGCATATCCGCCGATACTTTCAACACTTGAAGGAATAGTAATTATAGCCAATTCGCCGCAGTTTTCAAATGCGGAATCTCCGATATACTTAACAGTGTTAGGAATTGCAACGTTTGAAAGCTTGGTACAGCCTCTGAACGTATTATCTGCAATACCTGTTGTACCTGATTTTATAGGAGTTGATCCGTCAATAATAGTTTCAATACCGCTTGTACTGCCTATTACCCATGTATCCGCATAGTATAAAGGACCTGCATTTGCGATCTGATAATTTAACATTGCTGTTCCCTTAAAAGCATTAGCTCCCACGCTTGATACATTTCTCGGAATATCTATATCTTCCAGACTGGAACAATTATAAAAAGCGCTGTCCCCTATACTGTCCACACTTGTTGGAATAACAACATTTTCAAGTACTGAACAGTTGTAAAAAGCACCGATTCCTATATGTTTTACAACACCAGGAATTTCATAATTTGTCGATACTTTTCTTCCTGCCGGATAACAGATAAGTTCGGACTTATCCTTGTTAAACAAAACTCCGTTTAAAGCGCTGAAGTATTCATTTGATGAATTTACATTTATTTCATACAGATCCTTATTATCATAGAAAACATTGCTTTGAATGCTCTGTACTGATAAATTGTCAATTACTGTAGGAATTGTTAATGTTTCAACCTTTTCACCAGAATTTGACGTCCATCCGGTTATCTCTATGTAATCGTATGTATGATCATAATTCACATCTACTTTTTTATACAGGAAATTACCACTAGTCATTTCACTGCTATATAATGCTGCATTAACGGTTAGTGGCTGTGCCCCCCCCCGCAAATACTTGCAGCGCATAACATTGACGTTGCCAAGCTTATAATTCTTTTCTTTGTCATTATAAATGACCTCCTTTTTTATTATAATATGATTTTACCACCCAAGTAAATTATTGTCAAGGAAAAATAAACAATTTTAGCATACTGATTAAATTATTTTCTTTTCATTTATCAAATATTGTCATATTTTCATAATATTTCTTACAGGAAAATTTGTTATAAAATGCTCAATATTTATTTGGATATTCTTATTAATATATCGCATGATAAGCCGCAGGAGTACTCAAAAGAGCAGCTTTCATTTAATAAAATTAATTGTTTCTGCTTGGATTAAACTATTAGATTTGTCAAATTAATATTTTACTATAATTATAAAAGTCAAATTAAGTCATTTCAGCAAATTGACGATTGATTTTTATGGAAAATAAATGTATAATAATATTCAGACGCATTATGAAAGGAAAGAAAAAATGGATTTAAACCAATTAAGAAACGATATTGACAAGCTTGATAAAGAAATTTTAAGCGCATTTGAAAAAAGAATGGATCTATGCCGTCAGGTTGCGCTTTATAAAAAAGAAAACAATCTGCCTATTTTTCAGGAAGGCAGAGAGAAGGAAATTATAAAAAAAGTGCGTGACAGAAGCCCTGAACATTTAAAAGACGGTTCGGCGGCGCTTTTTACCGAAATTATGGACATAAGCAAGTGTCTGCAGCAGCAGGAGCTTTTAAAGGAAAAGGACTTTATCCATCCTCTTCCTCTTAATATGAACTGTACCGGAAAGATCGGCTGTCAGGGTACGTCAGGTTCAAACTCCGAAGCTGCCGCACGAAAACTGTTTTCCGAAAATGAAATCGTTTTTTATCAGGAATTTGAAGATGTTTTTGAGGCTGTAGAAAAAGGCGACATTCAGTTTGGCATCATTCCCATACATAACTCCACCGCCGGTTCGGTTACTCAAAATTATGACCTTATGAGAAAATACAATGTATTTATAGCAAAAACCGTAAAAGTAGAAATCACTAACTGTCTTGCCGTAAAAAAAGGTGCTAAAATTGAAAATATAAAAAAGGTTTATTCACATCCTCAAGCGCTCAAACAATGTTCCGGATTTCTGAAAAAATCCGGTTTTGAACCGGTTGAATCAAAAAATACCGCTACTGCCGCAAAGTATGTAAGCGAATCCGGATTTGACTGCGGGGCAATCTGTTCTGAAAGCTGCGCTAAGCTCTATGATATGGAGATAATTGAATCTAATATTTCAAATGTTATTCCGAATTTTACTCGTTTTATTTGTATTTCAAAGGATTTTCTTATATCAGACGATGCAAACACAATTGCAGTAACTCTTGAACTTCCTAATTCAAAAGGAAGCCTTTACAGATTGCTTACAAAATTTTTTGTCAATAATATGAATCTTGAAAAAATAGAAAACCGCCCGATTGCGGACGGCAGTTTTGATGTTATATTCTATCTGGATTTTACAGGAAATATTAAAAATCCTCAGGTAAAATCGCTTCTGACAGAATTATCAGACGAACTTGAATATTTTAAATTTTTAGGAAATTACAGCGAAACTCCCTAAACCTAATTTATTTCTTTTTACTATGCTGTATATTGTACGTAACGGCAGAGAGTAATTTCTGCGGTACAAGTCTCGTGCAGAATACTCCCAGCTTCATTTGAACTGACGGAATAATAAGAGTTTTTCCGCTTAAACATTTATCTATGGCATATCTTGCAGCGTACTCGCTGGAAATTGATTTAACGCTGAAAGAAACTCCGGCTCTGTTATTGAAATTCGTATCAACAGGTCCCGGACAGAAAACACTTATTTTAACATTGCTGCGGATTCTTCTAAGTTCTTCATATATCGCCATAGAAAGACGCAAAACATAGTTCTTAGAAGCGTAATATGATGACATCAGAGGACCTGTCATAAATCCGGCGCTGGACGCCACATTTAAAATTATTCCGTAATTCCTGCGTTTGAAGTCTCTGAGAAAAAGCTTGGTAAGTATGTGCATAGCACGTATATTGACATTCAGCATATCCAGTTCGTCATAAATATCCGTTTTGTCAAATTCACCGAATAATCCATATCCCGCATTATTTATAAGAAAATCAATGTTCTTATCTTTACACTTCTTATAAAGTACAAAAGGTGCATTTTCTTCAGACAAATCGGAATATATTAATTCTGCATCTGATTTAAGAGTTTTCTTTAATTCCTCAAGCTTTTTCATATTTCTGCCGGTCAGGACAAGTTCAAACCCTTTTTCTGAAAGATATCTCGCCATATCCCTTCCAATACCCGAGCTGGCGCCTGTTATAAGTACCTTCATTTTTAACACTTCCAATTTAATATATAGTTATTTTATATTATAACATTTTTAATTCATTTATTCAATATTTTTGAAATTTTTATGAAAATTTTAAAAAAATTTGATAAAAGTATAGACTTATAAGCAGTAATATAGTATAATTATAAAGTATCTGACATTTTATTAACACCTCGCATATTGAATATGTGAATTAATATTAAATCAAAATTGGCATGCCGTCCGCCATCACAGACGGCAGCAACGGAATTTCTGAAATATTTTAAAAGCCGCAGGAAATATTTATTTAAAAACCGTTGCTCTGCGGCAGAACAGGAGAATAATCATGTTAAAGAAAGCAAAAAAAATTTTAACCGGCATTATTGCGTCTGCAATGGTTTTATCATGCGCCGGATGCGGTACAGGCAAATCTACTGCTTATGCACTTACTGTTGACGGATATCAGGTCAAAGCAGGCGTATATATTTATTATCAGTATACTGCGTTTCAGGAAGCCAAAAATCTTGCTCAAAAAGCTAATGAAAAGTTGGATGTTACTGATGAAAAAGCTCTTAAAAAGGTCAAAATAAACGACAAGGATTTTTTACAGTGGGTAGAAGACAAAACAACAACAGCCTGCGCTGAACATGTTGCCGTTATGAAAAAATTTGATGAAATGGAATTGTCTTTGAAAGAAAGCGATATAGAAAGTATTGAATCAAGCGTTGAAAGCGCTTACGAAAATAATCCTGATATGTTTGAAGGCAACGGAATCGGAAAAGAATCATTAAAGGAAATAATGACCAATACTTATAAAAGCAATGAGATTTTTGAAGCTCTTTACGGTGAAAACGGTACGGAAGGAGTTAAAGAAGAGGATGTAAAAAACTTTTATATTGAAAATAACGCCAGAGTAAAATATATCGGTCTGGATCTTCATGACTCGGAAGGCAACGACCTTGACGAGGCAGGTAAAAAAGAAATTACAGACATGGCTGACGACTTCCTCAAACGTGCAAAAAATGCAGATTCTACTGATAAAATGCTGGAAGAATTTGATCTTATGCAGGAGGAATACGATAAATATGTTGCAGATAAAGCAGCTGAAGCTGCCGGTGAAGAAACAACAACCGAAGCCGCTACTGAAGCTGTCACAGAAACAACCTCAGTTGAAACTGTTTCCGAAACGTCAACTTCTGATAATGAAAACACATCAGAAAATGAAGCCGATGTAACAACTGCTGAAAACGAAGGAGCTTCATCATCTGAAACAACAACAGTTACTACGGCTGTTTCCGAAGCCGGTAGTGAAGAATCAGAAACTACTACTGCTAATCCTTATGCGAATGAAACAATCATTTCCGTAGTTACTACCGACGAAAATACAAAAGAAGAAGAAATTCAGTATACTCCTTCAAAAACATTCTATGACTGGGTATATAACGATGCAAAAACCAATATTCCGGAAATTATTGAAGATGAAGACACTCTTTATGTGGCAGTAAGACTTGACATAACGGAACGTATGACCGATGAAGATCTATGGAGCGAAACATCAGCTAATAGTACTAGATTTAACATGTTCTCCGATGATCTACAGGATAAGCTCAACGAATGGGTTGCAGGATATAGTATAGAAAAAAATGAAAAGGCTTATAAGCGTTATGATCCGTTTGATTTTAAAACAGCATCTTAATAAACAAATTTAAAGGGTAAGAAATTCTTACCCTTTTTATATAATAAAATGGAGGTAAAAATATGACTGACCAAAATTACGAAAAAATAATAAAATTAAGAATGGAAAAAGCCAAAAAAGCGCTAGAAAAAAATAATATGCAGGTTTTTATTGCAGACAATAAAAACGAAGTTTTGAATATTGTAAAAACACTTATAAAAAAGGGTGATATTATAGGCAGCGGAGGCTCAGTATCATTGACTCAATGCGGTATTATTGATTTACTGAGAACTCCTGATTATAATTTTTTAGACCGTGCAAACTTTACTCCGGAAAATATTAAAGAATTCTACATTAAATGTTTCAGTACCGATGCTTATTTCACCAGCGCCAATGCAATCACCGAAAACGGCGAGCTTTATAATGTTGACGGAAACAGTAATAGAATCGCAGCAATAGCATACGGTCCTGAATCAGTTATCGTGGTAGCCGGATATAACAAAATTGTAAAAAATCTGGACGAAGCTATAAACCGTGTTAAATCCACAGCAGCGCCTGCGAATACCGTTCGTCTGAACTGTAAAACATACTGTAATGAAACAGGCGAATGCGCCGCATTTGGACAGTCATGTCCCGGCATGACCTCCGGTTGCAGCAGCAGCGACAGAATATGCTGCAATTTCCTTGTATCTGCACAACAAAGGCATAAAAACAGAATAAAAGTAATACTTGTTGCTGAACCGCTGGGATACTAATGGAATATATTGATGCTAAAACTATTCTTACTAAATGCAAAAGTACAGAATGGTTCGGAACAGATTATAATATGAATATTTACCGTGGCTGCTGTCACGGATGCATTTACTGCGACAGCCGCAGCGAATGCTACAATATTGATAATTTCGATAAAGTCAGAGCCAAAAAAGATGTGCTGCCGCTGCTCCGTGACGAACTGAAAAGAAAAGTACGCTCAGGCGTTATCGGAACAGGCGCTATGAGTGATCCTTACAATCCTTTTGAAAAAGAGCTCCAGCTTACAAGACACAGTCTGGAACTGATCGACGCATTTAATTTTGGTATTTCCATTGTCACTAAAAGCGCTCTTATTACAAGAGACATCGACATTCTTCAAAATATTAAAGAACACTCCCCTGTTATCTGCAAGCTTACCATAACTGCCGCTGACGACAGTCTTTGCAGAAAAATCGAACCGCATGTCTCTTTGTCAAGCGAGCGTTTTGAAGCAATGCGTACACTTAGCAATCACGGTATATTTTCCGGAGTAGTTCTCATGCCTGTTCTTCCTTTTATTGAGGATAACGAAGAAAATATTTTAAATATTATTCATAAAACGGCAAAATGCGGAGGTAAATTTATTTATCCCTCCTTCGGCGTAACATTACGGCAAAATCAAAGAGAATATTTTTTCGATAAATTAGACGTAATATTTCCGGAAAGTAATCTTCGTGAAAAATATATAAGATATTACGGTAATTCATATAAATGTACAATCCAAAATGTCGGAAGACTATGGAAAATCTTTGAATCCGAATGTCTGAAATATGGTATTATTTACAAAATGAAGGACATAATTTCAGCATATAAATCCGGATATGAAATGAGTCAGCTTAGCTTTTTTTAACAAACAAGGACAGTTGAACTGTCCTTGTTCTTTTTTGTTAACTCTACGGAGCGTTTATTGTATTTAAATCAATATAATGTTATAATAATTCCGGAGGTGAAAAGCACATGAATAATATTAAAATAGGAAATCTTATTTATACGCTTAGAAAAGAAAAACAGCTTACACAATTACAATTGGCTGAACGTATGAATATCAGTGATAAAACCGTTTCTAAGTGGGAACGGGGATTAGGCTGTCCGGACATATCGCTTCTCCCTGATCTTTCAAAAATACTAGAAGTAAATCTGGAAGAACTGTTGTCAGGTAAGCTTGATATAAATTCTATTACAGGAGGAAATATGAAAAAAACTAAATTCTATATCTGTCCGCAATGCGGAAATATTATAACTTCTTCAGAAGATGCCGCTATATCCTGCTGCGGTAAAAAGCTCTCAGCTTCAGAACCGCAAAAAGCTAATGAACAAGAAAAACTAAGTATAGAAAATATTGAAACTGATTATTTCATTTCAACAAATCACGAAATGACAAAAGAACACTACATTTCATTTGTCGCACTTTTAACTGGAGACAGTCTGATAATAAGAAAACAGTATCCGGAATGGAACTTGCAAACACGCATTCCGGCTTTTTCTCATGGAAAACTTATATGGAACTGTACAAAGCACGGTTTATTTTATCAGATTATTTAAATTTCATATATTTTAATATTATCCCAATTAATTGACTTTATTTTATGTTTGTGATATAATATTAAAAGTTTAATTAAAGGAGATTTTATATGAAAGAAAAAGCATTAATTCTGAAAAGAATTTTAGCAGCATTAACTTCCGCTATGATTCTGACAGCAGCATCAACAGGATGCAGCAAGGATTCAGACAAAACTCAAAAAACAAATAAAGATATTTTCGGAAACGATTCTTCATCAAGCGATGTATCAGGCACTAGTGTTACGCCGTCAAACGAAGTCAATATTATAAATAATCTTGATACGCTGGACTCGACTGGAAAAGTTTATAGTCAGACTATTATGATTTACATGGTAGGTTCTGATCTGGAGTCTGAATACGGCAATGCTTCTCTTGATTTACAGGAAATGCAGGAGGCTATGCCGGATGTTGATAACAATAACATAATTGTTTATACAGGCGGCGCTTCACAATGGCAAACACCTGAAATTGACGCTGATGAAAACGCCATATTTAAGCTTGAATCAAACGGTTTTACTAAAATTTCTTCCACAGACGCAAAAAATATGGGTGAAGCGGATACCTTAAGTGAATTTATTTCATATGGTCTTGAAAATTACAACACTGATAAATACGGCTTGATTCTCTGGAATCATGGCGCCGGACCGGTATTCGGATTTGGTGTAGATGAAAATTACAACGATTTGCTTACACTTCCTGAAATGCAGTCCGCATTGGAAAATTCAGTAGGTCAGTCAGGTCAAAAACTTGAATGGATCGGTTTCGATGCTTGCCTTATGAGTTCTCTTGAAGTTGCTGATGTATTTTCCGATTATTCCAACTATTTAATCTCATCTCAGGAAACTGAACCGGGCTGGGGCTGGAATTACTCGTTTCTTTCTTCACTTTCAGAACCTGATATGGACGGTGCAAGATTAGGTCAAAAAATCATTGATGCATATATGGATTTCAGTGAAGCAGTATTTGAAGAATATCCAAAGTTTTACTCCGATTTAACACTGTCATGTATGGATTTAAATAAATATCAGACCGCTGAAGATCAGCTCAATGCATTTTTTGAAAATATTAATAGTAACCTTGATAGCAATACCTACCCTGAAGCGGTAAGAAACCGTGATAATGTAAAAGATTTCGGTACATATAGTTCAGACTTTAATTACAGTCTTGTAGACATAACAAATCTTCTTGAACTTCTTTCAGCCGACTCTGACGCTTCGGCTGACGAAACAATAACCTCTATAAACGATATGATAATGTATATGCGTACCAACACTGCAAATGCAGGAGGCGTATCCATCTGTTATCCATATCAGACAGACAGCGAATATTCTGAATATTGCATAGCCATGCAAGAAAGTATTGATTTTTCTTCAGGTTATACAAGCTTTCTTAAAAAATTCAACTCTATAAAAAACGGAGAACAGATTGCTGATGAATGGACAGTTGAAGAAGCAGAAACAAATGTAGAAAAAATTACTCCGGAAAACGGTTCTCAAAACGGCAGTGATATTTCTCTTGCGCTTACAGAGGAACAACAGCAAAATTTCGGAACAGCTGCATACTATATTCTCTGCAAAGCCGAAGCAGGCGGTTTTATTGAATCCGGAGAAGATGAACGTGCTGAAGATATGTATGTATTTATCCATGGCGGCAAAAATGTAAAAATGGACGATAACGGAGTTCTTCATGCTTACTATAGCGATAATGTGGTGTATATGAAAGATAAGGAAACCGGAGAACGTTCCGATATTCCTATGGTTTTAATTGACAATGATTCTTCTTCTACAGAAAAAAGATATCTTACCTCAGTCGTACTTACTAAAACAGAAGATGATTTTGCAACAACCAGTGCAAATCTTCAGATCGTTGTAGATGAAGAACACCCTGACGGAATAATAAGAAACGCTGTTCCTATTTCATCTGATGACGAAGAAATTCAACGTGCAAACAAACAGCTGCTTGATATTGATGATTATAATATTATGTCAGTTGTCGGCAGATGCAGCTACCTTACAAGAGATGATAACGGCAAACTCCTCCAGTTTTTCGACTGGGAAAATTCCGGAATACTAATGGGATTTGAACAAAATCTTAAATCTGGATACGAACTCGAAGTAACTCCAATAGAAAATCCTGAAAATTATGTATGTATGTTTATTGTTACTGATTCTCAGGGCAATTCAACAGTTTCAGAATTGATTCCACTTGGATAATTTTATAAGTGATCAGGAAATAAGGCAACGTATATAGTTATTTGCAATCAAATAATTGCATGAACCTTAGAACTTAAAAAATAATTCGATTAATTCCGACAAATCTAATTGCAAAACAGCCAAAATTACGTATTTACCGTAATTTTGGCTGTTTTCTGTAACCCTTTTCAATGTGTACAACTAAAACCAATACTTCTGTGAACCATACTATCTTTTTCTGATTGAATAATTATTATAAATCTTATACTTTAACTGCCATGTAGTTTGCATACCTTTCAAGCATTTTATCCGAAGTCTCTATAATGGAAACATCCACCTTTTTCTGCAGCAAATCCCAGTTAGGTTTTCTGCTTGTCAAATTATGTGCATCACTTCCGAAAACTATCTCTTTCTCTTCATTTATTAGATTTTTTATAAATCTTTTTTCCTTGCGGTTTTCAAAAGCTTCGTTATTTACTTGAAATACAGGCTTTATTGAAAGTATTCTTTCAATTTCGGAACTACTGTAATATTCAAAGTATCTGTGAACATGAGCAATAATAACTTTCAGATTGTACTCCGCTGAAATATTATAAATTTCCTCTGATATCCATTTTTCATACGAACGATAAGGCAGTTCAAGCATAATTAAATTCGTTCCCATAATTACAAGTTTTTCTATATCCTTCATTTCGGAAATACCATGTTCAATCGCAACCTCCGCACCCAAAATAATATTCTTTATAAATTTATTTTCCTTTATACGATTGTATGCATTCTTTCTTTTTTCAAGAAAATCTTCAACCGATTTTTCACGATGTGCATAAAAGTGCGGTGTGGCAACAACACGTTCAATTCCCTGCATACGCATCATTTCAAGCATTTCCAACGACATTTCGGGATTATGCGCTCCATCATCAATTCCGGGCAGTATATGACAATGATATTCTGTGCGCAATATTCTCAACCTCACTTCTTTTCATTCTTTGTTTCATTTTTATCCGTTTTTTCTCCGTAATAACCATAGCCACGCTTATAATCATACTTGTATTTGGAATAATATCTTCCGCTACGCTTATTCTTAATACTATTAAGAATAAATCCGAGCATATTGACCTTTGAAAATTCCATTTTCTTTACAACTGCTTCGATGTCTTCCGTAGTTGTTCTTCCATAACATAATACAACAACAATACCCGATACACATTTTGCAAGCTCCATTGCATCTGTAACAACATTAACAGGCGGTGTATCAATAATAATTATCTGGTATTTTTTGTTAAGCTCATCAAGTATAGCTAACATATTTTCAGATGCTAAAAGCTCAGACGGATTAGGTGGGAGAGGTCCTGATGTCATTACATCAAGATTTTCCATTACATTCTTTTGAATACACTCATCGAGCTTATTCATTTTACTGATAGCTGTTGAAAGACCCTTTTTATTTTTAATCTCAAATATTTTATGCTGAACCGCTTTTCTCATATCTGCGTCAATGAGAAGTGCCTTGTTTCCGCCCTGTGCAAGCGCAATAGCAATGTTTGCGGAAATTATAGACTTGCCCTCAGACGGATTCGCCGAAGATACAGCAAATATTTTTTTATCAGATGTTGCAAGAGAGAAATTTACATTTGTTCTGATAGACTTATATCTTTCAACAATATAAAAAGGAATATCCTTATCCGTAAGCTTGCTGTAATTATCTTTTGAAGACTTATCATTTCTCTCCGCTGCAAATTCTTGTATTTCACCAATAATAGCTTTTTTGTATTTTTTCTCAAGTAATGCCACATCCTTGACAGTATTGTCAAAATAATCTGTAATAAGAATAATCGTTACTACTATCAGTAATGCTGCTGCCATACCAAGTAATGTGTTTTTTATAACATTAGGCGCAACAGGTGTTTCATATACCTTTGCCTTATCAATTGTATTAATAGAACCCACACCTACCGCTTTTGCCACATATTCAGGCGCTATTGATGTAAGATTATTACATATTGAAGCTGCAATTTCAGGATTTTTCGCAGTTGCTATAACCTTAACGGCAGATGTATCCGTTACAGTACTAAGCTCAATACATTTGCGCAGTGATTCAGTTTCAATCTCACCTGACATATTAAACGTGAAATTTTCAGAAAGTATTACTTCATCAAACTGCTCCAGAAGAAGTTCACCAATTGCTGCCATAACAGCGTCGTCCTTTAATACTTCCATGTATGTATTTACAAGCTGTTTGGAATTACTGATATTATTCTGATCAGCCATCTGATCTGAAATTCCTGTATAACTTTGAACATACATGGAAACATGGGATGAATATTCAAATGGGAGAAACATCTTTGAAAATCCAAATGATAATATTCCGCCTGCTATTGTTACAATGATAATAATCCAGATTTTGTTCAGAAATAATCCGATAAGTTCTTTTATAGTATAACTATTCTCCATTTTTTATTTCCTTTCAATCTCTCATAAAGATATCTCGTGTATAAACCTTATCAGATACATCATCAAGACATTTATCATAACGATTCACAACAATTGCATCAGATATCTTCTTAAATCTTTCAAGATCATTAACTATAACGCTTCCAAAAAATGTATCTCCGTCATTGAGAGTCGGTTCATATATAATAACTATTGCTCCCTTTGATTTAAGCCTTTTCATAACTCCCTGAATTGAACTTTGGCGGAAATTATCTGAGTTTGACTTCATAGTAAGCCTATAAACACCAATCGTCACATACTTTTCAATACCTGTGTCAAATTCATCATCCGTACTGTACCAACCTGATTTTTCAAGCACTCTGTCGGCAATAAAGTCCTTACGAGTCTTATTTGACTCAACAATGGCTTCAATCAGGTTTTCAGGTACATCCTTGTAATTAGCAAGAAGCTGCTTTGTATCCTTTGGCAGACAGTATCCGCCATATCCGAATGACGGATTATTGTAATGTGTTCCTATACGAGGATCAAGACATACACCATCAATAATTTGCTGTGTATCAAGACCTTTAATTTCTGCATATGTATCAAGCTCATTAAAGTAAGATACTCTCAACGCAAGATAAGTATTTGCAAAAAGCTTTACAGCCTCAGCTTCTGTAAATCCCATATACAGAATATCAATATTTTCCTTAATTGCACCATCAGAAAGTAAATCTGCAAATATGTGTGCCGCTTTTACAAGTTTTTCATCTTCCATATCTGTTCCCACGATAATTCTTGAAGGATAAAGATTATCATAAAGCGCTTTACTTTCACGTAAAAATTCAGGACTGAAAATGATATTTCCGCTTCCTGTTTTTTCACGTATGCTTTTTGTGTATCCTACCGGAATGGTCGATTTGATAACCATTATCGCTTCAGGATTATACTCCATTACAAGCTTTATCACATTTTCAACTGCCGATGTATCAAAGAAATTTTTCTTGCTGTCATAATTTGTCGGAACCGCAATAACAACAAAATCAGCGTCAGAGTAAGCTTCCTTTGCGTTAAGGGTTGCTGTAAGATCAAGCACTTTTTCGACAAGATACCTTTCGATATAATCATCCTGTATAGGGGATTTTCTGTTATTTATCATTTCTACCTTTTCCGGAACAATATCAACCGCATAAACCCTATTATTTTGTGCAAGCAAAACAGCCAATGACAACCCGACATACCCTGTTCCTGCTACAGCTATTTTCATTTTATCATCTCCTATTTGCTGTTAAATTCCTTATACCACTGGGCAAAGCTTCTCAGACCGTCACGAAGACTTGTTTTCGGCTTAAAACCCAAATCTCTTTCAAGGTCTGATGTATCGGCATATGTCACAGGTACATCACCTGCCTGCATTGGCACAAGCTCCTTATACATATCAAAATTATAATTTTGTGGAAGCACCTCAGCTTTTACAAGCTCCTCACTGAGTATCTGAACAAAGTCAAGAAGATTTTCTGGACTGCTGTTTCCGATATTATATACCTTGTACGGTGGTATCGGAAGTCCGTCATTTCCGTTTTTCTTTTCGGGCGGCTTAACCATTACATGTTTAACTCCCTCGACAATATCGTCTATGTAAGTAAAATCCCTCTTACAGTCGCCGTAATTAAAAATCTTGATTTTCTCTCTTTTAACAAGTTTTTCGGTAAAGCTGAAATATGCCATATCAGGACGTCCCGCAGGTCCGTAAACTGTAAAAAAACGAAGACCTGTTGATGGAATGTTATAAAGCTTTGAGTATGCATGTGCCATAAGCTCATTTGATTTTTTTGTTGCGGCATAAAGCGATACAGGATTATCAACCTTATCATCAGTACTGAACGGAACCTTTGTATTTCCACCATAAACGCTTGACGAACTTGCATAAACCAAATGTTCAACTGGATAATTTCTGCAAGCTTCAAGGATATTGTAAAAACCGATTATATTTGACTCTATGTAAGCGTCGGGATTTGTTATAGAATAGCGTACACCCGCCTGTGCAGCAAGATTTACAACTATCTTTGGAGTATATTCGCTGAAAATTGTATCTATAAGCAGCTTGTCCGCAAGATTTCCCTTGATAAATTTCCAATTGCAGCCACTCTTTTCTTTTGCAAGATTTTCAATTTCATTTAGTCGGTATTCTTTGAGTGAAACATCGTAATAATCATTTACACTGTCAAGCCCAATAACAGTCACATTGCTTGCGGTATGTATAATTTCCTTTGTAAGGTTGCTGCCGATAAACCCTGCCGTACCTGTTATAAGTATTGTTTGATTGTCTAAATTTTGCATTTTGCACCTCTGAAACTAAATTTTATTTTTTCTTATAAATACAGATTTAATAAATTTAAAAGCTTCTTTAAAACGCTTGGTTTTAAAATATACAAGTAAGTTTAAAGCGTTTGGTATAGACAGACAAATTAGAAGCTTTATTATTAATCCTGCCATTCCTTCTATATGAATAAGCGAGCATATTGTATATGTTAAAATACAATTTACAATTGTAACAAATAAATATAAAACATGGTCGATATAATACTCTTTTATTGTTCTTTGGAAATATGATTTAAATAACACTCTATTCCTTGACAGAAAATTAAACAGCACAATGGTAATTATTGTTGCAAGTAAAACTCCCGTAACTCCGAAATAATAACCGAGCACAAAGCTTAAAATTATATTTCCTGCTGCTTCCATAAAATATGATAGTCTCAGCTCCCAAAACAAACCCGAACCACTTACGTATAAATTTCTTATATTGCATGATGTTATTACATAAAAATATGTACAGAACAAAAACATATTAAAATCAGAAAGCATCAAATTTTTGTTGCCACTCATCCATATTTTTACAAAAGGCTGATAAAGACAACATAAACATATAGTACACATACTTGTTAACCATGAAAAAATAAAAGTAAATTTTATTAAATTCTTATAATTTCTTTCTACGCCTTCCGTTGCTATACTGTTTCCGACACTTGCCTGCATACAATTTGAAACTGTCAGCGACACTCCATATATTGCTGTAAAAATATAAAAATAATTATTATATATCGCAACACTTGTTAGTCCAACCAATGACGAAATTACAATTGTATCTATCGTATTTCTGCAAACATTAGACAACTTATTAAAGAAGACACCTTTGACTTGCTTTGTAATTTCTTTTTTTATATTTTCAGATATTTTTCCATGCGGAGTGATTTGTGGAAAGTATTTTTTTGAAACAAATTGTACTAATAAATTATTGATTATCGAAAATATCGGAAGAAAAATAACATAAACATAATAATTACCAAATACAAATAAAACTACAGCCTGTACAATAAACATACTGCTTTTAATTATGCTCGATATTTTATCTGTAAGATCCGCACGCTGCATTGCAAGAAGCAATGCAGTTTTATATGCAAATAACCAGTATGAGATAACAGAATTAGAAAGATATATAAGATATAATAAATAAATATTTACTTCATCAGGATACGAACCTTTAATAAGAAATTTTAAAAAAGGAAGCAATATCAATCCTATAGCGAGAATAACAATTCCTATTATTCTGTAAACCCTTTTTAAATATGATATCAATGCACAAACTGTATCATTATCTCCAATTGCTATAGGTTTATATAGAATATAAACGACAGCTGAAGAAAAACCTAGATCAGTTAGGTTAAGTACCTGAAGAATTGATGTAAACAAACCATTAAGTCCCTGATATTCTTCACCAAGTTTATATAAAATAAGCGTACGTACAACAAAAGGTAAAATAATATTTATAATCTGTAGAATTATTGCACTTTTTAAATTCCTTTTTGAATTTTTTATTCTCGAATCACTCATATTATTTTCAGCCTCACAATTTTATTTTCTGGGTAACTACAGGAAAAATTTAATGGGTCATATATAAAGTCGTTTACTTTTTTCATAATAAATTCTCCCTCTTACTCAAAAATAAATTTAAAAGGCATATATGCAGTATCATTGTTGATATACCAAAGAGAGACATAGAAAATATAGAATAAAGAGTAATAGCCGACAAAACATAATTCTATATAGTTTCTTTTTCCTTTTAAGTTTTTACAAATAATTGTTATTCCCGGAATAGAGATAAAAGCCAATACAATATACACACGGTATAGCATATCATTTTGAACAGCAAATATAAGAAATACTAAGCTCAAAATAAATAAATCTACAAGAACTTTTTCTTCCTTACTTTTATATAATTCAGAGTAAATAGACGTAAAATACAAAACAATGAATGTTATGGCAAACACATACGGTCTAAAATTCAGCAAAGATGCGTCATATGTTTCATATAAGCTATAACGAGAAATAATCTTAAAAACCAACGTTCCAACATTGAGAAGATTCATAATCAAACAAATTATTGCCAATCTCCGTATTAAAGTAGGTGTAAAATCAATTTTTCTGAATAAAATCAATAAAAGCATAACTAACACTGAAGAATGAAAGGTAGAAGCAATTAAAATAGTAAATATGTATTTCACCCATTTTCCTTGAAGTAAAAAAGGAATTGACAGCAAAACTATTGCAATGGCACACCCTTGACGCATAATATTAAAAGAGCATTGTATGTAGAGATAAGGCTGGAACACAAAAACTAAAATGGAAAAGATATAATAATCAGGTGATACATATTTTCTTATATAGATAATAAAATTCAATAAAATAAGAGTGGTTACAAGTATTGTTAAAGTAACAGTCCCACCGCCTATTATTATGGCTATCTTGTTTAAAAGCACATACCCTTTCTCAGTAAAGTATGCATCACCATTCTTCTCTATATTATGAAATGCATCTACATAATTTCCGTGATCAGACCCTATATGTTCATCACGAAAAGCTGAGATGAACCAAAGTACAGACATAATAAGTAGAAATAAAAATTGAAAAAATCTTTTCCATTCTAAATTGGAGTGAGATAAACTATTAAATGTAATTGCATGACGTGTTTCAATCATTCTCTCAATCATGAAAAAGTATGCAATAAAAACAAATATCAGAATATATATATACATGATTCTTTTCAAAATCCCCCACTATACCAACTCTATTTCCTTCCTATTCGGTAATTTTATCATTTGTCCAAGTTTATAATCCATTTCTTCCGGTATCATTTTTTGAAATCCCGAAGCTGTATATAACGTTATTTCACCAAAATACAAATGATTATTTACTATATAAAAATCAATTCTGGATTGACAAATATTTTCTGATAATATTTCAGAATATTTCAGCATTTTATCAAGGCACTCCGGAACCGACTCAACAATATTACTTACCTTAAAATGTTCATCAAGTGAAATATACTGTGGTTCCCACGCAGTGTTGTAAACCGTTTCACTAAGTTCTTCACCATGATTAAAACGATTATGAAAAACAACAATATATATTGGTTTACCATTTATACAGTATACCTTATAATCTTCCGGAACAGTTTTCCCTTTTTCTTCAAGATACTTTTCCGCAATAATCCTCGGCTTTACGTCTTTATAAGGCCATTCTCTTCCTGCATAAAAATAATTTCGTTTGAGACTTTTATTTAATTTCTTTTTTGCAGCATTCATATCAAGCTTCGATTTATCTCTGCAAATTACAAGTCCACCCGAATCATGTGTACATTTTAAAACAAAATTATTCGGAAGCTTATCAAAATCAATATCTTCAAATTTGTCCCATACTCCAAGTGTTGGAATAATATGATTCTCACCTATCTTATCGGCAACATATTGTTTTACTGCGTATTTATCAACCATTGTGGTATATTCGATTTTTCTGTCATAAAGCTTTAACCATTGAAGTTTTTCATTAAAAGTTTTCGGATTTTCAAGGTTTAACGTTTTTCCAGTTCTAATTTTGTAAACAATGCAAAGATATTTTTCATCATTCATTTTCTTGAAAAAACCAAGACGACTGAGTGCAATAAAAATGTATCCCGGGTTTTTAAGTATCTTTATTAGTTTATCTTTCATTTTTTTCATCTCATTTCAATAATTTTAAGCCATTTTTTTATAATAGTATCAATATTATATTGTTCTCTCACATAAGGATTGTTTTTACGCATTTTTAAACGATATATTTTATTGTTCAAGATTTTTACTATGGCGCTTTTCAATGCTCTCACATCGCCGACTGGAACTATAATTCCGTTTTCACTGCCAATTAATTCACGGGCAATTCCGCTTTGAAAATCAGTAGAAATAACCGGAAGTCCCATTGCCATAGCTTCTAACAAAACATTTGGAAATCCTTCATAATTTGAAGAAAGAACAAATAAAGCTGCACCATTTATACGATCATGCAAATCACTGACGCTTCCCTCAAGAATTATTTTATCACCTAACTGCAACTCGTTTATTTGACTTTGAAGAGTATTTCTTTGAGGTCCTTCTCCATATATCTTTAAGGTTACACTAATATTTATTTCCTTGAGTACCATACTAAAAGCTTCTATCAACAAAGAAAAATTTTTTTGTGGGTCAAGTCTTCCTGATGCAACAATTTCCATAGGCTTTCTTTCTTCAATAATTTCAGGTAATTTTAATGAAAACAACGGATTAGCTATAATACATCTATTTTGAACAAAGCTGTAATAATCAAACATGACGTTCCCTTGACAAACAAACATATCCGTACTTTGATATATTTTATTCAGAATTCGCTGATAAATAATGTTTCGTTCAGAAGGGGCAGCACGTTCAGAAGAAATCCATTTGAAATTATGATATTTTCCATACTTTTTTACCATATAAGTTATAATATCAGCAGTAGTAAGCATTGAAATCACAACATCCGGCTTTATATCATCAATTATTTTTGATATATATTTTACTGCCTTAAACAATTCCTTTATCATACTAAACTGTCGCAATACAGATTTTTTACTTACATTGCAGGACGCACCAATATAATTTATCTCTTTATTCAATGAATAAAACGATTCACCGGAAATAAAAGTTGTTAAGGTAACGTCATAATCATTCTCTGAAAGATAATTTGCAATATGTGCGGTTACTCTCTCCGCACCCCCGCCGCCCATACGTGGTATAATAAACATAATGTTCATATTATTTTTCTCCTCAATATTTTATCCGAAATTAATTTCATAACAGGCATGGGAGCAAAAAATAAAATCATTTGACCTATTGTTACATAAATTAAATCCGTAATCGAACAATGCCCACGTTTCCATATTGCATATGTTACTTCAATTGTACTTTTACAATAAGTCCAGCTTTTTCTTCTTTTATAGTTATCGGCATTGGAACGAAACAGCAATAAAGATTCATTTATATTTCTTGCTTTACAGCCCATATTAATCATACGGGAAAATAAATCCCTATCCTGTTTTCTTCTGATTTTTCCATATCCGCCGCACCTGATAACTTCAGATTTTTTATACATTATTGTCGGATGATTAAATGGCTGAATACGACCTATTTTTTTAACAATTTGTTCATGCTCTGATGGTACAACACGTGAGCATTTTATCTCTGTCGGATTATCCCAGAATTCATCAATATTTGAACCGACTATCACAAGATTTTCATCTGATTCAAAAAGCTTAACCTGCTTCTCGCATCTTTCAGGTAACGAAATATCGTCAGAATCCATTCTTGCAACGAGTTCGTTTCTACAGTGCTGGAGTCCGATATCAAGTGCCATACCCAACCCTACATTTACCTTCAGTTCAATAACGGTAAATAAATCGCTGTACTTTTCCTTATATAACATCACCATTTTATGTAAAAAATCATTTAATTTTCCGTCTTCAACAATTACAAATTGTTCCGGCTTCAATGTCTGATTTAACATACTATCAATAGCTTGCTTTAGATATTGCGGGTTTTCTTTATAATATACGGACATTAAAACACTGTAATTCATATTCCTTTCACTTCCTCAATAATTCTTTCTCTTTTATTTCCTTAAGCCTGCTATCAGCTTCATAAAAACCTTCTGTACTTTCTTTTTTAAACAGTATACGTAAGGTCATAAGTATTATCTTTATATCAAGTGCAAATGAATAATTTTCAATGTACATTAAATCAAGTCTGAGTTTATCTATAGCTGTTGTATTGTATTTACCATATACCTGTGCATATCCTGTCAGACCGCCCTTAACTTTGTTGCGAAATTCAAATTCAGGAATATCCTTTCTGTAAATCTCACAATGCTCGACACGTTCGGGACGCGGTCCTACGATTGACATATCGCCTTTAATTATATTAAGCAGTTGCGGAAGCTCATCTATACGCAATGCTCGAATCACCTTTCCAACTTTTGTGATTCTGTTATCATTATCTATGGCAGGATGTGGTTTTCCGTCAGATTCAGCATCTTCAATCATAGAACGAAATTTTAAAATATCAAATTTTTTGCCGTTTCGTGTTACACGTTTTTGACGGTAAAATACCGTTCCACCATCCTCAAGTTTGATAGCCGCCGCAACAATAAGCATTATAAAAGATGACGGTATCATGGCTGTTAAACAAAAAATCAAGTCCATAGTTCTCTTTACAAAACGCTGCACCAAACTCAAACCACATCCATGAATAAGCTTGAGAGGGGTGTCAAACAAGGTTATATCTTTACTTCCTGAATATATAATATCAGATAAAATTGGCACGGAATATACACGTATTGAGTTACTATAGCAGTATTTAAGAATTTTATTGCGCAATTCTGCCTTAATGTCATTTAAAATAACAGCATCGTAATTTTCAAATTCTGTAATAATTTCTTCAAAAGTATAATCATCACAATATATCATACGTTCAATACAATACTTATCTTTTCTCTGATCCATTTTTTTCTTCAGAAGAAGTGAATTTTCTCTTCCATAAAGCATTATCATATGTTTCGGAACACAATATTTATGATATATTGCAGTAAAACTTAACGATAATAAAAACGCTGCTGCAATATCAATTACAGTCATAAGTATTATAGGAAAAAAAGATATCATATTATGAGCTATAAGACATATTTGAAAATATGTAATACAATTAAGAATAATTATTGACAATCCCTGTGATATAATTATATCTGTAAACTTCATATATCCGAATTTAAAAGCATCCGAATACAAAAAAAGCATAAACATAATAAAAGCATATATAAGTATAAGAATATAACCTCCGCCACTCAAAAGCGGTATATGATACATGAATTTCCATATAAGAAAAAAAATAAATGAAAGAATCATAATTTCAAAAATAAATTCAACTTTTCTTATAAAGCTTTTTATCTCATCAAATTGGATATGTACTTTTTTATAATTCAATCTAGTCATAAAAACTCATTTCCTCCAAATAACACCTTTTTAATCACAGCTTCCCCGATTTTGGCCAGGTATTGTCTCATAACAGCTATATAATTGGATATAATACATTCATAACCAATTATTAAAATTCGCAAAAGAACATATTTCACGATAAACTTGTTTATACACAAATAGTTATACGGTTCATATATTCAGTTTTTTGTTCAAATGACGAATGAACATAGCGGTTAAGCGTTATTTCAACACTTGAATGACCGAGTATTTCAGAAAGTGCCTTGATATCAAAGCCAAGTCTTATACAATTTGATGCAAACATATGCCTCAGAGCATGAAAGTGAACTGACGGCAAATTAACGTTTTTGAGTATTTTAGCAAAACGATACTGCATTGTCCTCGGCTCAATTACCCTTGAAGTACCCGAAACAACAAAATCTTCATCATTTTCTCTCATTTCTTTGAGAAAAGCAACAACAACTTCGGGTATCGGTATAATACGCTTCGAAGATTCACTTTTCGGTTCTGTTATTATAAGCTTAGTCTTTCTGTCTGCTTCGTGAAGTTGTATTCTCTGAACAGTTTTACTGACGGTCAGAATACGTTTTTCAAGGTCAATGTCTTTCCATTGAAGTGCACAAAGTTCACCAATTCTGATACCTGTTGTCATGGCTAGAGTTATGCCTAAGGTTGTTGAATTGTGGATTTTAGAGACATATTCTTCAAGACAAAGCTGTTCTTTTTTATCTAAAAGCCTTATGTCAGAGGTTTTCTTTCTCGGCAGTGACACTCCCTCCAAAGGATTATAGATACAGTAGGTCTTAACAGCATATTTAAAAACTGATTTCATTAGTACAATAATATCACCTATATATCTGTTTGATAAACCCTCATTTCGTTTCTTTTCTATAAAAGAATACATCTTATCGGAATTGATATCCGATGCCGGAATATGCCCAAATTCGGGAAGTATATGGTTCAATGCCTTCGTACGATAATTTGCAAGGGTTGACTCCTTAACCCTGTAGCATATACTTTTATACCACTCACCAAAAAGTTCATCGACTGTTTTTGAAGTGCTGCGGATAGAATTTTTTCTCAGTTCATCAATTTTATTTCTAACTGCTTCCCTACTTTTTCCAAAAATATAAAGGAACTTTCGTTTGCCGTTCTCCTTTTTGCCCTGCGAAATTCTTCCTTCCCAACGACCATCTTGTCTTAAATAAATATTATATCCGTCCATATTCTCCTCCAATACCAATTTTTTTCAAAAAGCTATTGCATTTTATATTACTAAATGCTATAATAAAGGATAGTGTATTATAGAAATTTTCGCAAATTATGTTCTTTTGCGAAATCTTTTATTATATTTATGAGATTTATAACTGATATGACTATCAGGAAAGAAAAATAAAATAGTCAGAAAAAAAATTATGTAAAGTTTTTTTATTCAGAGAAATAATTGAGACGGAATTAACCGTCTTTTTTTACTGCTCGAAAAAATGTCCTATATTTTTATACTTTTCAGGTTTAATACCCGTTAAAAAAAGAAACCCACAGACCAAAGCCTGTGGGCAGTACATAATATTAAATTCTCCGTTAGCGATTTCATACAATATTCGCAAGAGTTTTGTTATTTTATACCAATTTAGTTACGAAGGATTAGTATTATATACAAGCGGACTTGCAAGCTTAAATTCTCCCTCGTCATAAATAACTTCAATTTCTTCACCTTTATTTATATGACCCTCCAGAAGCTGCTGAGAAATAAGATTTTCAATTTTTTCCGAAACAGAACGTTTAATATACCTTGCACCATATTTTTTTACTTCACTTTCATTAATAAGTTCATCAGGAACATTACTGTCAAAATTCAGCTTTATACCTATTTTTTCAGCTCTTTCTTTTAATTCATTCAGCATCTTTACGGTAATTGCATTAAGATCGCCTTTCTCCAAAGGTTTGAATATCACTATTTCATCAAGTCTGTTAATTAATTCAGGCTTTAACTGCCTTTTCAATTCAGATTTAACCTTACTGTTGACATCAGAATCATTATTTTCTCCGAATCCCAGTCTGACGCTTTCAGACATTAATTCAGAACCTATATTGGAAGTAAGAATTATAAGTGTATTTTTAAAATCAGTTTTCCTGCCTTTAGAATCTGTCAGAACTCCGTCTTCAAGAATTTGCAAAAGAATATTCAATACTTCAGGATGCGCTTTTTCAATTTCATCAAATAAAAGAACACAGTAAGGTTTACGTCTGATTTTATCGGTAAGAGTACCGCTTTCATCAAATCCCGCATATCCCGGAGGCGCTCCTATAAGCTTTGAAACAGAATGCTTTTCCATATATTCGGACATATCAATTTTAATAAGATTTCTTTCACTGTCAAAAATAAATTCTGCCGCCGCTTTTGAAAGTTCTGTTTTACCTACCCCTGTAGGACCCATAAAAATAAAAGAACCTATAGGCTTATTCGGTTCTTTTAAACCTGTCCTGCTTCGTCTTATTGCTTTGGCAATAGCAGAAACCGCCTTTTCCTGTCCGATAACTCTTTTTCGCAGATTACTTTCCAGATTTAATAATTTGCTTTCTTCATCCTTTGAAATACTCTTTACAGGTATCCCCGTCCATTCTGAAACTACGCCTGCCGTATCGTCAACTGTAATTTTTACCGGACGCAATACGGAATTTTTTGATTTCTTTTTAAATGCCTTTTCAATACTTTCTAATGTAATAAATTCATCTGTCATTTGTAAGACATCATTTTTTTCTCTTGATGATTCCTTCCTTGCTCCGCGTATTTTAGCCTTTGACGCCGCCTCATCAATAATATCGATTGCTTTATCAGGCAAAAATCTGTCATTTATATATCTAACAGACAGATTCACAGCAGATTTTATAACCTCATCACTTATTATTACATTATGATAATTTTCATATTGTTCACGCAGACCTTTTAATATATTAAATGTCTGATCTTCATCAGGTTCGCTTATCAGTACCGGTTGAAATCTTCTTTCAAGAGCAGAATCCTTTTCAATATTTTTTCTGTATTCTTCTATAGTTGTAGCGCCGATTATCTGTATCTCTCCCCTTGCAAGCTGAGGTTTAATAATATTAGCCGCATCAATTGCTCCCTCTGCCGCACCGGCGCCTACAATAGAATGAATTTCATCTATAAATAGTATTACGTTGCCAACATTAATTACTTCTTCAATACATGTTTTTATTCTCTCCTCAAAATCTCCTCTGTATTTTGCTCCGGCAAGCATTGCGGTAAGATCCAATGAAAAAATATTTTTATTTTTAAGCTCATCAGGTACCTTTCCGCTTACAAAAATTTGTGCTAATCCCTCTACTATAGCTGTTTTACCTACTCCGGCTTCACCAATAAGACATGGATTATTTTTATTGCGTCTTGCTAAAATCTGTAAAACCCTTTCAATTTCCTTTTCCCGTCCTATAAGAGGATCATGTTTTCTTTCAAGAGCTTCCTCTGTAAGACTTTTTCCGTATTTATAAAGTGTGGGAATTTGTTTTCTGTCCGGCTGACTGTATTTTAAAACCTCTGCCGGTATCTCCCCTGTATATGCGCCTGCACAGTCATTATAAAGCTTTGCCGGATTTGCTCCCATTGCCCTAAGAAAACTCATTGCTCCGCAGCCGGGTTCCTTTAAGAGCGACATGAAAATATGCTCAGTACCTACAAGCTTCGTACCCGACGATTCCGCAGCAGCTGCTGCACTGTTAAATATTCTTCTCAATGCA
Organism: Porcipelethomonas ammoniilytica; assembly: GCF_025567485.1. Lineage (NCBI taxonomy): Bacteria > Bacillati > Bacillota > Clostridia > Eubacteriales > Oscillospiraceae > Porcipelethomonas > Porcipelethomonas ammoniilytica. The sequence goes on along the minus strand of NZ_JAOQKH010000005.1, from coordinate 28,748 downwards.
GGAGTAAAATTGTCATATGTCAGATGTGTTTTTTCACCTTTGCCGATAAACAATACCATTTGATCGTATATATCATTAAGCGTTATATTATTTGATTTCAGTACAGAAGCCGCAATATTTCCGCCCTCCTGAACAAACCCCAATATAATGTGCTCTGTACCAACATAAGTATGCCCCATCTGAGACGCCGCTTCGATTGCCGTTTCAATAGAATTTACTGCTCTTCTTGTAAACATCTCAAAATTATTATTCATCAGTCCACTCACCTTTCATATTAATCCATTAATAAGTATGCCACGAAATCAATGCGATATATGTCGATGTAATTCAAATAATTAATTTTAATTTCTTCCGATAAATCTGTAACACATTTTTCACTATAACATATTATGTACTATGAAACGGATTCAAACAATAAAGTTTCCGCTTCAATACATTTTATTTATTAAAGGAGTTGCTAATTATGGGTTGTGGATGCGGTTTTTCAGGAAATGGTAGTTGCTGGTGGATCATTATTTTAATTCTTTTGTTCTGCTGCTGCGGTAACAATGGTTCTATGAACAATAATGGCTGCGGCTGTGGCTGCAATGACAATTGTGGCTGTGGATGCTAATTCCTGAGCATTAACAAATACCCTCCGGATAATTTTCCGGAGGGTATAATTTTTGCTATTTTATATTTTCTGTAATTTTGCAAATGTTGCCATAATTTTTTTAGTACCCACTTTTTCAAATGCAATTTCAAGCATAGCATCGCTTGCCATTTGCTTCACACTAAGTATAGTCCCCTCTCCGAAAATATTATGTTTTACTCTTTCTCCAGCAGAATATAAAGCTGCCGAAGCCGAAGGAACAGACTTACTTTTATTTTTTGCAAGCTGCTGCTGTAAGCTCATTGACTTAACCGCCTGTACAGGAGGCTTGTCCGATTTGCCGACAATAGTATTATCTTTCTTTTCAATAAGATTTTTATCAATTTCTTTTATAAATCTTGATGTGAAATTACGCTGTGTTGTTCCGAAAAGCATTCTCTGAGAAGCGCTGCTTAAAAACAGACGCTCTTTTGCTCTTGTAATTGCAACATATGCAAGACGTCTTTCTTCTTCAAGCTCTTCTTCACTGTCAAAGCATCTTCCGCTAGGGAAAATCCCGTCTTCCATTCCCACTGCAAAAACATTTGTAAATTCCAGTCCTTTTGCTGAATGAACAGTCATCATAACAACGGCGTCCGCATCCGCATCCATTTTATCAATATCGGTATAAAGAGCGATTTCTTCAAGAAATCCGTTAAGCGAAGGTTCTTCTGCATCTTCCATATATGAAATAATAGTAGATTTAAGTTCGTTAATATTTTCAAGTCTTGTGATGCCTTCGTCTCCCAGACTTTTCATATATTCCAGATAACCTGTTTTTTTCAGGAGTTCATCAAAAAATTTGTCCAAAGGATTTTCGTCCGCAAATTCAGCAAGATAATCAAATATAGCCGCAGTTTTCTTTAAAGCCGCAGATTTTTTGGCAAGCATAGGATATTCGTCGGCATTCCTCATTACTTCAAGAGGCGTCAGACCCAAATCTCCGGTAATATCGTCAAGAAGGGCAAGTGTACTGTCACCTATACCCCTTTTAGGTTCATTTATAATTCTTCTCATTCTCAGGGAATCATTATTATTATTTATTACTGCCATATAAGAAGTAATATCCTTTATCTCCTTACGGTCGTAAAATCTCATACCTCCGAACACACGATAAGGAACTCCGCTTTTTACAAATGCCTGTTCAATGAGATTAGACTGGGCATTCATTCTATAAAGTACGGCGTTATCTCCAAATCTGCCGCCGTTTTTAACATACTCCATAACCTTCGAAGCTACAAAAGAAGCTTCATCACGCTCATCCTGAGCCTTATACCATATTATTTTATCTCCCTGACCGCTGTCCGTCCATAATTCTTTTGGTTTTCTTGAGGAATTATTCTTAATAACTGAATTGGCAGCGTCAAGAATAGTCTGAGTCGAACGGTAATTCTGTTCAAGTCTTATTACTCGGCTGCCGACAAACTGTTTTTCAAAGCTTAAAATATTTTCTATCGTAGCTCCTCTGAATTTATAAATACTCTGATCGTCGTCGCCTACAACGCATAAATTATTATGCTTTGAAGATAAAAGACTTACCAGTCTGAACTGCGCCTGATTTGTATCCTGATACTCGTCCACCATAATATACTTGTAGCGGTTCTGATAATATTCCAGAGTTTCGGGAAAATCATTTAGTATTTTTACTGTAAGCTTTATAATATCGTCAAAATCCACAGCATTTGAAGCAAATAATTTTTTCTGATATTCACGGTATATTTTTGCGATAACTGTCCTTCTGTAATCATTTGCAGCGTCCTCAGCCATATCTTCAGGCTCCATAAGCCTGTCCTTCGCAAAGCCTATTTCAGACAAAACAGATCTTGGCGGAAACTGTTTTTCGGATACTCCAAGTTCATTCATACATGCCTTGACAACTCGCTGACTGTCATCAGAATCATATATCGTAAAACTGCTCTGATATCCTAGTTTATCAATTTCACGTCTTAATATTCTAACGCATGCGGAATGAAATGTTGCCGCATTGATATTATCTCCGTCCTCTCCCAGAAGGGTACGAAGCCTTTCTTTAAGCTCGCCCGCAGCCTTGTTTGTAAAAGTAATGGCAAGTATATTCCATGGCTTTATAGGACGTACTGCAATAGTTTCCCTAAGCTGTTCCAGATCGGCGTCGCTGCCGTTTATATAGTTTTCAAGGAAGCGGCAGTCCTCTGCACTACCCTGATAAGAGTCGTCATAATAAGCGTCTCCAAAATTGATCATATTTGCAATACGATTTACAATAACCGTTGTTTTTCCGCTTCCTGCTCCGGCAAGAACAAGAACCGGACCGTTTACTGCAAATACTGCTTCTTTCTGTTTTTCATTCATTCTTCCGAAATATTTTTTTAAAGCTTTTCTTTTCAATTCGTAAAATGATAGCGATGACATGATTTCTCTCCCTATAAAATAAATTTAAAAAATCTTTACGTTTATTATATCACATTTTTCAAATAAAGAAAAGAGATTATATCAAATTAAAAATTAAATTAATAACTTTACAATAACTGCATAAAATAATGCAGAAAGTATAACGTTAATGAATGGAGTAAATAAAATTATTATGAAAAAACGCGATCAGTGGTCATCAAACTTCGGTTTTCTTATGGCTGCGGCCGGTTCGGCAGTAGGATTAGGAAACCTGTGGAAGTTTCCTTATGTTGTAGGAATGAACGGCGGAGGTATTTTTATTATAGCATATGTGATCCTTTTAGTATTACTTGGCGCTCCTATACTTATGTCAGAAATGGCTATAGGAAGAAACACACGTTTGAATCCTATCGGCGCATGCAATAAAATAAAAAACGGATGGGGATTCGTAGGCGGATTAGGCGTGCTGGGAGCTTTCATAATACTCTGCTACTACAGCGTTATAGGCGGATGGGTTTTAAAATACTTGTTTAAATATATTATATCTTCATCAATAGATAACCCTTCTGAATATTTTAAAAATTTTACCGAATCTATTTACGAACCAATTTTATGGCATATTACTTTTGCAATTATATGTATTATAATCGTAATGAAAGGAATTTCCGGAGGGATTGAAAAAATAAGCAAAATTTTTCTTCCTATGCTTGCAGTATTTATTATAATAATTGCAATCAATGTAATAAAATTGCCAAACGCATTAAACGGTTTAAAATTTTTCATTATTCCCGATCTGTCAGCGGTAAGTTCTTTTTCCGATATATTTTCTATATTGCTTAACGCAATGGGACAGGTTTTTTTCAGTCTGAGTCTGGGAATGGGTACGCTTATCACCTACGGCAGCTATTTAAGCCGCAGTTCAAATATACAAAAAAATTCCTTATATATTCCTGTTTTTGATCTGATCATAGCTTTGCTGGCATGTACTGCAATTCTTCCTGCTGTTTTCGCATTTAACCTCGAACCCACAGCCGGTTCAGGACTGCTTTTCAATACTCTTCCTTACGTTTTTGACCATATGAAGTACGGTAAATATCTTGCTGTTATTTTTTTTCTGCTGGTATTTTTTGCCGCAGTTACATCGGCAATTTCATTAATTGAAGTTATAGCATCATACTTTATTGATAATATGAAATGGTCAAGAAAAAAAGCGTGTATAATTCCCGGTATAGGATTTATATTGCTAGGGACTGCCGCTTCGCTTTCCTTTGGAATTTTTAACAAGATCAGATTTTTCGGTCATTCAATATTCGATATGCTGATGATATTGTCCGATAAAATTATCATGCCTATAGGAGGATTATGTATCTGCATACTTGTCGGGTATATCTGGAAAACCAAAAATATGTTTGAAGAATTATCGTCAGGCGGATTATATAAAGTATATTTTAAAAAAACCTTAACATTTCTTATTAAATTCTTTGCACCTGTAATGATAATTATTATATTTATTACATCTTTCTTCTAATTATACAAAAAACATTATAAAAAAGTATTCCATTTTTTCAGAAAATGATGTATAATTAAATTATAAGTTTGTGAGAAAATGGAGATTTCTATGAAAATTAAATTTAATACTAAAAGCAATACCGTTGCGGTATACTGTATACTTGTTTTTGCTGCATGTCTTTTTCTGGTGGCTTTAGTTTTTAAATATAATACTTTTCTTTACTATATTCATAAAATAATTAAAGTACTCTCTCCGATAATCTGGGGAATAGTTTTTGCATATATTTTAAATCCGTTTGTTATATTATGTGATAAGCATTTAAAAAAGCTATTCCGCAGGACAAAAAAGTGCAGATCTATAAGCCGAACTGTTTCTATAGGAATTTCACTTATATTAATGCTGGGCATTATTATCGCTATTGTATGCTCTATCGTTCCTGAAATATTAAACACTCTGGAAGATTTTATACAAAGTCTGCCTGCATATTTTAATAATCTTCAAAATTTTCTTACTAATAAAATAAGCTCTATTCTTGAAAAGAATCCGAAAATCAACGATTTTCTTAATAGCGAATTCAATAATATCCAGCATGTTATTCTTGATTATGTGAAAAAATTTGAACCTATGCTAGACAGCTTAATCGCAAAGGACGGTATTATTGCAAATGTTACAGGAAGCGCATGGTCCTTTATAATCGGTTTAAAGGACTGCCTTTTAGGACTTATTGTCTCAATTTATCTTCTTTACAACAAAGAAACCTTTATTGCACAAGCTAAAAAAATCGTATACGCAATCCTTCCGGAAAGGCCCAGAAATACTGTACTGAAAATTGCATCGCAAACTAACCATACATTCAGTCATTTTCTTACCGGTAAAGCGCTTGACTCTTTTATTATAGGAATACTTACATTTATTGGTCTCCAATTTATGGGACTTAAAAATTATGCGGTACTTCTGAGCGTTGTTATAGGTATAACAAATATGATTCCGTTTTTCGGGCCGATTATAGGAGCTGTTCCGTGCGGACTCCTCATTCTTCTGACCACTCCGGAAAAAACAATTATTTTCATTATTTTTATATTACTTCTTCAGCAATTTGACGGAAATATACTAGGGCCTAAAATTATTGGAAATTCACTTGGATTATCGTCTTTCTGGATTATTTTTGCTATTTTTGTAGGCGGAGGACTTTTCGGTCCTATTGGAATGATTGTATTTATCCCTATTTTTGCGGTATTTTACAATATAATAAGAGAATGGGTAAATACTAAACTGGAAAGAAAAAAATTACCTGTTTCAACGGCATATTATAAATGCGAAGATGAACAGAAAAGCAGTAAAAAGTCACCTTCAAGATTTATTAAGCTTTATAAAAAAAGTAAAAAAATCTTATTGAATAATAAAAAATCAAAAACCGAAAGCAACAATGAAAAACAATCTTCAGATACTGAAGATTTTAATAAACAATAATTATTCCGGAGGGTATTATGATAAAAAATATACAAGAAGAAATACTAAAATTAAAAAAAGAAAAAAATGCCGTAATACTTGCGCATTCATACCAGGCAAAAGAAATTGTTGAAATTGCCGATGAAACAGGTGATTCATATGCTTTAAGTACGGCAGCTGCAAAGTATGACTGCGATTCTTTTATCATGTGCGGAGTACACTTTATGGCGGAAACCGTTAAAATGCTTTCCCCCGATAAAAGAGTTTTTCTTGCAAATTCAGAAGCAGGCTGTCCCATGGCTGAACAGATGGACCCTTTTATAATCTCTCAGTTAAAAGAAAAAGAACCCGACCGTACTGTAGTTGCATACATAAATACCACCGCAGCATTAAAAACAGTCTGCGATGTATGCGTCACATCTGCTACAGCCGTAAAAATTGTAGATAGAATCAAAAACAATAAAATCTTATTTATACCTGACTGTAATCTGGGCAGCTATGTACAAAAACAGCTTCCTGACAAGGATATAAAACTTTTGCAGGGCGGTTGTCCCGTACACGCATCCGTTACATTGCAAGACCTTAAAAGCGTAAAAGAAAAACATCCGGAAGCTTTGGTACTTGTTCATCCGGAATGCCGTCCGGAGGTTACCGACGCCGCCGACTACATAGGTTCAACATCCGGTATAATGAAATATGCAATGGAATCAGACCATAAGGAATTTATTATCGGTACGGAAATAAGTATTACCGAACATCTCCAGTATAAATGTCCGGATAAAGAATTTTACAATCTTTCAAAGAAAATTTTATGTCCTAACATGAAGCTTACTACTCTTATGGACGTTTATAAAACCTTGCAGAATCTGGACAACGGTAAAGCGTTTGAAATCAAAATGGATATGGAAGAAATTGAAAAAGCCAAGGTTTGTATTAATGAAATGATAAGACTGGGCGAATAAATTAAATCCAAAAATTCCGCAGTAAAATTATTTTCTGCGGAATTTTGCTTTATTGTTCAAAATTTATTGACTTATGCTTTATTTTATGTTAAAATTTCATAAAGGAGGCTGATAATATGAAAATAATGAAAATATTCAGGTCATTAGTTGCGGCTGCCGTTCTTGTAAGCTGTTTTGCTATACACGCACATGGAGCGTTTAATGATAACACAATTAACGGCGATCTAAATTCCGATATGACAGTTGACATTGATGATGTAAAAATTTTATCTGATTTTCTGATTAACAATGAATGTACTATCAGCGGAAATGCAGATATAAACAATGACGGAAACGTTAATATATTCGACCTTATTAAACTAAAAAGAATGTTGGTCAGCTCCGACGGATATACCGGATTTATAAAAGCAGACGGTAAGCTTCTTGTCGATGAAACCGGAAAACAATACATGATCAAAGGAATGGCTTTCGGAAATAATGTATGGAGCAATCCTTCATATCCGCCTGAAAACCTCCATCACACTGAAGAAAGCTATAAAGAACTTGCCGATATGGGATTTAATTCCGTTAGATTCTATATTAATTATGGATTATTTGAATCTGACAGCAACCCGTATACATACAATGAAAAAGGATTTGAATGGCTTGATAAGAATATAAGTCAGGCAAAAAAATACGGTATAAGACTGCTGTTCAATATGCATTATCCTCAGGGAGGTTACCAATCCCAGGGAAACGGCGAGGCTCTATGGACTAATGAAGAAAATCAGAAGCGTCTTATTGCCCTATGGACAGAAATAGCCAGAAGATACAGTAACGAACCGTCAGTCCTCGGATATGGTATTGTAAATGAACCGGTAGTACCTATCGTCACCACTGCTGAAGACTGTCTTACTCAATGGCAGAAGCTCGCTCAGCAAATTACAGACGGTATAAGATCAGAAGATGAAAATCATCTTATATTTGTCGAAAGGCTCTGCGCTGCAAAAGATACTGAAACCGGACAATCTCAATGGGCCAATTTTAATGATGATAATAATTACGTACGGGTAAACGGCGATAATATCGTTTATGAATTTCATTACTATGAACCGCATATTTATACTCATCAGGGATTTGACTGGGCTGGTACAGGAGGCTATGACTATTCATATCCTGATGAAAATCTGGCAATGTCCTATGATTCCAAATGGGAGAACGCTACTTTTAACGGTGATTCGGCAGATCTGTCCGACGGAGAATGGCAGTATCTAGAAAGCTCGTTTATGAATATTAACAATGATAATTATAAGATTCTGAGTCTGGTTTTTCAAGCGCAGAATCTCGGTAAAAACGGTGTTGCATATGCGGATAATTTAAAAATTGACGAATATGATGAAAACGGTCAATTTATAAAAACAGTTTATTATGACGATTTTAACAAAAGTAATTTATTCTACTTCTGGTCAAATAACAGCTCCGGAAACGGATACCTGAGCACTTCTATTGGGTATGACGATAACACTTCTATCTGCATATACGGAACTACTGACGACGCTAATTTCGGAAAAAGCAATATCTCAGCAGTTCAGGGACATAAATATAAAGCAAGCGGATATTTTAAAGTTGTAAATGCTGAAAAGGACGCTGTTGTAAGACCACGTGTAGACGTATGGAGTTCTGATTCTGCCTATGTTCTTGACAAAAATTATATAGAAACAAGTCTTATTAATAATATTCAGTTTTCAATTGATAACAATGTTCCGGTTTACTGCGGTGAATTCGGCGCAGGTATAAATTGCTTTTCAGAGAACAGAGGCGGTGAACAATGGGTATCAGATGTAATTGATATTTGTTTTCAATACGGCATAAATTTTAATTACCACACCTACCATGAAAATAGTTTCGGTTTATACACTAATTCTCCCCTGTCGCCTCCAGATCAGCGTAATGACTCCCTGTACAATACACTTATATCAACGCTTACAGACAGTACCGATTAACATAAAAACCCGTATCATTTTATGATACGGGTTTTCCAAATTTCACTAGAAACCGATAATACTTTTTACTTCAATTCCTTTAAATATTCATTAGTGACAGCCATCCATTCCCTGACATAATAAGTCGGCGTCAAAGTAAGATTATAAAAATCTGTCACCGCATTTATTGCCGACGGTTCATATCCTAGTTTTTTAGCAATAAAACCGGCTCTATATTGATGAAATCCGTCTGTTACAATTGCAATATTTTTACCTATGCCCATTTCTTCAAGTATCCTGCAAGAATTTTCCAGATTCTCATAGGTATTAACAGACTTGTCCTCCATAATTATACGGTCAGGCTCAATACCATTTTCCACAAGATAATTTTTCATTGCCTGAGCTTCAGATATTTTTTCATCATCACCCTTTCCGCCTGATACAATACAGATTACATCTTCATTTTCCGACAGAAAAATCTCGGCTGCATCAAGACGTCTTTTCAACATTTTACTGGGATTTTCTCCGTTTACCTTACATCCAAGTGCTACAACTGCGTCCGCCTTGTCAGGGACTCTTTCCTTTGCATGAATCATTAATCCGGTAAGAACTAAAACATATATAAGTCCGGCAATTATAACGGCAGAAACTGAAATTATTATGATTTTTCCTCCCGTATGCTTCCATAATTCCATACAGAATAATCTGAATTTTTCCCAAAAAATCGTTATCAAAATTAAAATAATACATATAAGCATACCAAAAGCATTTCCGGGATTTAATATCTTTGACAATACCGGCAAAGCAAAAAATGCAAGTATTATAAATTCAAATGCCAATAAACCATATCTAATTTTCATCACTCCCCCTCCCTGACTGATTTATCGTTCATTATATTATTTACCGTTATGGCTGTTTCATAAACAGGATACTGGCTTAAAAAAATTGTAATTTTGTGTTCCTGAGCCGCTTTTAGAATATCCTGAGGAGGTTTAATTCCATCTGCCAATATTATACAGGCAATATTTTTAAGCTTAGCTACCGCTAAAGTATTCATATGAGCTATAACTGTAATCCATATATCATTATTATTTAATTTATTTAAGGCATAGCTATGAAGATCCGAGCATACAATATTATTGATAATACTGTTTGTCCCGTTATAGAAATATATTTTAAAAGCTCTATTATTAATTAAATCACTTATTTTCATTTACAAATACCTTCATTATCAATGTAGTTCCTATGCCGGCTTCAGAATAAATGTGCATTTCATCACTGTATTTCTGCATACTGCTGAATCCCATACCTTCGCCGAATCCCAAAGAACGGGCATGCTCGTCGGCAGTTGAATAACCGTCTTCAAGAGCTTTATCAATATCTTCAATACCCGGACCGTTATCCTTTAAAATCATTATTATACATTTATCGTCAATAATTATTTCAATTTTGCCACCGCCGGCATGAATAAGCATATTTATTTCGCCCTGATACAATGCTGTTGAAACCTTACGTACTACTTCCTGTGAAAAGCCCTTTGATTTCAGCTTTTCCTGAACGTCACCTGATACAAAACCCATATTGCTGAAATCGCTGTCATCTACAGTATAATGTAATTTTATTTTTTCCATAACATTTCCTCAATCCATATGTTTTTAATGATTATAGCATATTTTTAAGAAAAATAAAAGTACTTAACAATATAAAATACAATTATCAGATATTTTTTATGTTTGTGAATAAATTAACGTTATTGTTAATTATCAACAAAATTATGAGTATTTGATTAGTCATATAATCTATGGATTTTCTGATCGAAATATGTTAAAATTTTAATAAGGAGTGTGCTTTTTTGCATACTTTATATTATCAAGGAGGTTTAATAATGAGTAAAACCAAAAATACTGTTTCTTTTAATGGCACTGCTGAACAAAAAGAAGAGTTATTGAAAGTAATTGCCGAAAAGAAAAATGATAAAGGTGCTCTAATGCCTATTCTTCAGAAAGCACAGGATATTTATGGGTATCTTCCCATTGAAGTACAAACAATTATTTCTGACGAATTAAATATTCCGCTGGAAAAAATTTATGGCGTTGCTACATTCTATTCTCAGTTTTCACTAAATCCAAAGGGAAAATATAAGATATCAGTCTGTCTTGGTACGGCATGCTATGTTAAAGGCTCAGGCGATATTTTCAATAAGCTTCAGGAAAAGCTTGGCATCGCCGGCGGTGAATGTACACCTGACGGTAAATTCTCTCTGGAAGCATGCCGCTGTATCGGAGCCTGCGGTCTTGCACCGGTTCTGACTGTTAATGAAGATGTTTACGGTCGTCTAACAGTTGACGATATAGATGATATCCTTAAAAAATATGCTGACTAAATATGTTCTCTGAAATTGCTCTTCATATTCTTGATATTTTACAAAATTCCTTATATGCGTCCGCAACAATAATTGAAATACATATAATTAAACCTATAAACAGTAATGAAATAACAGTACGTATATGCGACAACGGATCGGGAATGACAAAAATGCAGCTTCACAAATGCTTTGATCCTTTTTTCACAACTAAAGAAAATAAAGCAGCTGGCTTAGGCATTCCTTTTTTTAAGTATGCCGCCGAGCTGTCGGGGGGAAATTTCAGTGTTGAATCCGATAAAAAAAACGGTACTGAAATTAAGGCGGTATTTTGTACTGACAGTATTAACTGTATCCCTGTCGGCGACATTTTTTCTACCGTATACTCGGCGTTTATTTCAAATCCGGAAATATATTTTTATGTCTGTATTGATATAAACGGCGTATCGGTAAACTGTGATTCAGAAAAATTTACTAATAGATTTTATGAAAATTTTTCTCTTAGTGCCGGAACAATAAACGAAGAAAAAAAATATCTTGAAAATAAATTGAAGTGTTTTGACATATATAAAGCTGATTCTGCATGTTTTGCAGATTATCTGAAAAAAATTTCCGTTCAAGGAGGAAAAAATGAAGATTGATGAATTAAATGCCATAAAAGATAAAATGAAAAATCAGGTTACACTAAGGGCAGAAGATCCGGACAGTACTAAAGTTCTGGTAGCAATGGGTACATGCGGTATCGCTGCCGGTGCAAGAGATGTTCTTAAAGCTTTTGCAGACGGAGTTGCCGAAAAAAATATCGAAAAAGTTATGGTTTCACAAACCGGCTGTATTGGAAACTGTCAGCTGGAACCTATTGTTGAAATTTTCGAAAAAGGAAAAGACAAAGTTACATATGTAAACATGAATGCTGATAAAGCTAAAGAAGTAATTGAAAAGCATCTTATCGGCGGACAGGTTGTATCCGAATATACAATCTGATAATAAATCCTGTATAACTTGCGAAAAATTTGCTGTCAAAAGCTATTACACAGCTGAAAGGAAATAAAATTATGTATCGTTCACACGTTTTAATATGCGGCGGAACCGGTTGTACTTCCTCCGGAAGCGCTGCAATTGAAAAAGCTCTTGTTTCAGAAATAGAGAAAAATGGACTCAAAGAAGAAGTTCAGGTTGTTAAAACCGGTTGTTTCGGTCTCTGCGCTTTAGGTCCTATTATGATAGTTTATCCGGAGGGAACTTTCTATTCAATGGTTAAGGTTGAAGATATCCCTGAAATCGTTGAAGAACATCTCCTCAAAGGCCGTATTGTTACAAGACTGGTATATCAGGAAACTGTAACAGACAACGGTATCAAGTCTCTTCAGGATACAGCATTCTATAAAAAACAGCACCGTGTTGCTCTCAGAAACTGCGGTGTTATTAATCCGGAAAATATAGACGAATATATCGGAGAAGGCGGCTATCAGGCTTTGGCAAAAGTCCTGACTGAAATGACTCCTGACGATGTTATCCAGACGATCCTCGACAGCGGCCTCAGAGGAAGAGGCGGCGGCGGTTTCCCTACAGGTATGAAGTGGAAGCTTGCAAGAAACATTGTAAAGGATGCCGATCAGAAATATGTATGCTGTAATGCCGACGAAGGCGACCCGGGTGCATTTATGGATCGTTCCGTACTTGAAGGCGATCCGCACGTTGTTCTGGAAGCTATGGCAATTGCAGGCTATGCTATCGGTGCAACACAAGGTTATATCTATGTTCGTGCAGAATACCCGATCGCTGTTGAACGTCTTGAAATTGCAATCAAGCAGGCTCGTGAATACGGACTTCTTGGAAATAATATTTTCGGTACAGACTTCTCATTTGATATTGGTCTGAGACTTGGTGCCGGAGCATTCGTATGCGGTGAAGAAACTGCTCTTATGACTTCTATTGAAGGAAACAGAGGCGAACCTCGTCCTCGTCCTCCATTCCCTGCTGAAAAAGGTCTGTTCCAGAAGCCTACAATCCTTAACAACGTAGAAACTTATGCAAACATTCCTCAGATCATCTTAAACGGCGCTGACTGGTTTGCGTCAATGGGTACTGAAAAATCAAAGGGTACAAAGGTATTTGCTCTGGGCGGTAAAATTCACAATACAGGTCTTGTTGAAGTTCCGATGGGTACTACTCTCAGAACAGTTATTGAAGAAATCGGCGGTGGTATTCCTAACGGTAAGAAATTCAAGGCTGCTCAGACTGGCGGACCTTCCGGCGGTTGTATCCCTGCTGAACATATGGATATTCCGATCGATTACGACAACCTTATCAGTATTGGTTCAATGATGGGTTCAGGCGGTCTTATCGTTATGGACGAAGACAATTGTATGGTTGATATTGCTAAGTTCTTCCTTGAATTTACTGTTGATGAATCATGTGGTAAGTGTACTCCTTGCCGTATCGGTACAAAACGTATGTACGAAATGCTTGATAAAATCACAAGAGGTCAGGGTACTCTCGAAGATATAGACAAGCTTGAAGAACTCTGCTATTACATAAAACAGAATTCTCTCTGCGGTCTTGGTCAGACAGCTCCTAACCCTGTTCTTTCAACACTACGTTACTTCAGAGACGAATATGTAGCGCATGTTGTAGACAAAAAATGTCCTGCCGGCGTCTGCAAGCATCTGTTAAGCTTTGAAATTGACCCTGAAAAGTGCAAGGGATGTACGTTGTGTTCAAGAGTATGTCCTGCCGGAGCTATCAGCGGCGCTGTTAAGACTCCTCATGTTATTGATAAGGATAAATGTCTCAAGTGCGGCGCTTGTATCGAAAAATGTAAATTTGGTGCAATAAGCAAAAAATAGTGGAGGAATAGAGAATGGAAAATATTAATCTTAAAATTAACGGTATGGAAATTTCTGTACCTAAGGGCACAACAATTCTTGAAGCTGCCCATATGGCTAACATTGATATTCCTACACTTTGCTTTCTTAAGGATATCAATGAAATCGGCGCCTGTCGTATCTGCGTAGTTGAAGCAAATGAAGGAAGAGGTTTCAGAATCGTTGCTTCCTGTGTTTACCCTGTAAGCGAAGGAATGGAAGTTCTGACAAATTCTCCTAAGGTTATTGAATCCAGAAAGAAGACCCTTCAGCTTATACTTTCAAATCATGACAGAAAATGTCTGTCATGTGTAAGAAGTCATAACTGCGAGCTTCAGAAACTGGCAAGAGATATGGGCGTAGATGACGAATGCGCTTATGACGGCGTTAAAAATGAATATGAAATTGATAATTCCGCTGCTCATATGTACAGAGATAACAATAAATGTATCCTTTGCAGACGCTGTACAGCAGTCTGTGAAAAGGTTCAGGGAATCGGCGTAATCGGCGCTAATAAGCGTGGTTTCAATACAGTTATTGAAAGTGCTTTTGAAATGGGACTGGGTGAAACAAGCTGCGTTTCATGCGGACAGTGTATTGCCGTATGTCCTGTAGGCGCTATTTCCGAAAAGGATAATACAAAGGAAGTATTTGAAGCTATAGCCGATCCTTCAAAACATGTTGTTGTTCAGGCAGCTCCGGCTGTAAGAGCAGCGCTTGGCGAAGCTTTCGGTCTGCCGATCGGTACAGATGTTGAAGGTAAAATGGCAGCTGCTTTAAGAAGACTCGGATTTGACAAGGTATTTGATACAAACTTCTCAGCTGACCTCACAATTATGGAAGAAGCACATGAATTCCTTGATAGAGTAAAGAACGGCGGCAAGCTTCCGCTTATTACTTCATGTTCACCTGGCTGGGTTAAGTACTGTGAGCACTACTTCCCTGATATGACAGAAAACCTTTCAAGCTGTAAATCTCCTCAGCAGATGTTCGGCGCAATTGTTAAATCTTACTATGCCGAAAAGGAAGGCATTGATCCTAAGGATATAGTTTCTGTAAGTATCATGCCATGTACTGCAAAGAAATTCGAAATCGGACGTGACGATGAAGACGGTGCTGGTTATCCGGATGTTGATATTGCTCTTACAACAAGAGAACTTGCAAGAATGATTGAACGTGCCGGTATTCAGTTCCTTGCACTTCCTGATGAAAAGTTTGATGATCCACTGGGTGTGTCAACCGGTGCAGGCGTAATATTCGGAGCTACAGGCGGCGTTATGGAAGCTGCTCTGAGAACTGCTGTTGAAGAACTTACAGGTGAAGAACTTCCTTCCGTAGACTTCAATGACGTTCGTGGTACTGATGGCATCAAGGAAGCATCATATGATGTAGCTGGTATGAATGTCAAGGTTGCAGTTGCAAGTGGACTTTCAAATGCAAGAGAACTTCTTAATAAAGTTAAGAATGGTGAAGCTGATTATCAGTTTATTGAAATCATGGGATGTCCGGGCGGCTGTGTAAACGGCGGCGGTCAGCCACAACAGCCTGCAAATATCAGAAACTTTACTGATATCAGAGCTGAAAGAGCAAAGGTTCTTTATGATCTGGACGCAAGCAGAACTATAAGAAAATCACATGAAAACCCTGTTATTAAGGAACTTTATGCTAATTATCTCGGTGAACCGGGAAGCCATAAGGCTCACGAATTACTTCATACAACTTATGTTAAGAGAAGTATTAATAAATAATATAAATAAAAAGGCTCAGCAATATGCTGAGCCTTTTTTATTTTACTTAACGAATAGTTTTTCACCGTCATAATCTACTGTTAAAGTAGTATTCGGCGCTACATCATCTGCAATAATTTTCCTTGCGATCAATGTTTCTGCTTTACGCTGTAAAAATCTTCTTAGCGGTCTTGCACCATAGTTAGGGTCATAACCCTGTTCCACTATATAGTTCTTTGCAGAATCAGTAAACTCAACATCAATTTGATTTTCCTTAAGACGCTTTCTCAAATCGCCAATCATAAGATCAATAATACTGAAAATTTCACCTTTTGTCAGCGGCTTATAGAAAACAATTTCATCAAGACGATTTAAAAATTCCGGTCTGAATTGCTGTTTCAAAAGTGCATCGACTTTTTCTCTTGCCTCCTCACTGATTTCGCCGTTTTCATTAATACCGTCAAGAATATACGGTGAACCCAGATTTGAAGTTAAAATAATGATAGTGTTTTTAAAATCAACAGTTCTTCCCTGAGAATCCGTAATACGTCCGTCATCTAAAACTTGCAAAAGTATATTGAATACATCAGGATGTGCCTTTTCAATTTCATCAAGAAGTACCACGGAATAAGGTTTCCTTCTTACTGCCTCAGTAAGCTGACCTCCCTCCTCATATCCTACGTATCCGGGAGGAGCTCCTATCAATCTGCTTACGCTGAATTTCTCCATATACTCACTCATATCAATACGAACAATATTATGTTCATCATCAAACAGCGACTGAGCAAGCGCCTTTGCAAGTTCTGTTTTACCTACGCCCGTAGGACCTAAAAACAGGAACGAACCAATAGGTCTGTCAGGATCCTGTATGCCTGCCCTTGAACGCAGAATAGCCTCGCTTACCTTTTCAACAGCTTCATTTTGTCCTACAACTCTGTTATGAAGTATTCCCTCGAGATTCAGAAGTTTTTCTCTCTCCCCTTCCATCAGTTTGGATACTGGAATACCGGTCCATCTACAAATTATTCTTGCAATCTCTTCATCAGTTACTTTATCTCTTAACAATGAATCTCCGCTTTTTGCCTTTTCGGCAATAACCTCTTCCTCTTCAAGTTCCTTTTGAAGCGATGGAAGTCTGCCATATTTCAATTCAGCAGCCTTGTTAAGATTATATTCCCTTTCAGCCTTTGCAATATCTGCATTGACCTGTTCAATATCTTCTCTGAGTTTCTGTACCTTAGTAATTGCATTTTTTTCATTTTCCCATTTTGCTTTCATACTGTTAAACTTTTCACGCATTTCTGCAAGTTCCTTTTGTACTTCTGCAAGATGTTCCGCTGAAATTTTATCATCTTCTTTTTTCAGTGCGGCTTCTTCAATTTCATGCTGAATAATTTTTCTTGAAATTTCATCAAGCTCTGTAGGCATTGAATCTATTTCAGTTCGTATCATAGCGCAGGCTTCATCTACAAGGTCAATTGCCTTATCAGGAAGAAATCTATCGCTTATATATCTGTCGGAAAGAGTTGCGGCTGCAATCAGCGCCTGATCATGGATCTTAACACCATGAAACACCTCATAACGCTCTTTTAAACCTCTTAAAATGGAAATTGTGTCCTCAACCGTGGGTTCATTTACCATTACAGGCTGAAAACGCCTTTCCAAAGCTGCGTCCTTTTCAATATACTGTCTATACTCATTCAAAGTAGTAGCGCCTATACAATGCAGTTCACCTCTAGCAAGCATCGGTTTTAAAAGATTACCGGCATCCATAGCGCCGTCAGTTTTTCCGGCACCGACAATAGTATGAAGTTCGTCGATAAACAGTATTATTCTGCCTTCGCTCTTTTTTATTTCTGAAAGTACTGCTTTTAGACGTTCTTCAAATTCGCCTCTGTATTTAGCGCCCGCAACCAGTGAACCTAAATCAAGTGAGAAAATCTTTCTATCTTTTAAGCTGTCCGGAACGTCTCCGGCTACGATTCTCAATGCAAGTCCTTCAGCAATCGCAGTTTTACCAACACCCGGTTCACCGATCAAAACCGGATTGTTTTTAGTCTTTCTTGACAGGATTCTGATAACATTTCTGATCTCACTGTCTCTGCCTATTACAGGATCAAGCTTATTGTTTCTTGCAAGCTCAACCAGTTCCTGACCGTATTTAGCAAGAACGTCATATGTTTCCTCAGGATTCTGATTTGTAACCTTTGTATTTCCTCTTACTTCCATAAGTACTTTAAGAAATTTATTCTTATCTACAGAAAATACTTTTAAAATTTCTTTTAACTTACTAGTCGGATTTTCAATAATCGCCAGAAAAATATGTTCGACAGATACATATTCGTCTTTCATATTTTTTGCCTGCTGTTCAGCATTTACCATAATCCTGTCAGCTTCATTGGATATATAAACTGTGCCGCTTTGCCTTCCGCTTCCGGAAACCTTAGGCATCTGAGAAATCACTGACAGTACTGAATTGCTGATCGACTGATTTTCTATATTCATTTTTGTCATAAGCTGAGGTATCAGTCCGTTTTCCTGATTCAAAAGCGAATACATAAGATGTTCAGGCTCTATTGCATTATTCTGATATTCAATTGCAATATCCTGTGCAGACTGAACAGCTTCAATTGATTTTTGAGTAAGCTTCTGTGCATTCATAATTTTTTCCTCCTTAAATAATCGTCATATATGGTAAATGTTCATTATAAAGTTTTTCCACTTTTATAACTGCTGATTCCGGAAAGTCAAGATTTTCAAAATAAATTTTAATTTCTGAATCCATTAAACGAATATATTCTCCTAAAGCTTTTCCAAGCTTATCGCTGTCAATATGACTGACATTTTCCGCAATCTTTAAATGCCTTATAAATTTACCGTCAGAATATTCGTATTCTATACCGTTCTCAAAATATTTTCCTATATATTTATTTTCCATTGCATACCACAATTGGAAAAATGAATCCAAAGCGTTTATAAGCTGAACGCTTTGAGTACGGAAAGAAACAGACAAAAATCCAAATGTACTTTCTTTCATTTCACGAAGAAGCTCCACACGGTATCTGATTGTAGGCTTATACTTAAATCTCAGCGGACTGCGTATTGAAAGCATAGCATCTGACGCCTGTCCCTGAATCTGAAAATGATTATCCATCATAGTCCGGACACAATCAAAAATATCTTTCATTCTCATCTCAGGAGTAATGTAAGAAACATGCTCGGCAAGGATCTGATTTATCAGATTGGAACGGCTGGTATTCATCTGATACGCCATATCGTCAATCGCATTGACAACATCGTCCATCAAAACCAGACTATAAACACTTTTCTTCATCTTTTTCTCCTCCTTTTGATATAATTATAGCACTGATTTCATAACTTGTCAATAGGTTTATATAATTTCATTTACAAGTTATTGTTTTTTAAAAATTAAAGCAAATCTTTTTACAGATTTGCTTTAAAATATTTAATATAAAATTGGTATAAATTCCAAATCAGTTAATAAGCTTTGAAAAACTTTCTGCAAGCTTCTTTTCAAGCGCTTGAGCATCTGACTGCGTTTCGCCGATAGCAGTATAGTAAGCCTTGATTTTAGGTTCAGTACCTGATGGACGGATAATAACCTTAGCGCCATCAGTCAGTCCGAACACAAGAACGTTTGATTTAGGAAGTTTGATTTCAGTTATTTTACCTGTCTCAACATTTTTTGAAATACCTTCAAGATAGTCCTCAAAAAGAATAACTTTCAGACCGCCTATTTCAGCCACATAGTTTTTACGAAGATTTTCCATAATACTATTCATTTTTTCCATACCTGCTTTACCCTCAAATGTAAAGCTCTGCTGGGTATGATAATAAACTCCGTAAGTTTTATACATATTTTCACGAGCCTGAATAAGTGAAATACCCTTCATTCTGTAAAATGCTGCCATTTCGCATATTAACATTGAAGCATTTACAGCATCCTTATCTCTTACATAGCTTCCGGCAAGGTAGCCATAACTTTCTTCATAACCGAATATAAATCTGTCCTCTTCCCCTTGTTTTTCCAGAATACCGATCTGCTCGCCGATAAATTTGAATCCTGTCAGCACTTCAATTAATTCAACGCCGTATTTTTCAGCAATTTTCTTAATTATATCTGTCGTAACAATTGTCTTAACAGTTATCGGATTTTTAGGCATAGTACCCTGTCTTGTTCTTTCACTGCAAATATATTCAAGCAGCATAGCTCCGACCTCATTACCGCTAAACAAAACGTAATTACCGTTTTCGTCAGGAACAGCAATTCCCACACGGTCGCAGTCAGGGTCTGTAGCAAGAAGAAGGTCAGGCTTTACCTCATCGCATAGCTTAAGACCAAGTTCCAAAGCTTCCCTGATCTCCGGATTAGGATACGGACAGGTTGTAAAATTACCGTCGGGCATTTCCTGTTCCGGAACAACAGTAACATTCTTTATTCCGATTTTATTAAGAATATGTCTTACCGGCTTGTTTCCTGTTCCGTTCAAAGGAGTATAAACAACCTTCAGACCGCTGTCTGCTACCAGATTGGTATTCAGTCCCTGCGCAAGCACATTTTCATAGAATTTATCAATAACGCTCTGCCCGATATATTCGACCATTCCCGATTCAACAGCGTCATCAAATTTGATATGCTTTACTCCGTCGAACATATCAAGCGCATTAACTTTTTTAATAACTGTTTCAGCGTCCGTTAGATTAAGCTGACAGCCGTCTGCTCCATAAGCCTTATATCCATTGTATTTTGACGGATTATGACTGGCCGTTACCATAACTCCCGCCTGACAGTTCAGTTCTCTGACCGCAAACGAGAGCATAGGAGTAGGCATAAGCTCGCCGTATATGTAAACGTGAATACCGTTTGCAGCAAATACTCCTGCGGCAGCTTTTGCAAAAACGTCAGATTTAATACGGCTGTCATAAGCAATAGCAACACTAGGCTTATCAAAGGCTTCATTGATATAATCAGCAAATCCCTGAGTAGCTCTTCTTACAGTATAAATATTCATTCTGTTAGTGCCTGCACCAATTACGCCTCTCAGGCCGCCTGTTCCGAACTCAAGATTACGGTAAAATCTATCATTAATACCCTCGGAATCATCAGCAACTGAAATAAGCTCCTGCTTTAAATCAGGATCATCAACTGCTTTTTCACACCAAAGGCTGTAAAGTTCATTAATATTCATGCTAAAACCTCCTGAAATTAAAAGTGGTTATCCACTAATAACATAATCATATTTATTATACCATAATTTTCTCAAAATGGGAAGAGTTTTATAAAAAAATGATTATAATTTATTTTAAAATAATCAATAACTTTTATAAAAAGTTAAATTACCTTAGTTGTCCATTCCTCCAAATTCCAGACATCCGTTACAATATCCATATAAAATTCCGGTTCATGACTAACCAGAACGACAGTACCTCTGTAAGCTGCCACAGCACGCTTAAGTTCTTCTTTAGCATCTGTATCAAGATGATTGGTAGGTTCGTCCAGTACCAAAAGATTACATGGTCTTAACATAAGTTTGCAAAGTCTAACCTTTGCGTTTTCACCGCCTGAAAGTACACGTACCTGTGAAGTAATATGTTCGGTAGTAAGACCGCATCTTGCCAGAGCCGCCCGAACCTCCGCATTAGTCATAGACGGATATTCGTCCCATATTTCCTGAAGCGCAGTTTTTTCTGAAGCTATTTCCTCTTGCTCGAAATAGCATATTTCAGTAAATTGATCAAGCTTAACGCTTCCTTCCACAGACGGAATAATTCCAAGCATTGTTTTTAAAAGAGTCGACTTTCCAAGTCCGTTAACACCTTTAATTGCAATTTTTTTATTACGTTCTACCTGAAAACTCATGGGTCTGGTCAGGGGTTCCCCATATCCGAGAACAAGATTTTCCGCGTCAATTACTACCTTCCCGGTAGTTCTTGCAGATTGAAAATCAAAGGACGGTTTAATTTTTTCCTTTGCCAGAGTAATAACATCCATTTTATCAAGCTTTCTCTGACGTGAACGCGCCATATTTGCTGTAGCGGCTCTCGCTTTGTTCCGAGCCACAAAATCCTGCAAGTTTGCAATTTCCTTTTGCTGTTTTTCATAAGCCTGTTCAAGCTGCTGCTTTTTCAGCGCATACATACGCTGAAAATTTTCATAATCGCCTGTATAACGTGTCAAAACTGCATTTTCAACATGGTAGATAACATTGACTACACTGTTTAAAAAAGAAATATCATGGGAAACCAATATAAATGCATTTGAATAATTCTGAAGAAAATTCTTCAGCCAGTTAATATGATTTTCATCAAGAAAATTAGTAGGCTCATCAAGAATCAGAATCATAGGGTTTTCCAAAAGTACTTTTGCAAGCAGTACCTTTGCACGCTGACCGCCGGACAGCTCTGAAACATCACGGTCGAGACCGATCTCGCCAAGTCCCAGACCGTTAGCATATTCGGAAATACGGCTGTCTATAGTATAGTACCCATTAGTTTCCAGAATATCCTGAATTTCTCCTACAGATTCCATCATTTCATTCATTTCTTCTTCAGTGCAGTCTGACATTTTATCATAAAGCTCCAGCATTTCCTGTTCAAGTCCGCTTAAATGACGAAATGCATCTTTTAAAACGTCGTATATAGTTTTTCCTTTTTCAAGCGTACTGTACTGATCAAGATAGCCGGTAGTAATATGGCGGCACCATTCTATCTTTCCCTCATCCGGCATAAGCTTACCTGTAATTATATTCAAAAAAGTAGATTTACCCTCGCCGTTAGCGCCTACAAGTCCTACATGCTCTCCTTTAAGAAGCCGAAACGAAGCGTCATCGAGAATTTGTCTTGCGCCGAAACCATGTGTTACATGTTCAACATTTAATATACTCATTTATTTTACATTTGCCTCTTTCTTATAAAATAATATTATACCATAATATTTAATTTTTATCAAGTTATTTTTTACTCCAATTCAAAAGCTCCGGTATAAAGCTGATAATACTGACCTTTCATAGCAATAAGTGCGTCATGATTTCCCCGTTCTATAATATTTCCGTGGTCAAGTACTATAATAACATCAGAATTTTTAACTGTTGACAGACGGTGAGCGATAACAAATACCGTTCTTCCTTCCATAAGAGCGTCCATACCCTTCTGTACAATAGCTTCCGTTCTGGTATCAATAGACGAGGTCGCCTCGTCAAGAATCATAACCGGAGGATCGGCAGCCGCCGCACGGGCAATAGATAACAACTGACGCTGTCCCTGAGAAAGATTAGCTCCGTTACCGGAAAGATAAGTCTGATATCCGTCAGGCAAACGTGTTATAAAATCGTCTGCGCCTGCCAGTTTTGCGGCGGCAATACATTCCTCGTCCGTTGCGTCAAGCTTGCCGTAGCGTATATTTTCCATAACCGTACCTGTAAATAAATTTGTTTCCTGTAAGACAATTCCCAGAGAACGGCGCAGATCAGCCTTTTTAATTTTATTAATATTTATACCGTCGTAACGGATTTTTCCGTCGGCAATATCATAAAAACGATTAAGCAGATTAGTAATGGTAGTCTTTCCTGCGCCTGTTGCGCCGACAAAAGCCACCTTTTGTCCCGGCTTTGCATAAATGCTGACATTTTTCAGCACTGTTTTCCCCTCTGTATATGCAAAATCTACATCAAACAAACGAACGTCTCCGGTCAGCTTGGTATATGTAACAGTTCCTTCGGCAGTATGCGGATGCTTCCATGCCCATAATCCGGTTCTTTCTGAGCATTCGGTAAGAACTCCGTTTTCCTCCTTTGCATTTACCAAAGTAACGTATCCGTTATCCTGTTCCGGCTGCTCATCCATCAGATTAAAAATACGTTCCGTACCCGCCATTCCCATAACAACGGCATTGACCTGATTGGAAACCTGATTGATATTTCCGGCAAACTGCTTGGTCATATTCAGAAACGGTACTATAATACTAATGCTTACCGCCATACCTGAAACGCTAATATTAGGCACATCTAAAACCAGAAGTATTCCGCCTGCAACAGCAACGATAACATATAAAACGTTACCTATATTATTCAGAATCGGCATTAAAATATTTGCATATCTGTTAGCCTTTTGGGATTCATAAAAAAGCTTTTCATTAAGCCTGTCAAAATCCGCCTTGCTTTCTTCTTCATGGCAGAATACCTTTACGACCTTCTGACCGTTCATTATTTCCTCGGCAAACCCCTCAACCTTTCCGAGCGCCGTTTGCTGACGAAAGAAATATTTTGCCGAACCGCCGCCGATTTTCTTTGTAATAAAATACATAATTACAACGCCCGTCAAAACAACTAAGGTCAGCCATAAACAGTAATAGATCATAAGACATAAAACTGTAATAACTGAAATTGAAGAAATAAGCAGCTGCGGAAAGCTTTGAGAAATCATCTGCCTGAGAGTATCTATATCATTTGTATAACGGCTCATAATGTCGCCGTGATTGTTCGTATCAAAATATTTGATAGGCAGTCGCTGCATTCCGTTGAACATTTTTTCACGCAGTTTTTTGAGAGTACCCTGAGTCATAATTGCCATAAGCTGATTATACGCAAAGCCTGCCGTCAGCGACAAAATATAGAATACGACAAGAATTCCCACATAAAGAAAAACTTTTGAGCTTACTGCCTCCCAATCGCCGTTTTGCCAGTTTTCTTCTACGACTGCAATGATGTTCTGCATAAATATTGCCGGAACAGAGCTGACTACCGCACTGAACACAATACATATAACCGTAACCGGCAGCATAACAGGATAAAAGCCATGCATAGTTTTAAGCAGCCGTCCGATAACTCCTTTTTTTACATTTTTATTCTTCATTATTGTCACCTGCCTTGTTCTGAGAAGTATAAATTTCACGATATATTGCATTGCTTTCAAGCAGTTCTTTATGAGTTCCCACAGCGCTGATTTTTCCGCCGTCCATAACGATAATTCTATCTGCATCTTCAACCGAAGCAGTACGCTGAGCAATTATTATTTTTGTTGTTTCAGGAATATACTCCCTCATGGCTTTTCTGATGCCGGAATCCGTTTTTGTATCTACAGCACTGGTAGAATCGTCCAATATCAGGATTTTCGGCTTTTTCAGCAAAGCTCTTGCAATACAAAGTCTTTGCTTCTGTCCTCCGGATACATTTGCACCGCCCTGTTCTATATATGTATCATAACCGTCGGGAAACTGTGAGATAAATTCATCTGCACATGCAAGTCGGCAGGCTTCCTTTAATTCTTCATCAGAAGCATTTTTATTTCCCCAACGAAGATTTTCCTTGACCGTACCGGAAAACAGAATATTTTTTTGTAATACTACTGCTACCTGATTTCTGAGAGTTTCCAGATCGTAGCTTCGCACATCTATACCTCCAACCTTAACAGTACCCTCCGTAGCGTCGTACAGACGGGAAATAAGCTGTATAAGCGTCGATTTTGACGAACCGGTGCCTCCAATAATACCTATAGTTTCCCCTGACTTAATTTTCAGATTTATATCTGCAAGCGCTCTTCTTTCCGCTTTCAGAGAATATTTAAAGCTCACGTTTTCAAATGAAACCGAACCGTCAGCAACCTCATAAACCGGATTTTCCGGATTGGTAAGAGTACTCTTTTCCGTAAGGATTTCTGCAATTCTTTTACCAGATTCAGCGGCCATTGTTATCATGACAAAAATCATGGACAGCATCATCAGGCTGGCAAGCATCATAAATCCATATGTCAATAAAGCGGAAAACTGACCTACGTCTAAATCCATTCCACGAGACGTAATAATAGTATAAGAACCGAAGGACAATACAAAGGTCATATTTACATAAAGACAAAATTGCATAAGCGGATTATTCAATGCAAGAATTCTTTCTGCTTTTGTAAAATCAGCGCAGACGTCCGAAGCGGCTGCATCAAATTTCTTCTGTTCATAATCCTCTCTTACAAAAGCCTTTACTACACGCATACCCTTGATATTTTCCTGTACGGAATTATTTAAATTGTCGTACTTCTTGAATACTTTCCGGAAAAGCGGCATAGTTTTATAGACAATCACCGACAGTCCGACTGTAAGAAACGGTACGACAAAAAGAAATATCCACGCCATTTTTCCACCCATTATAAAAGCCATGACCAATGCAAAAATTATCATAAGCGGCGCACGGATAGCGCTCCTGATAATCATCATATAAGCGTTCTGAACATTAGTAACGTCTGTCGTAAGACGTGTTACCAACGACGAAGTCAGAAATTTATCAATATTTTCAAATGAATATTTCTGAATATTGTAAAACATGTCCCTGCGGAGATTTTTTGCCAGTCCGCAGGAAGCGTTTGCGCACGTTGCGCCTGCTAAAGCTCCGAACAGCAAAGACAATACAGCCATTATAAACAGTATTATTCCGTACTTGATTATTAAATTCAATTCACAGCCTGATTTGATCTCATTTACAAGCTTAGCAATGAGAAACGGAATTATACACTCTATTACAACCTCTAACGATACCAATACAGGAGTGGCAATTGAAGTTCTTTTATATTCCCTTATACTTTTTGAAATTTCCTTTATCATATTTATAAATCAATCCTTTCTGATTATGAACATGTTTATTACGCATTTGATTTTTTACTTGAATAATACCGTCCTCTATGAATCAAAAATCCGTACTCCCAAAAAGGAATACGAATTTTTTAAACTATATATGAATTATACCATAAAATTAAGCCACTGTCAATTGTTGTATTTTATTTTTCAATATTTTTGTAAATTATTTTTAGCAACAATGCACAAACTCAAGGTCGATAAGCAGTCAATTTTACCAAAAATATTTTAATTTTTTTCTATACTATTGAAATCTCTATTTTTTTTTGGTATAATATTATAGTCATTGCAATGGGATATAGCCAAGTGGTAAGGCAACGGACTTTGACTCCGTCATTCCGGTGGTTCGAATCCACCTATCCCAACCAATTTTATGCTGTTTTAGCTCAGTTGGCAGAGCACTTCCTTGGTAAGGAAGAGGTCGACGGTTCAAGTCCGTTAAACAGCTCCATCATAAACCACATAGCTACGCCGTTTACAAGGTATTGTGAACGGCGTTATTTTTATTTAAAATTGCGACTACGACACTTACTACGACAATTGTAACAAAAAAACAAAGTAAAGCATATACCATAAAACGCTTATATAAAAAACTAATCAATATTTTATACACGTACTTAACATTAACATGAAACGCTCAGCAAGGCTACCAATATCGTTCTGTCAGATACGCAACAGAAAGTCTTTAAAAATTAAAATCCCCACTTGAACTTAATAAGTCAAGTGGGGACTTTTAATGAAAAGATGGTAAACAGTCATAAACTACATTTATATTCTACACTTTATATTTATACAAAATATAGACATAATGTAAATATTTAATTAATTTTATATTTATATGTTGATTTCTGTAAATTTTTGGTATATAATGTGTTTATAAGCATGCTTAATAAATTAATTTAAGGAGAATCATTATGAAAAAAATTATATCTGCTTTACTTTCCATTGTTTTTATTGCTGCATTTTCAATTACATCAAATGATAGTATTCTTGTATTTAAGAATCTATCAATATCAGCCAGTGCGGAAACGACCAGTTCAGGATTTGTTTACACTGTTTCAGGAACAACTGCAACAATAACAGGTTACACAGGTTCATCAGAATATCTTACTATTCCATCTACAATTACCAATAACGGTATAACATATACTGTTAAAAAATTGAGTTATAATGCTTTCAGAGAGAATAGTACAATTAAACGAGTTTATATTTCTTCAGGAATTCAAAACATTGGTCAAATGTGTTTTTATAAATGCAGTAATTTAACATATGTTTCTATTCCGAATACCGTACAGAACATGTCTACGTCTTGTTTTGAATTTTGTAAAAAGCTAACTACGGTATCTTTTGCCTCCAATTCAATTTTAAAAGAAATACCGTCTCTCTCCTTCTCAAACTGTTCTTCATTAACTTCTATTTCAATTCCGGATTCTGTAAAAAAAATTAATTTAGGAGCATTTTATACTTGTACTAACCTTCGTACTGTATCCATTAATTATTTGTCTTCAAACTTAACAGATATAAAAGTAAATGCATTTTCTTACTGTTATAATTTATCAAGTGTAGTTCTTCCAAAGTCTTTATATTCTATTGATATATCTGCTTTTGAAGGCTGCCAGAGTCTTACATCACTGAGTATTCCAGATTCAGTAACGAGTGTTAGTAACGGTGCTTACCGTGGATGTACTGCATTAACTCAGGTTACATTTGAAGGCAATTCACAGGCTTTTCTTTCTGTAGGTTTAGAAGCCTTCAAAAACTGTTCTTCTTTAAAAACAGTAAATATAAATAAATATAAAAATATAGATTTTGGTAAAAGAGCATTTGCAGATTGTACCAGCTTAACCACTGTAAATTATCCGAAGGCTACATATAACGGTAATAATATCAATGTTCTTGACGGTATAGCTTTTAGTAATGATTGCTTCTTAAATACGCCTTATTATACTAGTAATTGTACCACAGGGGTATATCCTTCCCTTGTAAACAGAGGATCTGCTAAAAATTGTACTGGAAAGCAGTTGGTTGTAAGTGTGTTTTTAAACGCAACAATTAACGGTACAAACCAGACATGGTCTGACAGCGAAATGACTGATAAAAATCAACAAGTAAAAACTGCAACAGATTATATTAAAAATCAAAGCTCAAGATACAGTAATACGGTTACTTTTGAAAATGCAATTTCCAATTCTAATCTTTCACTTCTGATACCTAATAATAATATTTCGATAACAGTACCTTCAAGCAATACCATATGGAATATTACTGTAAAC
>NZ_JAOQKH010000049.1:0-3789 GCF_025567485.1 Porcipelethomonas ammoniilytica | reverse complement strand
CATATGCTGCTTATTGTGTAGGCTGGACTAATACATTATTAACAGAAGATGCTGTTGCTTATGATTTTTCATAATTAAGCTGACTCCTAAAAACTTAAGGAGTATTAATAAAATAAAAGCCTATCGGGATTACTCCTGATAGGCTTAAGTTTTGAAATGTGACTTTTAAAGACATGAAAAAAAGCGGCAAGGAGAGATCCTGCCGCTTGAATTATAAAAAATAGAGCGAAATATTTCTACCCCGCTCCGCAAAAATGTATAACATTTTTTCCTTGTGCATAATAGTATATCATATTTTAATGTGATCGTCAACAGATTTCAATAAATATCCCATACATAGCCAAAGCTTCATAAATACAAGAAAGGGTATGCCACATAAAAACAATAAGCTCTTTTACATCTATTTTAATTGCAAACAAGCCAATTACTTGCGCAAGATTGGATATAATCATACCATTCTGTTTCATTTTCTGATGAATCCACTTTGTTGATTATCTTATCCAATAACTTGCGAATATCTGATGATTTCGGATGTATTTTGTAATTATATGAGTTTTCAACCAACTTCATAAACAAATCTAAATCAAGAGGGACAATCTTTGATTTTCCACCATAGTAAGAGATGTTTGTTTTGTTTAGAGTGAAGAAATGAGCTACTACCGCAGGATTGATATTTGGTGCTATAAAAAGGCAGTAGGTATCTTTTCCCGATCGTTTCTTTAACTGACCATAATGCCTTGCAACAGGCTCTCCTTCTGTTTCATATTGTCTTTGCCCAGATTGCATTGTAACCTCCACAGATATAGAAAAATCTGAGTAATTGCACTCTATGTCAGGCATATTTCCTTGCGCAATGGATAACGGCTGTCCGGAATCGTCGAACTTAAAATTCCCCTTAATATCTCCACCGTCGAGCATTGTCATAGCTCTCCATGTATTGTATTCAAACATTAATGGAGCATCATAATACCCGTCAGAAATAATCTCATTGAAGGTATCTATTATTTCAGAATACAAAGCGTACGACTTGATTTCCGCTACCTGTTCGTGAATAACAGCTTCTTTGTGTTTTTGGACGATGTCATCACGCAAGTCTTTAAGTTTTTCAAGCTCCATGCCATTCAATTCTCTTTTAGTATAAGAACCTATTTTCATAAGAATATCTATAATATTATCCTTGTTATCCGTATAAAGAACAGGCTCAGATGTTGAGAATAGGTGTTGCTTATATTGAGTAGCATCATCGACAAAAACAGGATTTCTATCAACATTAGCAAGGACAAAATCAACCTCTGTCATTTTATCAGCAAAAATAGAGATGGATCTGTTCTTATGTGAGATTGATACTAAACCAGTATATCTTAAATATCTAAAACAAGCATCAGTATAATCACGCATATTGCTTTTTTTGGTTGATATAAATTTTTTAAGGCTTGCATCCTTAGTTTCTCGTGTTTTTGTTTTGCCCAATGCAATAGTATCTGAGTAAAGTTCTGTTATAGCAACCGTCCATGTTTTGTCAACCAGTTTTTTATACTTACCTCTATATCGTTCTTTTTCTTCCCTGAATGCAATTATCTTGTCCTTAATCCTATCAAATTGACGATAATCTGTCAATTGTAAAGCAAATATTTTCAATTCATCAAATGTCAAATATTCGAGTGTACGAACTAACCTTAAAATTTCAAGGTAGGGACGAACAAAAAATACACCACAAGTATCTATATTTTCTGTATGGTATGGTGAAGGGAGCTGATATTTTAAGAGTTGCCTAAGAAATATCTCCTGTGGTCGTTTACCAAAAACTAATGCAATTCCTGCTTCTGTTAAAGCAATGGAAGGCTTTAAATCTACAAATCCTAACGCTTTAGGTGCTCTATTTATTCTATCTCTTGCACTAAACGCTTTATCTGAGGGAGATCCATTACCTTCAAAAAAACTTGACTTAGCGAGTTCATCAATAAATGCTTCTTGTGTATGTGTATTCCACTTCTTGCCCTCAAATTTTTCTTGAATCAATCGAATTTCAGGAATCATTTTTTGAGGTGTTCTCGGAGAAGTAGTAAAGAAAAGGACTTTATTTTTTAATACAGCCATAAAAATGCTCCTCAATAGTTCTTTACAATGATATGCATTTTATCATTATTAAATCTATTCTTTATGTTTACAGAATAGTTCTTATAATACTCATCAAAAATATATTCACCATATAACTCTTCTGTTAATGGTGTTTTTCCAATAATCATCAATGCACGACATGGTAGGTTTCTAAAATCGGCAGCTAATCTACGATGTTCAGCTTCATCAAACCCATTCATAAGATCAACATTACCATAATCATTAAAAACGCAATCATATGGTGGATCAAGAAAAATGAAATCTTCTTCCTGTGCCATATCGAAAATTCTTCTATAATCTAGATTAAATAACTCTGCACGTTGAAGTAATTCACTATGATTATGAGTAATTAAATGTGTGTTGAGATTAGGATACCTACCGAACGGAACATTGTACTCCCCATTGTTATTGTATCTTATCATACCTGAGTATGCAGTTTTATTTATAAAGAAATAAGTAACACCGTCTAGGTAAGTTCCATCAGGATGGTTAAATAAATCCCTCATATGATAATAAAGATCTTCATTGGCATTAGGAACACGCTCATCAGGAGTTAACGCTTTAAGTCGCTTAAACTCTGCCTGATTTTGTTCATAAACTGCCTGTATTCCATCAAGTTGCGTTCTCATAACAGGATATTGATTTCTTAATTGAGAATAGAAAGTCATAAGTCTTTCATTAACATCATTAAGAATAGCATTATCTGGCTCCAAATAGAAA
The DNA here is from genome assembly GCF_025567485.1 of Porcipelethomonas ammoniilytica. Classification (NCBI taxonomy): domain Bacteria; kingdom Bacillati; phylum Bacillota; class Clostridia; order Eubacteriales; family Oscillospiraceae; genus Porcipelethomonas; species Porcipelethomonas ammoniilytica. The sequence continues at coordinate 951 of NZ_JAOQKH010000049.1, read as the reverse complement.
AAAACAGCGCCACCACCAAAGAAAGGCTCAATATACCTATTAAAATTATCAGGTATATATTGTAAAAAACGTGGAATTTCTCTCGATTTCCCACCTCTATATTTTAATACAGGATTCATACGCATACCTCCAAGAAAAAACAATATCCTTTATATTATAGCATAATTATAATTATCACACAATCCGCTTTAGCACTTTTCTCTGTTTTGAACAAAACACGCCCAGCCAAACTAGATTTACTAAATACAAAAAAGCCCGTCAGGAACATTCCCGACGGGTTAAATTATTATTTCACTTTATTTTCAATCTCGGTATGCAGACGTTTAATAAAGTTTTCACCTGCTATACCGTTTTGTTGGTAACCCCATACACCTAATAGATAATTTACAGCATTCAGCGTACCATCGCCAAACGATTTATTTTTGTCCACACCGTACTTAACCGCTCCGCTGTCTGTTCCGCCGTGCCCTACTCCTATAAATACTTTTTTACTCATTTTTATTTACCTCATTTCTTAAATTTAGATATAAAAATGCATCCTGTAAAAACAGAGTGCATATTGACATATTATGCCGATTATAGTATAATAATGTTTATGGGCATACCTGAAACGGTAGGCTTGCCATCTTTAGGGCAAGTCTGCCGAACGCTTTTCCTATTGCGTTCGGTAGGCGGTTGTTCCCTCCTTACGCCATAAACTTACTTATCGTCCACGAAAGTGCAGGCGAAATAAGCAGGCAAGGAGGTGATAGATAATGGAATTAATCATTATCTTCTTAATCCTTGTGACTCTTAATGAAGTTATCAAGAATATAAAGAAATAAACCGCCCTCAGCTGCTAAACTAAAGCGGTTTATTCAATAAACAATTTAGTGAGGGAGCGACCGTCTATCGGTATGCCCCTTTTTTATTATTATACATCAATTATGGAAATATGTCAACTTTATTTTA
>NZ_JAOQKH010000048.1:0-4036 GCF_025567485.1 Porcipelethomonas ammoniilytica | reverse complement strand
CCGTCACACTCAAACTTTACATGATATATGTCGGAACCGCTTGCTGAAACCGTATAGTAATTGCCGTCAGCAACTTCTACACTGTTGATCTCCTCCCAGTTTCCATTGAAAATACGTACAAAAATATGAGTGTCATCCAATGCGGTATGACCGCTGACAACACCCTTTTGTACACATCCTGTAACTGTAAAATTCTCTGCAAAATTGATACCGACTTCTCCGGTTTCGTTCATCAGCATGATGCCGGATTCCGGTGAGCCGAAATATTCCACTTCTCCCAGACCGTCTATGGCGTCTTCAAATTCCTGTGCAAGCTCGTCCGCATTTTCAGAAAGCTGCAGGGATTCCTTTATCCCGGCAATTGTTTCCGCATGAGCGATACCCTGGGAACTGCCGTCGCCGTAGATCATTACCTGTCCTACGAACATGACGGACAGTGCGCCGGCTACTATCCTGCTTAGTTTTTTGTTCATACAATTCCTCCTTCTGAATAACTAATCAAGAGAATGCATATGTTGAATTTATGCTTAGAATCAAAGAATTTTATGCTATGACAGCATTCTCTTAATTGTTGTCTGTAAATTTTTCGTCTGTCAATCAGGACTTGCGAAGCTTTCTTACTGCTTCAGGCTCCTTCGGCTGATGACAGCCGCCCCATGATGTCGAGCCTGCTGCCTTTACGGCTGCAAACTTACTTGCTGATGCAAGCTTCTTAAGTATCGTATTTTTCATCTTCTTCATCTTTCTCACTTCCTTTCTCATGATGAGTTATTACAATTAACACGGCTATTGATAACTGTGTAAATGCCATTAAAATAGATGTTTGAACAGAAATTGGATAAATGGCGCAGCTTACAACAGACACCGCTGCAGTTAATGCAATGCCAATATGTCGGTTTTTCTTTTTCTGTTCTTGATCCAACGGTTTATTTTCATTCTCGACCGGTATATAATACCAAACAATCATAAATGATAAAACCAAAAATAAGATATGATACAGCATCATATACATTTTTGTATATACTGCTATTTTAGTAAAACTGAAGACAAGCATTGTTACGACACTAAATGTCAGATTACACTTGAAATATGATTTTGCATGATATCCTCCTGTGAATTGACGTATTGTTACGAACATGATATAATATATAATTGAAAGAGAAAACATTTGAAAAATTGTTCCGATAATAATCGTAATAATAAATCCAAGAAGCGTTGAACAAATCGTTTCAAATCCATACTTATATATTTCAATATCATTGTAATCAATTATTCTTTTACGACATAAAAAAAGCGATATCCTTTTACTTAATTCAGAGATCATTTTTCTCACCCTAAGTAAATAATATCGCTCTTTATGTCGAAAGTCAATGTTTTGTACCCCAAATGCAGATTTTGTGCCCCAAATACAAATTTGGCATAAAATTTATAATAATGCAAAGGTTATTTGAGCAAAAAAATGGAGCAAAACTTGAATTATAAACCAAGCTTTGCTCCATAAAAATATCCAATTGTAAATCAATCTTCGTGGATTACTTCAATAACATTTCCGTCAATATCAATTTCCATAATACATTGATAAAATGCTCCAGAGCCGATCAAAATATAGATATGATTATCTTGACATTGAATTTCCCTGATCTGATAACCTTTATTTTCAAAAAAATCTTCAGTTGAAAAAATCAAGGTATTTTCGTCATCATTCATTTTGTATAAACAACTGCCCGAAGAATAAAGAATATAGTCTTTATAAAAATCAAATGATATCAAAAGATCATCAAGTTTAATAATGTTTTCGCACGCAAAATTAGAAAGATTTATTCTGTATAAAGCTTCTCCTTCAGAGTAATACATATAATTATTATTTATATATCCTATATGATTTTCTTTCAGTTCACTAACAACGGTTGTTTTCATATCGTAACACGCTAATCCATGTATTTGATACATATCAAAACTGCGCTCAAACCAAATTTTTTCGTTATATACTGTCATATCCCATATCTTAGTAGGATTATCAAAAATATGCTCAATATTACCTCCATCGTAATCCATTTTGTAAACGGCTGACTTTTTTTCATCAAATATGCTGTAATATATATGCTCATTCGTAAAACAAACTGCTGATATATATCCGTTATCAGGATAATCTGCCAGCTTGGTTAAATCTCCTTTATAAAGCTTATAAATTCCATCACTATCATGGGTGTCATAGTTGTCATATTTATAGATATAAACAGAATTTCCGTCACAATAATAAGTCATGCAGTTTCTTGTGCTGTCTAACACCGTTTTTTCACTGCCGTCATCAAGACACAGATTATAAACTGCATCATGCCTTGCCATATCTCCACAAGCATCTTCGTAATCTTTATTTTTTAATTCGCTGGTTTCAACCGGATAGTAACGACCATAGTTTGTGAAATATATAAATTTTGAACGGCTGTTAAAACTCCATTCGTCTGTTTCACCTAAGTTTAGACTTTCCGCTTTGGGAATAGCTGCGGATGTCTGTGCAGTTTTGGTGTCAGTTTTTGTTATAACAGTCTTTTCGCTGCTTTCAACAGCAGCTGTTTCATGGACATTTTTCACACTATCTTGCCTTGAAGATTCATCAAAACTACATGCAGACATTATTGATATTAATAATACCAAAAACAAAACAAATATCTTTTTCATTTATATGTCATCCAAATCACCTTATAATTACTAAATTTGCTGAATCACCAACTAAATCTGCAAAATCATTCATATTATTGACCCCCTCAATAGTTATACATCCTGTCGACCATGGTACAAATTCTTTTTCACCTCTATGTACCAAAATATAGGTTGCTGGGTAATACGAAAAGCCACCATATTTATTCAGATAAACACTAGGCAAAACATCTCCACCATCTAATGTTGAAACCGTATAATATTGTGCATAAGAGCGTAATTTAGGTTCTCCCTTTTCATAAACCTTATCCATTTTATATATGCCTGAATCTACAGCAACTGATGGTTCTCCATTATTATCCCAATAATTAAAATCATCAGGTAAAGTACTTCCAACAAATGAAGTTGTTGTACCATTAAGTGAATTTACTGTAATTGTAGCATTAAATCTTCTATTATCGTTATTTGTCTTACCTTCTTTTGCAACAACAGTATTACAAGCTTCCTTAAAAGCATTATTCAATTTTATCGCTAGCTCTTGATTTGCAGGATTAGATGCATTACCCGATATTGTCATTTCACGAATTTGGACATCCCATGAGCTATTCATATTTAAATTTGATGGCGCCGCTAATTTTTCATAATATGTATCCCATTTTTTCATTAGCTTATAATCCCATTCACTATTACATTTTGTAGGTCTTGAACCATTTAGATTATTGCTAACCTTATATTGTGCTGCTGCCACTGCATCATGCCCACTCGGATCAACACACCTGATTGGGTTATTCTTGCAGTAGGTATAAAGGTTAAGACTTAGCGGATCAGATCTTCTTCCTGCGTATGAATCACGGCTGATAAATCTGCCCGTACTTGGGTTATAATTCCTAGCTCTCAGATAAATGGTTGCAGTTTCCTTGTCATAGTATTCACCACAGTAACGGAAAGCATTCGTATCTGAATTTACAATATCTTTCTCAACACCGAAAGCGTCATACTTGTAACTCTTAACAACAGCACCCGTTGAATCAGTAAGATTTACAACATCACCATGAGCGTTCTGTGTATAATAGGTGTACTCTGACTTGTTTCCGTTGCAGTAATTATACTTCGCAACAAGATTTGTTCCGCGAATGTAGCAGTCAGCCTCGTAGAACTGGTTGTCAATTACATCTGCTACTATCTGCTTATTTCCGTCCCAAACATGATTTATCGTTTCTCCATTAACGGTTTTCTCATATCTCAGACCGCCTGCATTGTACTTGTAGCTTGCAGTTGTTTCGCCGTCTGTGAATCCGATAAGCTGATTTAAACCATCGTAAGTATTGGTTTCAGTTTTTCCGTCAGCAGTCTTTGTAATCTGATTGCCGTTAGCGTC
>NZ_JAOQKH010000047.1:809-4167 GCF_025567485.1 Porcipelethomonas ammoniilytica | reverse complement strand
ACAGTCAAAATAGCTACATCAAATGTTTCTTCATTTAACAGCATTTCTTTTATGTATTTTTTGGGATTAAAGCTTGAATGTTTGTTAAATATCTTATCGTTAACAACTTGATAGCAATTATTATAATCAACTTCACATAACGTATAACCTATACCTTGATTTTCAGCACCGTTATTAAGTAGATCCCTTGTAAAATCCACAATATTATCCTTTATCTCATCTTCACTGCTGAAACCTGACTCTCTCACATCAACATCAATTACAATATTTATCCTCATTTTTTATTCCTCCCATTTTTTGATTTATATTCTTTGAATTCACATTTGCCATTTCGTTTACGGCAATAATATTCACGATCGTCTGTTTTCAATGTGTAACAATGCCGACATTTCAAACATTTTTGTAACCAATCCGGTAATTCTTCCATTATTCTAAACCGCCTCCACTAATTCTATAATCTTATTATTTTTAATAAAGTGTGATTTCATTGATCTGACTGACTTCCAATAGGGTTCATACCAATCATAAGAGTATTCTTTCAGAATTTTCTCTCTAAAATCTTTTTTCTCACGCTTCAGACGTTTTTTCTGCTTGGAATCCAGTAAAGAACTGGTATGCTTCTGATAAAATTTGCGGCGAATCTCACAGTCCTGACTAATCCATTCACCTTTAATTTTTCCATCAACATATACTCCAAGACAATAATGCAGCGGCTTTTCCACAACGCACATTATTGTTATATCATAGCCGTCTATTTTTAAATTTACACTGCCGTATGGACTTGATAAAGCATCCTCAACATTCTTCCAATCTTCTGGTGTCATTTTTTGTCCTTTCCATTCGCCATTGGCGAATTATTTTTATGTATAAAATATTTTAATTTTGAATAAAATAATTTACAACCGGAGGTGTTAAAATGTCTGAAAAAGAAAAACAAAACAAGAAAACAGCTGGTAATAATCAGTGGACAAGCACTCACCAGAAAAGCAAACCTGATACCCGTGAACGTCACGACGGTCCGGGAGGAAATTAACAGATTCCCTGTGAAAACAGGGAATTTTTATTGGGTTTATACATATGATCTGTACACTCCCTCATACTTTCCTGTATTTTCTCTTTACGCCGTCTGCGGATACTGTTGTAAATAATGTGCTTCACACAATTGTCATGACACGCCGGATATCTTGCTGCACAGTTCCGGCATGGATTCTCAATCATAATTTATCGCTTCCCTTCAATTCGCCATTGGCGAATTTTTTATTTATAAATTTTAGACAGCATTTTTAATTAATCAAATAAGTGAATAATGTAAATCCAAAAGCTGAAAGAGAAACCAAAATTCCCATAATATAAGCTTTCAAATTGGATTGTCTTTTTTCTTTAAATATTAAACTACGAAAAACTATTTGATAACGACAATTCTCACATAAACATTTTTCTTTGACTTTCTGTACATTTTTTGTACTTTCACATAAATAACATTTTAACATAATTTTTTCTCCTTTTTATTTTTGTAATTTTATGGTATAATATAAAAAATGGAGGTCATAGCTTAAATATGGATAATATTGTAAAAGAAATAAAAGAATTAATAAAAATTAAATCAATAAGTGCTTCTGATTGTTTTTGGTTAGTAGTATCTATACATATAACTCTATTATTATCAAAACAAAGAGTAGATTTTATAACTATAATATTGAATAAAATTCCAAATTCTAATTTATATTTAGACATTCTATTTTCAGTATCAGTAATTTTTGCCTTTATAAAATATGTAATGAGATATAACATGACATTAAAATACCTAGAAGTTGAAACAAAAACTGATTTAAATCTTGAAAGTAAAGAATACGAAGAACAATTTAAAAAAAATTATTTTAAAGAGTATTTAAAAACTTTATATTTTATAATAATTGCATATTTTATTTCGTTATTTAAATTTTATGACCCAAAATACATAATATTTTATGTAATAATTTTTTCATTATATAAGTTATTAGAAAAATACATGGACAAAATGTTGAACTTAAAAAAATTTATTAAATCTACATTTAATTTTATATTTAAACATTAATTTCTACATTCCAACCATATCAAAAAAATATTTATTAATAATGCTATTGAATTCAATAAAATAAATAGTCCTATATCTTCTTGTGTACACACAGCTATAGAAGTAACAATCCCAATTTCCGGAAGAAGTGCATCCATTTCAAACTTTTTCTTTAATCCTGTTTCATTTACTTTAATGCTTTTATCAATACATCGTATTTCTTTTTCATATTCGTTAGCACATTTTGTACATATGTAATTATTTTTAAATGGTAATGATAATTTTGACGTACTAAATTCCTTTTGGCATATACAACATTTCCCTTTAAATATTTCTCTGAATTTCATTATTTTAAATTCCTTTCCATTCGCCATTGGCGAATTATTTATTATCCAGTTTTCTAAAACCATTATTTTCAAGCTTATTGTACGAATTTGGATAATTAATATAAAACTTAATACCGCAAATACGTCCCTTTTCATTACGGCAAGGCTCAGAGCTTATGTATCCTGACTGTTTAAGCTTGTTAAGATGATTTGTATACATGTCTGTACCCATTTTCAAGTCGTTCAGTACTTTTGAACGACTTATTACAAACTCTGATTTACCCTTCGCACATCTGCATAAGTACATAAATATAGTTTTTGAAGCTGCTGTCAGACTTGAATCTTCCAATATTTCAGCATTTATTGCATTGTATCCTCCGGTTCTATGTATCTCCGGAAGTACTTCATGGGTAATCCATCGGCGAAAAGCTTTGGCTTCAGGCTTATCACTTCGGAGAATTACTGAATATAACCCACTTTCATTGACTATTGTTGCATTTTGTTTACCTCCAAGGGTATGAATTGAAGTCATACCCTTTTCATCTAAATCAAGTCTATCCGCAACTTTTGACGGTGTTGATAAATCTAATACCTTACATATATCACTCAACACCCACCACGTTTCACCGTTACTTTCAATCATTCTGATCGGTGAATTTTCATATAAAAATTCTTGTATATTATTCATTTTTATTTCCTTTCCGATAATCTATATTAATTGTAAATCTCTATTTGCATCATGCCATGTATTATAACATGTGGTTAATTCAGTAAATATATGTCCACCATCACACAGTATAATTTCTGCATTTATATTATCAATTTTCTTAATATATCCTTTTTTAATTTTAGTACTTTGGACTGTCATTTCTATTGATTTTATATTTTTATTTGCAGAAATTTGCTCTCCAATAATTATATAAATCGGTTTTCCTATATAAGCATTAAACATTTGGGAATTCCAAAAGATAACAATTGG
>NZ_JAOQKH010000047.1:0-481 GCF_025567485.1 Porcipelethomonas ammoniilytica | reverse complement strand
TATTTCTACAATTTCCTTGTCATTAACCGTTTTAATAACTAATTTATCTATACAAAAACATAATAAAACTACAAATAATATTCCTGTTAAAATTCCTATGATTGTACCAATAACATCTATTAATATGTTTCCGCCTGTCATTATCAAATCCTCCTATAGTAACACGAAAATTTCATTAAAAAATATTTATAAACCTTGCAATATAAACCCACATTCCAAACGAAAAAGCAATCAATCCGATATAAATACTATAAAACCCAAAAGGACTCTGACGTATACAATAATCACACGTATTCTCTGATTTATCAAAATACTCTGCTTTTATGCATCCCTTGCACTTCCATTTTTTTCTGTCTTTTTCATTTTCATTATCTATAGAATTTTGTTTGTTTTTTCTGTAACAAAACAAAAGATATACAGCCAATATCGGCAGTAAACTAAATAATATCAGCAATATTATTCTAAAGCTAAATAACATATT
>NZ_JAOQKH010000046.1:3828-4214 GCF_025567485.1 Porcipelethomonas ammoniilytica | reverse complement strand
AAGGAATGCAAACGGTACAACATATGCCGATGATGTTTTTATTGCGGGTGATGAGGGCCCTGAGCTTATTATAGGAAAAAAGGCGCTAAGGTCTTTCCGGCAGATGAAACTAACAGAATTATTGATGCTGTAACAAATGATAATCATTTCAACGTTCCCCCTGCCGAATCCCCTGTAAAAAAGTTTGAAAACAAAACCGAATCAGTATCACGCCGTGAAGTTGATCTCAACATTAACGGAAAAGGTTCTATAAACGTAAAAAGTAATATGGATAAGGAACAGGTGGCGGATATCCTTATAGAAAATTTAAAGCCTGCACTTATAAATATTATTTCAACTGAATTATTTGAGGAGGGCGAAGACTCTTATGACTTCTAGCAAATATC
>NZ_JAOQKH010000046.1:0-3490 GCF_025567485.1 Porcipelethomonas ammoniilytica | reverse complement strand
GACGGTAAGAGTCAGACAGATAAACATCAACAAAAACAAAGCGTCTGCCCCCAAAAAGACAAACGCAAGAGTCAATACCAAATCAAAGCCTAAGACCTATACCGTAAAATCAGGAGACTGCCTTTACAATATTGCCAAAAAGTATTACGGAGACGGCTCTAAATATACTAAAATCTATGAAGCCAATAAAAAAATCATCGGCTCTAATCCTAATCTGATAAAGGTAGGTCAGGTCTTAACAATACCGTAAGGAGGCAAGTTATGTCCGATATCAATTTGATTTTATACCGTGACAGCAAAACCTACGATATTTCAGAACTTGTGGAAAGTATCAAGTGGAAAGGGAGAAAGGGTTCTGCCGCACGGTCTGTAAGCATTTCGCTTCTGGACTGTAAAGGCGCACAAAGCGGAATAGATGTCACAAAAGGTCATCAATTGATTTTCAGTTATAAGGGCAAGGAATTATTTAGGGGTATGATAATGTCACAACAGCAGTCCGAAAGCTTTAAAATGCCAATTACCGCCTATGATAACGGTATTTACCTGTCAAACAATAAAGATACATTCGTGTACGAGAACAAAACCGTACACGATATTTTTATTGATGTATGCAAGCGTTTCGGTATTAAATATTCAGACGTTGCAAAGACATCATACAAAATTCCGGAGCTTACAAAGTCAAAAACAACTGCATGGGACGCAATACTCGACGCCATTTCTCAGGATTTTAAAGCTACGGGAACAAAGTATTATGTGAATTCCTCAAAGGGAGTTTTAAGCCTTATAAAACGTCGTGAAGATATACTTCAATGGGTTCTTGAGACAGGCGGAAACATTATGTCATATACATACAAAAAGAGTATTGAGGATATAAAGACACGTTTAAAAATTCTCTCTGACGAAGATAAGGTTTATGCCGTTAAGAAGAATACCGAGCTTGAAAAGAAAATCGGTATTTTTCAGGATATCGAAAAAAAGGACGATGATCTTTCAGAAGCCAAGCTTCAGGAGCATATAAAGGAAACACTGAAAGAAATCAGTACTCCCGAAATAAGCCTGAGTGTTGAGGCTTTGGGTATACCCGATGTTATATCAGGAGTTGGGGTTTATGTAATAATTGACGAACTGGGAATCAAGCGTACTTTCTATGTCGATGAAGATACTCATACTTTCAAAGGAGGAAGTCATACAATGAATCTTACGCTTAATTCCGTAAACGAATAGGAGGTCTGAATGGATAATCCAACAAGTATTAAAGGATTGATGCAGCAAATGCTGCCAAAGGGAAATGATATTGTAATAGGCAGGGTTATTTCTGAAAATCCTGTCAGAGTACAGGTAATAAATGATGAAAAGCTTACACCGCTCCCAATCGTCCCTCAAAGACTTTCCGATTTGCATACGGGAGAATATGTACATTTACTGGTATTTAATAACGGCAAAAAGTATTATGCGTTGGACAGGGCGGTGATGTAAATGGCGGTAGATATTGAAATTCCCATTGATACTATTGAAGAAGAGACGGAAAAGCCCACACGCACATACCGTCTTGACCTTGATTCGGGAAGAATTATCGGTACTGTTGACGGAATCGAAGCAGTAAATCAGGCGATAAGAAAAGCGATAATAACGGCACGTTACAAGTGCCTTATTTATGATGACGATTACGGCGGAGAGCTGAAGGATATGGTCTATGACGAGGTATCAACTCCCGAACTGATAGAAACAGCCTTGCCTGAGCTTGTCAGGGACGCGCTTTCACAGGATACACGAATACTTGATGTGTATGATTTTGAAATAAGTTTTAAGAATGATGAAGCCTTTATTGTGTTTAAAGCCGATACCGTATTCGGTGAAACTCAGATAAGAGAGGTAATATGATGTTTGAAAGCTATACTTATGAAAATCTTCTTGAAGAGGTTTTAAATAATGCTCCCGACGATATTGACACACGTCCGGGGAGCATTTTTTATGATGCAGTTTCCGGAATCCTTATTAAAATCGCAAAATACTATACTGATCTTGAATTGATATTTTCGCTTTCACAGGTAGAAACCGCTTCGGGAGAATATCTTGATTCCAAAGCGTCTGAGTACGGAATTACACGTCATGGAGCTGAAAAGGCAAGATATACTGCCGCAATTACGGGAACTGTTACAGAAGAAAATGAACGTTTCTTTTACAATGGACTGTATTTTGTACTTAAAACCGATGAATCCGGCTGGTACTTTGAAGCCGAGGAAACAGGAACGGAATACAATAATATTTTCCCCGGAACAGCGGCGGTTCCCGTTGATACTATATCGGGACTTGAAGGAGCAGAATTCGGTACGGTAATTGAATACGGTACAACGCCGGAAGATGACGAAAGTCTGCGCCGCCGTCTGAAAGACAAAATATCCGGTTCGGGAGAAAACGGAAACAAACAGCATTACAAAATATGGTGCGAAAGTATTGACGGCGTAGGCAAGGCAAAAATCTTTCCGCTGTGGAACGGCCCCAATACTGTAAAGGCCGTTCTTATAGATTTAAACGGACTTCCGTGCGGAAAAGATATTGTAAATGAAGTACAGGAGTATGTGGACCCTGACAGTCTGGGACTGGGCGAGGGCTGCGCTCCTATAGGCGCTCATTTTACAGCTGCGGCAGCTGAAAGTGAGTATATAGATATTTCCGTTACGATTGAGGTAAAGCAGGGGTTTAGTTTTGAAGCGGCAAAGGAGTCAATAAAATCAGGGATAGAGAATTATTTTAAAACGCAGGTAATGAACAGTTCTGATGCAGAGGAAATTATGATACGAATTTCTGAAATAGGCGCTGTGATTTCCGATGTTACTGAAATAGCAGATTACAGAAATCTCGTCATTAACGGTTCGGACGAAAATATTGCGGTAAACGCTGAAAGTGTGCCTATTTTGGGGGTGACTGAAATTGAAGCTGTTTGAAAGTCATTACAAAAACAACTATGAGGAGCTAATAACCTATTATCCGGTCTTTTACCGTGAAGTATATGAAATGGTTGAAATTCTCAAGGCTCAGGGCAGACTTGCTGACAATCTGCAAAATAGTATTGAACAGGTATTTTCCAATCGGTTTATAGACAGTGCGGATGAAAGAGTGATCTCTTCTTATGAAAAAATTATGGGGATTATTCCGGATTCTTTAAAACCGATTGAAGAACGCCGCCGACTGGTAAAAGCAAGACTGATCGGTTCGGGCAAAATTTCAGCTTCTGTAATTTCCGATATGATAAAGGCGTATACGGGCGGAGAAGCAAAATGCAGCCTTGAGCCGTTTGATTCGGAGGGAAACAATAAGCTGTACATAAATGCCGAAAGAGGAAACAGTCCGCAGATTTATTTGCAGGAAGTAAAAAATCTTTTGAGTGAAAAGATTCCGGCGCATATTGAATATGAGCTTTCATTCGGTATAGACGCACCGATATATTTAAGCTGTGAAGTTGAATTGTACAATACCGACTTGCCGTTAT
>NZ_JAOQKH010000045.1:2191-4222 GCF_025567485.1 Porcipelethomonas ammoniilytica | reverse complement strand
AGCAATATGTTCAATTATGCCTTTTATAGATTCGATTTCAGCTTCTTCAAAATTAACGGCGTCTATTTGTTCCTGTGTTATAGTAACACCCCCTCACTAATGGACAGATTCACTGCTGATTTTGCATTAAAATATGCAATTAACTTTATTTTGTAATCAAATTGTAACTTTTAAAACGGTACGTCTCCATCATCCAGGATTTCTTCATAGTCGGATAAATCGCCGAGCGATTCGCCATTGCTTTTGTTATGTTGATTGTTTCTGTGTTCTTTCAACAGTTTGTCATTTGGAACTGTAAAATTGCCACTGCGGATTCGTTCAACTGAATTCGCAAATCTACATTTTATTACAAAACGGTATTCTCCATTATTGTCCTTAAATTCTTCACGCCCGAAAACTCCTCCGAATGTTTTTCCGATAAGGCTTTTTTCGTCCCAGTTCCATACATATCCGGAATTGGATTTCTCAACGCTTGTAATAAATCTTTTGAATAACTGTTTTGTTAACCCGTCTTTTTCACTCCCATCATCTTTTGGGATAAAAACATCAAATATTCCTGTGTTAGGCCATTTTGCATTTGGATTTTGCAATAAAGACTGTTTAAATTTATTTTCAAAAAATTTTCCGTATTTATCATGGTTTATTATATCAAACGCAATTTTTAAAATTGAAAAGTCATTAAATTCCTCGACTCTTGCGCCTTTAATGATGAGTTCGTATCCTCCGACTTCAAGCGCAAGCCCGCCCTCATAAACTTGAATATTATCGTAATCACTAAATTTCTGTATCATTATAACCTCCGTTATTCTTCATTTTCATATTTATTTAATGCCTTTATAACTTCTACAATGTCATTGGGTATCTCGTCTGGCTCAAACAGACCCATAGGAGATTTTGCTGTACTGTTCTTGGCGTGTGTTTCAAATATATATTTTCCTCCGACACACTTTGCGATCAATACCGTGGTAAATTTGCTTTCGAGACAAATTTTGTCTAATTTTTTACCACTGGTTTTAATTCGTGTGAATAAAAATCCGCTGTCATCACGTTCGGTTTGGGTATGCGCTATAAATATTACGGTAAGATCAGGTCTGTACGTATGTGCCGAGTCTACCATACCCCATATACATTGGGCTAGATCCTGCCACTTATCATAGCCCTTTTCTTTCATTCGTCTCATTTCGTCCGCAACCATAATCGAGCCTATAGTATCAACTACAAGAGTTTTTATTTCGGGTCTTCGTACATTTATAGCGTTCATAGTTGCATGTACATCTTTCGGAATATCGGTTGCATAATAATTTTTATTCTCAATGCTATAATGCTTTTTCCAACCTCTCCATGACAACCCTTTTTTATCAGCGTCTATTATGTATGTTTCTGACGGATTTAAATTGCGAAGCGATGTGGTCTTACCTGAACCGCTTTCGCCGGCTATACAAATTACATTTGCCATTAACTATCACCTACCTTATCCTTACATGCTCGCCCTGTTCTAGATGGGCGTATTCACATTCAATACCTGATTTCAAATCTGATTTTAATCGTTGTTCGTCGAGCTTAGGAGCTTGTTCAACATAATATTTTTCAGGTATTAATGACGAATCATCTATAACTAGCTTAGCCGGACTTTTTTGAATTCCGAATGAAAACAAATCTGTTTTAAATTTTTCTTTTCCGGTAATTTTCATTGCATTGAACAAATTATCTTTTATTCGTTTTATATTATTTTCCAATGATTTTCTTTTACTTAACAACCGTGTTTCTTCTGTTTTAAGCTTTACGGCTTCTCCTTCCAACTCTTTTATAATGATGGCATAACTTTGTGCTTTAAGTTCTATTTCTCCTTCAATTCCCTCTAATGTATCGGCTATGGCTTCCGGCGGTATTTCAGGATCAGACGCCATTTCTAAAACTGCCATAAAATTATCAGTTAATTCATACATGGTAGACATTTTTTACTTCCTCCTTTTCTGGATCGCAATCCACTTCCGGCTTGTCCGGATTTTTATAACAGGTTTTACATGCTTC
>NZ_JAOQKH010000045.1:0-1911 GCF_025567485.1 Porcipelethomonas ammoniilytica | reverse complement strand
ATGCTATCATTTATTTGTTTAAATTTTTTCTTTTGCCTGTCCCTGTTGCCTCAGGGCAGGCGGTTTTTTATACCTCAACAAACTCACCGTCTATCAGTTTATATAACGTATCTTCCTTAATTCGTTCGCCGTCCACAAATTCCGTTTTTACGCATTTTGGAATATAACGTTCCTTTTCCTTAGAATATTCCCATTCAGCCAGCGTAATCCAGCTGCCTTTTTTGGCTTTAACGGCTGAATTGTGACCGGCGCAGCAAATAACGCAATCTTTTCCGCTGCTGCCTATCTGTGCAGAATCTCCGCTGCTGCCTATCTTTGCCAAATTTCCGCTGCTGCCTATCTGTGCAGAATCTCCGCTGCTGCCTATCTGTGCAGAATCTCCGCTGCTGCCTATCTTTGCAGAATATCCGCTACTGCCTATCTTTGCAGAATATCCGCTGCTGCCTATCTGTGCAGAATCTCCGCTGCTGCCTATCTGTGCAGAATCTCCGCTGCTGCCTATCTGTGCAGAATATCCGCTACTGCCTATCTGTGCAGAATCTCCGCTGCTGCCTATCTTTGCCAAATTTCCGCTGCTGCCTATCTGTGCAGAATATCCGCTGCTGCCTATCTTTGCAGAATATCCGCTGCTGCCTATCTTTGCAGAATATCCGCTACTGCCTATCTTTGCAGAATATCCGCTGCTGCCTATCTGTGCAGAATCTCCGCTGCTGCCTATCTGTGCAGAATCTCCGCTGCTGCCTATCTGTGCAGAATTTCCACTGCTGCCTATCTTTGCAGAATATCCGCTGCTTATTTTATTATCAGCAATACATGTTGATGTTTTTTCTATAGCAAAATCAACACAGGCATTTATAAATTTTGATATTGACAGCTTTGCACCTATTTTCAGTTTTTTAGTGCAGTATTTTCTGTTATCATTAGTTTTTACTTCATCTAATGCTTCAACCTCTGCAAACTCATTGAAATCGCCAGTATCATTTGTGAAACCATAATAATCTAATACATCAAACGGGTTTTCACAAAAATGCATTCCATAACTGCATATTTCTGCTTCTTCTTCCTCAAATACTGTATTTTCTGCGTACTGTTTGCCTCGGCATATCAGCCCCGGCTCAAATCCTTTATACCCTTTCATTTTTTATTCCTCTTTTCTTAAATAAATTTTTCAACTGCTCGGTCAACTCTCATTTGTTTTCCCATATTTGTCAACCACGGGCAAACTTCTCTCAGTGCGTTGTACTCTGCATCACTAGGTATGTAATCTGGGTTACTACAACGTATCGGTTGACCTAATATATCGAATGCAACGCTTGTTTCCTCATACCCTGACCTCTTCTTCAATTGCTTCATTTCTTTCCTCCTTGGTTTTAAATTTTGTCGTCTAACCTGTTGGTTCTTAAATTTTTGTTATAAATATTTAATATCTGTCTTGCAAAACGTGCATCACCTCCATTTGAAAACGCCTTTCCCTCTCTTATGATTATTGCAGGGCTTACTTTTGATAGCTGCGTTACCAATGTTTTTCTTTTATATTCACCTTTATAGGTTTTATAAAACAGATACATACCACCGATTATTTCAGTGTTCAGGCTTTCCGGTATACCCTCCCATGACTCTTTTATTAATGATAATATTTCTATAAAATCAGACGATGAAACGGCTTTAAATACTTTATATGTTTTGGCTACCGCAGTAATACGATTAATCGTTTTAGATTTAGAAAAATCCATATAAAATCCACTGCGCTCAACTAATCTTACCATTTCAACCACATCTACATCTCCTGCAGCATAAAGAGCCTTAAACTTTGCAATACTTTCAACTGCACGAGATATTCCGTTTTGTTCAGCGAACAGTCTGGCTTCATCTTCTTGGGTAAGTCCCTCATAAACCTTACAGTCAACCATC
>NZ_JAOQKH010000044.1:0-4529 GCF_025567485.1 Porcipelethomonas ammoniilytica | reverse complement strand
TATTGAAAATGAAGATTTTGAAAAATTGATAAAGGTTTATGACCGTCCGAATGCACTTTTTTATTGCGATCCGCCGTACAATACTAAAGAAAAAATTTATAATAATCCGTTTACCCAAAATGACCACGAACGATTAAATAGATCTTTAAGCAATATTAAAGGACGTTTTATTCTCTCTTACAATGACGATGAATATATACGTGAATTGTACAAGGACTACAATATTACGGCTGTTGAAAGACAGAATAATCTTTCTAGCGGTACATATAAGGAACTTATCATAACAAATTATTGATGTATATTGATAATTCAAAAAAAGTGTGGTATAATTAATTTGCTGAAATAATTATGCCGCTGATACACAGTTAAGCCCGTTAGGAGAATTTCCTGACGGGTTTTTTGTTTATAAGTAAAAAAGTCCCTCGGACTTAAGTGTCTGAGGGTTTTTTTTCATGCTCTAATTCATTTGTAAAATCAATAAATGGTAGATAAAAAGTAGGAAACCTTGAAGAAGATGTAATTAGTGATATTATAGGTCTTATATATCCTGTTAATAGTACAGGGGCATTAACATGTAATAATTCATTTATCATTTTGTCTGGAACATCATCGATCCATGTAAATTTAGAACCCATTTTTATATTAATATAAAAAGGGTTATTTTCTTCATTACCAATTTCTAATTCTAAAGAAACAAATGCAGAAAAGTCCTTATTTTTATTTACAAATACTTCAAAATCCATTTTCATTTTTTTGAATTCTTGTATATTAAAATTTTCATTTTCGTTATAATTCATTTTTAATAAAACAGGATCTTGAAATTGGAAAAAACTTTCTTTCATATTAACTCCTTAAGCCACATAGCTTCCAAATTTATAAATATTAACTGTATTGTTATTATTTTTATAGTCAATATTTTCTTTTGATAATAAACAATTATCATTCTTATCCATAGGAATAATAACTTTTGAATAACTTATGTTTTTATAAAATAAAGAAGAGGCATAATTATTAAATAAATTGAAGCTTTCATCAACTGTATGTTCTATCCCATTTTCGTCAATAATAATAAGTTTATCTGTTGGCTTATTATTTAACTTAATTCCATTTTTTTCACATGCCTTTTTAAAGCGTTCGAAACTATTTCCATCTTTCTTTTTTTTCATATCAAACAACTCCTTTTATACTGCATATAGAATTATCGTATACGCACACTTGATATTCAATATATGGGATATTAAAATTGTCTAATTTTCCATTTAAATATGATGAATGTTTTTTATTAAACCCAGCAATAGTTAATTGTACATCATATTCTTCTCTTAACCAATCAAAAAAAGCACATCTTAACTTTTTTCCTGTTATTTTATCTGCCCCATTTTCTAATAAATAGTGATGAAATTCACAATATTGTTGATAAATCCAATTATAATCTTCAAGCAATCGAAGATCAATAACATAATCACGGTCATATGTTATCTCAGATTCAATGACGATAGGGTTTGTTATAGTATTACCAAAATTTTTATGTTCATTCGTAGCCCACCATTTTGCAAGTTCGTATTCAATAAAAAAATAAACGCCATTTCCTAACCAATGCTCATCATTTGTCTTACATTGAAAACCATCATTTAAAATACTATGTAGATATTTATTATCAGTTCCGTGATAAGCCGTAATCTTTGTTACTTCCATTTAAATGAACTCCATTATTATTTCATTTTTTACATTGTACCATTTTATACCAATTTTGTAAATATCTGGAAAAAATGTTGGCAAATTAACATAAATTTACTCGTTGAATTTTGTATAATTTTGTCAATTAATCTATAGTAATTAACATGAAATAAGTGTATTACTGTTCTGGCGTTCCAAATAATTATAATTCTTTTGGAGTTGGATGTCAATAAAAACAAAGATAATTATATATATTTTTTTAGCGAAAAATGTTTCTTTTCTATTCTTGACAATTTCTTTAAAATATGATATATTATTATGCACAAGGAAAAAATGTTATACATTTTTGCGGAGCGGGGGAGAAATATTTCGCTCTATTTTTTATAATTAAAGCGGCAGGATCTCTCCTTGCCGCTTTTTTTCATGTCTTTAAAAGTCACATTTCAAAACTTAAGCCTATCAGGAGTAATCCCGATAGGCTTTTTTTGTTTTATTAGGACTTGTTAAATTTTAGAAGTCTTATTTTCTTCACTCAATCCAGATTTGGTGTCAGTAACTTTCTGTCGGATATGCAATAGAAGTAAGGGTCACATTTGAAATGTTACCCTTTAGTACAAGGGTGCGATTTGAAATCATACCCTTAAAATAAAATTACGCCATCAACCATACACGAGCGACAAATTGCCCGTTCTCCTCAGTAAATTCAGTTTTGCCGTTGTATTTAGACGCTATGTCACGAATATTTTTAATACCATATCCATGAAATTTTTTATCCGATTTTGTAGTTTTAAGATTTTTATTTTCATTGATTACAGAAGTTTCTAATGAGTTTGTCACTGATATCAACAACAATTTTTTATTTTTAATTAACGATAATTTAATGTTAGAGTTTTCAATATTCTCACAGGCTTCAATTGCATTGTTTAATAAATTTCCTAAAACATTGCATAAATCCAGTTCATCAATATCAATATTTTCATTGAATTCATTGCAGGAAAATTCTATGCCCTTATTTTTACAGTCTGTTAATTTCATTTTAACAATGGATCGAACGGCCGCGTTGGAAATATGCACTTCTTTTACATCTTTTTCAGAATAAGCATTTAATAAATACTTTAATTTCTCTTCTGCCTTTTCTATTTCTCCATTTTCGAGTATTGATAATAGTGCAGCATAATTATTTTTAGTATCGTGGTTTAAAGAGAAGAGTCTATTTGTGCTATCTTTGAAATTATGAAATTCTCTTTGTAACATGTCGTTCATGTTTTGCTGAAGCTGCAAATACCCTTTTTCTTTTTTATTCACACCCGCCATATATAAAATAAAATATGTTAATGCAATACACGCAAATGCAATAATACTCGCCACCAACATAATAAATGGATTGTAAGTTTGCACAGATTTTTGAAATACAGCTAACCCTGCCATAAAGAATGCTGCGCAAATAAATAATAAAATGAACCACGATGGATTAGTTAGCCTGTAGTCAGTTGTTCTTTTTTGTTTTTCATAAAAAATTATTAATGCCTTTGTGGCAATAAAGTATAAAAGTTTTGTTGAAATTAGAATGCTTATCCTAATTGTTTCTTCTGAATAAATCATTGCTCCTAAATTCGATGAGTTTCCTATATGACTAGCAATCATTAATACCGGAGTATTAATTAAAAACAAAAGATAATTACTCAGAAAGGCAACATAACATTTAAAGAATACTGCACCGTTAAGAAATATACAAGAAAAAACTATGCATATTATCATTTCAAGCAATCCAGGAACAGTTTCTGCTATTGATGCAGGAATGATTTTTTCTAAAAATAAGCAGTCAATTATTGATGCAAATGTTAACAATAGAAATTTAGTAGCTCTATATTCATTTTTCTTAAATCCAAGTATTTTAGTAATAAAATATGTTATCATAACACATTCGCAAATTGAAGCAGATAGTTCCAAAACATTCATAAGAATTTTCACGTGGACATCAACTCCATATACCTATTTGTAACGTGCTGTTTCCTGTTCCTTGATATATCAAGTGTCATGTTATTGTCTAAAATGATTTTTTTATTCTCAAAAGACGAACGGTCAAAATTTACTAATATACTTTTATGAATTCGTACAAACCTGAAAAATGTGACGTTGTTCTCAATGTCTTTGAGCGAACTTTTTATGTATACAATTTTTCCACTATCTAAATAACACTCTATTTTTTTATCGCACGATTGTAAATATAGAATATTTGATATTTTTATTTTAATGATTTTCCCGTTATCTTCAGCATCAATTTCGGCAGAATTGTTTATTAAATGGTGTAATATCGAATCGAGCGCTTCCTGCAGTTTATGATCAATGTTTATTTTATATATGTAGCGATAGACACGAAGTTCAACAGCAACATCCCCGTAATTGATTTTGCTGGATATAAAAATTACTGGAATATTTTTGTGGCATTCCTTTAACTTTGCGACCACATCAGTTCCTTGCATAGTAGGCATTTCTATATCAAGTAAAATTAGGTCGTAAGCTACATTTTTAATAGAACAATTAGTAAATAGCGAAATTCCATTTAAATAAGTATCTATGCTATGAGAAATATTTTTGTCATTAAAATACTTGTTCACCAATTTTTTTAACTTATCAACGAAAATCGGTTCATCATCACATATGGCTATTTTCATTGCAAGCACCTCCTGAAATATATTATATCAAGAGGTAGGCGCTGTGTCTATCGGAAATTTATGGCGAAACGGTATTATGTACAGGTAGTATATTGAAACAAATACTTATATCCCACTTGTACATAATAATTTATAGAAAATCAATGTCTAAAAATAAATCAGAGATATCTTTTCTAT
>NZ_JAOQKH010000043.1:0-4714 GCF_025567485.1 Porcipelethomonas ammoniilytica | reverse complement strand
TTTTTTAGAAAATTCATACGCTATGTTTTCCCAAATGTACTTATAATGTCCTGCCTCACAACCCAATATTATTAAAGCCTCACAATTAATTTTCCTTAGTTTTCTTACATCCTGTATATATAAATTATTAAACATACCATCAGGACCTGAATGAGTATTTAGTACGATTACATCTGCATTTCCGATTTCGTCCCAATAATCATGAAAATACTCCGCACATCTAACCTTATATACACGGCCATATACACACTTAAAATATTTTTCTAAATTCATCATCATTATTTTTGATTCATCATAAAATTCTACCATCGTAAATATATAAGTTTCAAATACTTTTTTTATGTTATTTGTCGGTGGTTTCAGATCAGAATAATTAGATGAACTTATTAAATTGCCGGAACCCATATTGGATAAATCTGTGATTTTCTGAGATACATACTTCATTGGATTTGTGTCATACTCAAACAAGTTTAATTTATCCTGTAAAACTGCATTAGCTGAATTTGCATTAATGTACCTGCCTGTTTTGCTGTCATAATATCTTGACTGAATACAATACAAACCTGTGTCACTGTCATAATAATAACCCCTATACCTGAGCGGATTTGTATAAGCAATAGTATTTGTATCACTTAAAATCGTACAATTTCCCCAAGCGTCATAGCTATACTCGGCAGCAATCTCTCCGTCTGCATCAAGCACAGCTATAATACTTCCAAGCAAATCTGTTACATAATAATACTGACTGTCATTGTACTCAAAGCCTATCGGTGTGTCACCGTCATAGCGGAAATACCATGTGTTATCACCGCATGTCTGTGCTGTAAGCTTATCGCCGTTCCAAAAATAGTTGAACTTAACGTTGTGTATCGTCTTGCTTGTTCTAAGTCCGTCTGCGTTGTAAGTATATTTTATCTTTACTCCGTCAGACCTCAAAGCTGATTTTAGTCTGCGTCCCATTGTCCAGCTGAACTCTGTTCCGTTGTAATAGGTCAATGGATTTCCTATCTCGTCATAGGTTATCTCGTTTCCATTGTATGCAGTCAGTAAGTCTTTCCAATTAGGATCACCATATGTAAACGTGTGAGATTGACCATACCTTCCTCTTGAAAAAGGTATTATTTCAACTACATTTCCACCTTTGTCATATACAAAATTTACTCCTGTTCTTGTTATGACATTTACCTCTGTCGTTAGATGACCTGCTTCGTCATATGTGTAACAGACATCATTTACTTCGGAAATGCGTTTATTCCCGTCATATCCATAGTGTATGGTGTTGTTATACGCTCCTGTATATTTTATCTCGGATACCAATTCGGATGTTCTGTTCGGGCTGCTAGATACATAACTATATTCCTTATTGTACACCTCTTTTTTAGAAAGTTCAACCTCTTTGCCGTTTGAACTACGGTAAATGCCATATACACCTTCTTCCGACTTTCTTCCGAATTTGTCCTTTGAATTGAAATAGGTTGAATAAATATCGTCTGCAAGCGTCCAGTAAATCTTATATGAATTATCTCCTAGATCTGTCTGAAGTGTTTTTTCTTTCTCACCGATAATTTCTGTTAGTTTTTCATTTGTACAATATATTTTATGATAAACTCCGCTGCCTGTTTCCTCAGTGACTCTGTATCCATCCTTATCTGTTGAATATTTTGTTTCCCTATTTGAACAATTATCCTGTATTGATTCTAGATTTCCGTCTTTGTCATACTTGCAGCTGTAAAGAGTTTCATCGCCTTGTTTTACCGCCGAACTGCTTCCGTTTTCATTGTATTTGTAATCTATTGACTGTCCGTTGCCGTAATCGGCTTTTGTCAATGCTCCTTTACTGTCATAACTGTAATTTATAAGATTTCCGTTTCCAGCTTTGATTGATTTCAGCAATCCAAACTCAGTATATCCGATATCGTAGTCAAAATCGTTATGAATTATTTTGCTCAGCCTATCTCCGCTGTCATAAGTAAATGAATTTTCAATAACCGTACCCTGCGATACTTTCTGTACTTTTCCGCTGTTGTTGTATGAGTAATTGACTGAATTTCTTTCAGCGTCTGTTACGCTGTTGAGGTAACCGGTATTTAAATCATAGCTGTAAGATGTCTTGAAGCCTAACGAATCAGTTGATGATTTCGGATAATTTCCATCTTCGGTATACTCATTGCTTTTAAGCACGGATTTACCGTCAACTTCAGTTTCATTCCTCAAATTATTTCCGTACTTATCAAACACATTGACGGTTTTCATTCCGTCTTTTTTTATGGTTTCAGTCACACTGTTATCTGAGTTTACCGACGATGAAAAGTTTTCATTTGTACTGCTGCTTTCATTTTCATCAGGTTCGGTACTTGGTGTACTGTCATTGTATGTGTAATCACTTTTATATACAACAATTCCGTCAAACAATGCTTCATTGATCTGATTTGAGTAATTTACCGAAACAACAAAATGAGTATAAAATATATCAGCTTTAAATGTCTTTATCGCATACTGCCAATCGGTGCAATACGGATTAAATTTGATCGTCTGAACATCTGCTACTCTTGCCGCATTGTAAAAAGTAACCGTTATGTTAAATGGGTTCTGCGGAGACGCATTTGCTTTTGCCCAGCCACCTACTTCAAAGGTTTCTCCTGTACTCATTCCTCCGAAGCTTTGAGAGATTGAACAGGTTTTATTCGGCTCACCTATAAGCTTTACAGCCTTGTCACTTCCGCAGTGTCCCGTTTCATTACAAATTGTATTTGTATCATTAGACATTGACCATCCTTGCAGACCGTTTTCAAATACTCCGTTTTCCAGTAAGTTATCATCCCGAACTGTATGCTCATATGTATTAACCAGACTGTTTAAGCCATTTGCATTTTTAGAGTATTCATTTAATGTTACATCTCCTTTTGAATTGAAAGAAGAAATTAAATCGCCGCTGTTGTTAAACACCTTAGTTTCCGTATCGCCTGTGTTGTTATTAATATATTTTATTTGATATGGTGTATATTCAATTGATATATCTGCCCCCTTTGTTCCTGCTGTTCCGTATTCTTTTATTCCCGACAGTCTTTTTGGATTTTGACTATAGCTAAATTTTACCGTGTAGCCGTCTGTATTGCATATAGAAATCATATCATGGTTATTCCAACTGTAACTCACTGATTTTCCGTCCGGATATTTAACTTTAGTTAAATTTGACTTACTGTCATACTCATACGAAACCTTTTGTATAACTGTATTTTTCTTTCCGTAATATGAGATATCGGTCAGCTTTATGCCGTTATAATTAAACTTATACTTTCTTCCCGCACCATCGATAATATACTCTATTTGATAGAAATTACTAATGCTGTCATTATACTTTATTTCTATTGCCGGCTTTGAAGTTACGCTTGTATCTACTATTTTTACAACCCGTCCGTACTTTTCAAAATGATACTCTTTTCCTCCAGAATCGATTACAACCAAATTGTCATAGCCGGTTTTATTTTTATCATTGCACTTTATAGTATATCCTCTTCCGCTCATATCAATATACTTATCGGCTATATTGTTATAATAAAAGTATATTTTACTTCCGTCACCGCACACATACTCATAGTACTGAAGCTTTCCGGAATTATAAACCGCATTTATTGTCTGATTATAATTGGTTTTAAAGCCAAATCCGAATGTAGGATTACTTCCGTTATTAAGGTTGTATATCATCGATATATTTACAGGCATTACTTTTCCGTTATAACCGATATCTTCTCTTGACAGTACAAGGTTTCCCGAAAAATCATCTATTTCCGCTTTCCCCGCTCTGCTTATGTCTACGGTTTTATTTTCTCCCCTCTGTGCCGCTGAAACCATATTATATTTTATTGCTAAAAACGGAATTTTTTCTGAATCTGCTTCCTCTGACGAATAAAATGCAGATTCACTGTTAGTCACATAAGTTGACGAAAGCTTTATTCCGTAATTTTCTTCTCCGTTATACCAACTGTTAAACGCATTTGTTATGTCCCAATATGCCCATTTATCTTTTGAATTAGGGACATTAAAAACATCAAGTATTTTACTGTCAACTGACGGACGATTTCCTATTATTGAGCTTGTATCCCAATCAGAATTTACTTTATATGCATTTATCTTGTTCCCCTGTTCTGACGCTGTTTTCAGATAAAGTACCGCATTTGATACTATCCATTGTTTATCTATATGAGGCAGTTTTGTGAACTTTATATATGAATCAGTTGTATTTCTGTCATATGCACCTGCAAAAAGCCTTGAATTTTTTGATATATTCATAGATAAGGCGCTCATAACCGATGTATCAACTATTTTATCTTTATATGATCTGGTATCAACAGTCGGATCGATCGTTACCGGATATGCTCTTTCCTCATCAGTAAGCCACTTATGGTCCGGCTTATATGTGAGAATATATTCTGTTCCTTCTTTTTTTAATGTGGTTTTTATTTTATCCGAAAAAGAAAAATTGCTGTCATACATATACGGTGCGGGAATAGTAAACACTTTATTTTCCCCGTCACAAATCACAACGGAATTATTCTTTTTTAATTTTGCAGTCAGACCGTCTGCTTTAATTCTGAATGAATATGTCTGTTTATTTATCGGTGCTTCCGATTGGTGCTATACTAAAAAAGTGGACAGCAAAAAGCGAAAGATGGTATAATAATAAAAAAAGGAGAGAAACACATGGAAAACACCA
>NZ_JAOQKH010000042.1:0-4957 GCF_025567485.1 Porcipelethomonas ammoniilytica | reverse complement strand
GACGCTAACGGCAATCAGATTACAAAGACTGCTGACGGAAAAACTGAAACCAATACTTACGATGGTTTAAATCAGCTTATCGGCTTCACCGACGGTGAAACAACTGCAAGCTACAAGTACAACGCAAGCGGTCTGAGATATGAAAAGACTGTCAATGGTGAAACAATCAATCACGTCTGGGACGGAAGCAAGCAGATTATTGCAGACATTGTTGACAATCAGTTCTATGAGGCAGACTGCTATATTCGCGGAACAAATCTTGTTGCGAAGTATAATTACTGCAACGGAAACAAGTCAGAGTACACCTATTATACACAGAACGCTCATGGTGATGTTGTAAATCTTACTGATTCAACGGGTGCTGTTGTTAAGAGTTACAAGTATGATGCTTTTGGTGTTGAGAAGGATATTGTTGATTCAGATACGAATGCTTTCCGTTACTGTGGTGAATACTATGACAAGGAAACTGCAACCATTTATCTGAGAGCTAGGAATTATAACCCAAGTACGGGCAGATTTATCAGCAGGGACTCATTCGCAGGAAGAAGATCTGATCCGCTTAGTTTGAATCTTTATACATACTGCAGGAATAATCCTTTGAGATATGTTGATCCGAGTGGGCACGATGCGGTTGACGCTGCATCATTTATGGTCAATTGTCCAAGACCAACTCACAAAGTCAATAGTGCTTGGGATGCACATTTCTATACTGATTGGGATAATAAATTTAAGCAAATACTTGATGCTCCTGCACGTGTTAACAGCCAAGGTGATGCTATTTATCGTAGTAAGATTACAACAAAGCCCTCAAGCGACAGTACTGAAAAGGAAATTGCTCTGTATAATGAGTGGAAGAGTTTGTGTCCTGATATTACTTCTCCTGTTAAACATGCAGATTATAGAAATGATGCTCCTTCTGCTGCTTATGGTTCTTCACGATGGAATGGTGTTCCTCATGGTGGAATTGACTTTTATCCTGTTGATAGTAAAAATAATAATCTGTATGGTTCTGATGGAACACCTAAAAATGTATATGCTATGGCAAATGGTAAAGTGGTGGCTTATACAAGTACTTTTATCGGAACAGATGCTATTGTTATTAATCATGGAGATTATTTTGCTTTATATGGCGAAATATCTACTGAATTACGTGTTGGCGATACTGTTACACAAGGACAACTTTTAGGACTAATGACAATTTCTGAACAAGATACATTAATGTTGCATTTAGAAATATTAATGGGAGATTATCCTGAAGGAGAATTTTTAGGTGGTATAGCACGCCAACAGTATCAAATAGACCCAACATATGTATACGATTATCCAGACTTTTGGGAGTAAGTTATGAAAAAACTTGTTATTTTTCTTGCATTTATAATGTGTCTGTTCTCAATGAGTTGTGCCAATAAATATGAAACAAATCAGATAACAAATGCAAACCATCATGCAGAACTTACTCAAATTGAAACTAATGAAACAACGGCTAATCTTTTGATTCAAAACGATAATATTCAGGAACTGGATTTAAGTCTGTTCGAAAACAGTAATTATCTTCAATATAAAAAAGCATTTAGCTATAATAATGAATATGTTTTATCAGATGGAAGAAGGATTATTGAAGACAAAAATCTTTATCTTGAAGATTCATCTGGAAACAGAGAACTTCTTATTGAGGTTCCAAAGGAAGAGACAGAGAAATATGTTGTGTTTTGGAATATAATTGATAATAATAGATTTGGTTATTATATTGTTAACCATGAGACAATGAGCAGTTCAGGAATATATAATCTTGAAACGGGCGAAGATTACCGAATAGATGTCTGTGATGATAATTCAGCCTATATTCCTAAAAAAGTAGTTGAGAATTATTTGTATTTTTCAAAAAGCTTCATAGCTGATTTTAGAGGAATTAGTAAGTTAAATCTTGACACCTATGAATTCACAGAAATTAACTGCTCATCGTTACTTGACAATGGCACTTATTATCTAAGAGATCTGGATATTTCTCCAAATGGAACAAAAGCAGCTGTTTATGGAATCATATCAAAGTCTTCAAGTAAAAATGAGATGAACGAATATCAGGTCGCAATATATTCATTAACTGAAGAAAAAATATTGAAAACATATAATTTTTTCAGTGAAAATGATTATGTTAATCATCAATTATTATATTATAGTGAGAAGCAGTTATACTTGTATGTTTCACAATACGGAAATAATCCTAAGGACTTCTTGTATATAATTAATCTGGAATAATTAATAGATATTATTTTATAGAGCAAAGCCTGGTTTATAATTCAAGTTTTGCTCCATTTTTTTGCTCAAATAACCTTTGCATTATTATAAATTTAATGCCAAATTTGTATTTGGGGCACAAAATCTGCATTTGGGGTACAAAATATTGACTTTCGACATAAAGAGCGATATTATTTACTTAGGGTGAGAAAAATGATCTCTGAATTAAGTAAAAGGATATCGCTTTTTTTATGTCGTAAAAGAATAATTGATTACAATGATATTGAAATATATAAGTATGGATTTGAAACGATTTGTTCAACGCTTCTTGGATTTATTATTACTATTATTATCGGAACAATTTTTCAAATGTTTCTTCTTTCAATTATGTATTATATCATGTTCGTAACAATACGTCAATTCACAGGTGGATATCATGCAAAATCATATTTCAAGTGTAATCTGACATTTAGTGTCGTAACAATGCTTGTCTTCAGTTTTACTAAAATAGCAGTATATACAAAAGTGTATATGATGCTGTATCATATTTTGTTTTTGGTTTTATCATTTATGATTGTTTGGTATTATATACCGGTCGAGAATGAAAATAAACCGTTGGATCAAGAACAGAAAAAGAAAAACCGACATATTGGCATTGCATTAACTGCAGCGGTGTCTGTTGTAAGCTGCGCCATTTATCCAATTTCTGTTCAAACATCTATTTTAATGGCATTTACACAGTTATCAATAGCCGTGTTAATTGTAATAACCCATAATGAGAAAGGAAGTGAAAAAGATGAAGAAGATGAAAAATACGATACTTAAGAAGCTTGCATCAGCAAGTAAGTATGCAGCCGTAAAGGCAGCAGGTTCGACATCATGGGGCGGCTGTCATCAGCCGAAGGAGCCTGAAGCAGTAAGAAAGCTTCGCAAGTCCTGATTGACAGGCGAAAAATTTACAGACAACAATTAAGAGAATGCTGTCATAGCATAAAATTCTTTGATTCTAAGCATAAATTCAACATATGCATTCTCTTGATTAGTTATTCAGAAGGAGGAATTGTATGAACAAAAAACTAAGCAGGATAGTAGCCGGCGCACTGTCCGTCATGTTCGTAGGACAGGTAATGATCTACGGCGACGGCAGTTCCCAGGGTATCGCTCATGCGGAAACAATTGCCGGGATAAAGGAATCCCTGCAGCTTTCCGAAAATGCGGTTGAACTTGCACAGGTATATGAAAATGCTGTTGAAGGTCTGGGTGAAGTGGAATATTTCGGCTCGCCTGAAGCAGAAATTGCTGCATACAGTGCGGAACTCAGCGATGAAGTTTCCTTTGCTACAGGACTTACCATCACAGGAAAGGTACAGAAGGGTGTTGTCAGCGGTCATGCCGCATCGGATGACACTCATATTTTTGTGCGTATTTTCAACGGAAACTGGGAGGAGATCAACAGTGTAGAAGTTGCTGACGGCAATTACTATACGGTTTCAGCAAGCGGTTCCGACATATATCATGTAAAGTTTGAGTGTGACGGATATCTGCCATTTTACCTCAAAGATTTCGGCACAGGAAAATTTCAAGTGGGTTCAGGCGATTCACTGGACACCGTTACTCTCGTCCCCGGAGATACTACATGGAATGAGGATAACGCAAATCAGTGGAGCGACGATGTGATCAATGCTGCCGATTCAGCGTATGTTCAGAGCTGTCTTGGAGCGACCCGCGGCGACAGTGATTTCAATCCGAGTATGGACGCCGACGGCGATAATATCATAAGTCAGGCTGACCTCAACGCATTCTGTGATTTTTATGATAGCCTTGACGACGATGAATATTACGAGCTTCCGCAGAGTGTTCAGGATCTTGACATTAATCTCGACGGAGTTATCAACGATACTGACTACGAGCTTTTAGAAGCTTCAGGCGCAAGCGAGGAAGAATTAGCAGCGTTTCAAAGCGAGCTTAATGGAGTTCGTCAGCCGGATACATGGGTTTACATATACAACCATGAAATGACAGGAGACGTAATCGTAAATAAGGAAGATTACGAACAGGGACTTGCAAAAATAAATGCGGATGCACAGAAACGAGGCCGTTCCGAAAATTATTTTGAATACATGGACAAGGACAACAACGGTACAATTGAAAATGCTGATGTTTCGTGGTTTACAGCAGCATATTCAGCCTCCGGCGACCTTGACTGGGATCATGCATTCAAAAGAAATCTGAAAGTACTTGCAAGCGGAGCATTCCCCTACAGCTTCAATCTTCACGATACAAATCTTGACCTGAACGGCTGTACCATAAGCGTTGCGGACTGCATGTCGTTCACAACCGATATGCCGCAGTTCTGGTCGGGCAACGGAGCAACTCTGAACGTTAATGGCGGTAAGCTGCTTATCCAGAATAATCTTGTATTCAGAACAGCTTCTCCTGACGGCTGGGGCGGCAGCACAGGACAGTTGATGAACTTAAACGGCGGCGAGGTTTACATCGGCAACTGCTTCGATTTCGGTCAGGCAAACTGCTACGACACAATTCTGATGACAAACGCTGACGACAGGCTGTATGTTGGCGGTAACTGGACATACATAACTCTTCAGGACATGGAGGGCAAATGGACGGCAGGACAAATCCGCTTTGCGGGACCGACATGGGAAGTAAACGAATTATCTGGCGACAAGGCAATTTACTCTTCCGGAGAACATATCATAATTTT
>NZ_JAOQKH010000041.1:0-5080 GCF_025567485.1 Porcipelethomonas ammoniilytica | reverse complement strand
TTACAGATCAAACGCCGATTTTAAAATCGGAAAAAAAGATAAAATTACAGAAATTAAAACAGTTGAAAATTCGCCATTGGCGAATTAAGGATTTAGGAGGTCAAAAATGGACGTTTTTATACAAACAGTTGAAATAATGGGAGATATGTTTTTTGTGGGCGGATTAATAGTACTTATTATAGGCGCTGCACAGTTATTTATGTCCTTGAGTTCGCAGAGTTCAGATACAAAAAGTCACTCAGGTCTGCTTCTTGCATCAGGTATAGGATTAATGACAATAGGAAAAGTTCTGATACCCATGATATCTACTCAGGTAAGCTTTTAGTTGAATAGAGGTGATTTTATTTGGGAGATATATTAGATTCAATTGAAAATAAAATTATCGGCTGGCTTCGCAGTGCGGTAGAAGAATGTCTGACAGGATTATTTGATGATATGACCGACGCTTCCCTTTATGCAAGCGATCAGCTGGAACAGACACCAGAGACATGGAACAGCGGTATTTTTGCATTGGTAAAGCAAATTTCAATAGAAGCTATCGTCCCGATCGCAGTTATCATACTGTCTATAGTAATATGCCATGAATTTATTACACAGCTTCTGGACAAGTCAATACGTGAAATGGACATCGAAGTTGTAGCTAAGATGGCATTTAAATTATGTTTCGGCATTTTTATTATGAATCATGTTTTTGACATCACAATGGGTATTTTTCAATTGGGACAGCAAGCCGTCAGGATCACGGAATATGTAATATTAGATGAAACGGGGCATATGGGACATGATCTATACGGTATATTTGAAGATCAGATAAAAGATCTTGGGGTCGGACAAATGCTTATAGTTTTACTGGAAGCGATAGTAATAGATATTATTACTAAGCTTGCAAGTATAATTGTAATAATTATCGTAACATCAAGAATGATCGAAATCTACATATACTGCTCTATTTCTCCTCTGCCCTTTGCTACTCTCACTAACAGAGAATGGGGAAATATCGGACAAAACTTCTTAAAAAATCTGTTTGCTCTTGCATTTCAAGCATTCGCTATGATGTTATGTTTGGGAATTCACAATGGTCTTATAAACAATATTATCATTTCTAATTCGGATTCCCTCAACTGGACTTTGCTTCACTGCACCGGTATCAGCATCGTTGTTGTTCTTCTGCTTTGGAAATGCGGCAGTATTTCTAAATCTATTTTTAATGCTATTTAAATGAATATAAAATTCGCCAATGGCGAATTAAAGGAGGTAAACATGGAAAATAATTTTGTTCAGGGTGTTCACGGTAAATACAATTTTTATGTAATTGCCTTTGATTCGCAAAATCATTTTACTAATTACGGCAATGAGCATATTGATTTGACCTTGAAACAAGCTCAGGAGATTTACTCTAAAACAGTACTTGAAAATCCAAAGCATGTAAACACAATGCTTGGAGTAGCGTATAGTGCAGAAAAACCGGAACGTGACAGATACGGAACAGACGCAGTTGACCTGCTTCAATGCATTGACGGAAAAATAAAATTATGCGAGGATTACAAACAATCTCCTCTGCTAAGCAACGAAGGACTTATTGCGGTTAATACTGTAAATATCCTGCAAAAAAGCATCGGAGATTTGCAGAAACATCTTGATAAGAACAGCAGTCAAAAATCAGTTTCTCATCAGAAACCGCACAGCATTAGCAGTCAATCCAATTCACTTCTCGGTAAGCTTCGTGATAATCAGGCAAGGTTAAACGAAAGCGAACATTCCGATGGAACGTCTGCTCATTTGGAAAATATATAAATTCGCCATTGGCGAATTTTCAAAGGAAGTGATCAAAATTGTACATACAGTTTACAAAGGACATAAACAGAATCCGTAATACTGTTTTCTTTGGATTAACGATCAGAGAAATAATTGTATTTATTACATCCGGATTAACAGCATTCCTGTCGTTCCATTTCACAAAACGATTCATTCCCACCGGAATGGCGCTTTATATAATAGTACCTATAATGGCAATTGCATGTTTTTTTGTCTTTTATAACAAAAATACACTCAAATTTGAACGGCTTATTTTTAATAAATTAAAAAGGATTTTTTGCAGTTCTAAAATCCGTACTTTTCAAACAGAAAATATTTACGAAATAATTGAAAAAAAGGAGAATTCAGAAAATGCTGGGAACAAAGGAATTAAAAGTTCCGATAAAAAACATAAAGCAGTTAAAAAGCATGCTGCCCAAAACCGTTCAGCAGACTATACCGTTTCTGGACATGCGCAAAGACGGAATATGCATGGTAAAAAACGATTATTACACAAAAACTCTGCAATTTAACGATATAAACTATGAACTCGCAGGAGATGAGGAACAGGAAGCTATATTCAATCGTTACTGTCGTTTTTTAAACCAGTTTGAAAGCAACATTGATATTCAATTTACTTTTCAGAATAAGGTTATTGATTTAAAAGAATTCAGAAAACAAATCAAGCTTCCCGATAAAAAAGGTGAATCTGACAAAATTAAAGAATACCGGCAGGAATATCAGGAAATGCTTTACAGTCAATTTGAAAAGAGAAGCAGCGGAACCGTTAAAGTAAAATATCTGACTTTCGGAGTTCATGAAAAAAACTTCAGAAAAGCTAAGGCTTCTCTTGAACGTGAAGAGCTGAAAATTATCCGGATCTTTAAGCGTATGAATGTTAATGTTCATTCTTTAAACGGATTTGAAAGGCTTAAGCTTCTGAAAGAAAGTCTGCATCCGCTTCACCCGATTCCTTTTAATTTTGACTGGAAATCAAGATATACCTCCGGTATTTCCGTAAAAGACAGTATCGCTCCGACTTCTATGGACTTCAGCAAACTTAACTGCTTCAGAATAGGAAACAGTTACGGCGCTGCTTATCATGTATATATTGATTCAGCCGAAATTTCCGACAGAATAATCGAGGAAATTATGACTGTTGAGGGAAACGTCGCAGTAAATATACATACTCATTCCTTGGATCAGAATAAAGCGTTACGCTTTGTATCGCACAAGCTTACTAACGCTCAGGCTGTAAAAATCGGAAAGCAGCACAAAGCAGCCGATCAGGGACATGACGGTGATATTCTTTCCTTGGATCTTGTCGATGACATAAACGCAGCTAACAGTATTTATGACAGCTTAACTAAACGTAATAACAGGTTCTTCATTACAACTCTTCTGGTTACGGTTTATGCTGCAAAGCCCTCGGAACTTTGTGAAATTGAGAAGGATATACAGTCCATCGTTCAGAAGTATCACTGTGAACTTAAATCCCTTGACGATCTGCAGGAAGAAGGAGCAATGTCTTCTCTGCCTATAGGTATAAACAAAGTTAAAATAAACAGGTCGTTTACAACAGTTGAACTTGGAGCGTTTATACCGTTTACCACTCAGGAAACCTTTACTCCCAACGCAACATACTACGGCTTTAACCCTCTTTCCAACAGTATGCTCACGCTAGACAGAAATAATCTGATAAACTACGGTGCTTTGATTCTCGGCATGTCCGGAACAGGTAAGTCTTTCACTGCCAAACGTGAAATCCTTGATAAATATTTCCGTACTAACGATAACATTATAATCTGCGATCCGCAGGCTGAATATATTACACTGACTAAAGAACTTGGCGGTACTGTAATCGAAATTTCCGCAACATCTAAACATCATTTAAATCCTTTTGATATAAATTTAAGAAGCTATGAAAAAGGCGATGATCCTGTTGCAATCAAATCTCAATTTATTCTTTCCATGTGTGAAGCGGCTATAGGAAACCTCGAAGCTGCCGAAAAGTCAATAATTGACAGATGCATAAGGAAAATCTATCAGAAATATCTGGACGATCCCAATCCTGAAAATATACCTGTTTTTAAAGATCTGTACAATGCGTTGAGAAGCGTTGAAAACAATCTGCATGCGCAGGACGTTGCAGACGCTTTAGAGATTTTTGTAACAGGTTCTCTCAGCGTTTTTAATCACAGAACCAATGTAGATGTTAACAATCGTATTTTATGTTTCGACATTAGGAAACTTTCCGAACATCTTCATAAAATGGGTATTTTGGTTATTGTAGATTACGTTTGGAACAAAATTTCCAACAGCAGAGATAAAAATCTCAGTACATGGTTTTATGTTGACGAGTTTCATCTGCTTCTGAACGATCCTCTGACTGCCGCATATTCTACAAAAATGTGGAAAGAGCTAAGAAAATGGGGCGGTAAACCTACCGGAATTACTCAGAATGTTACAGATGTTCTTCTCTCTCATCAGGTAGAAAATATTCTTAAAAATTCCGCTTTTATAGTGCTGTTAGGACAAGCCGCCGGAGACCGTGAAATACTTGCGGAACGTCTGGGCATCTCTCCTCAGCAAATGGAATACATTACCGATACCGGTGTAGGCGAAGGACTTATTTACTATATCGACAAACATCAGCACGGAACTATTATTCCGTTTAAAGATGAATTTCCTAAAGACAGCAAGCTATACAAGCTTATGTCAACAAGTAATGACTATGATTAATTCAGGGTTTTTTAAATTCGCCATTGGCGAATTTTCAAAGGAAGTGATATCTTGGCAATAAATAAGAAAGCGTTAAACAAAAGATATGCTAAAAATGTCTATAAAAAGCGTAAAAAAATCAAGTCAGTAAAATCAAATTATAATTCAGTCCCAACGGCTGTTTCAAAATATACTGCATATTCAAATAGCGGCAGCAAAAAAAGTGCTAATGAAGATGTTGCACAATATGCTATGTTTTCATCTGCCAAAGCAGTAAACTTTGCAGCCCACAACGTTAGTCAGCTGCCGAAGTCTGAAACGGCTTGCTTTTTTAATTCCTATAAAACAAGTCATACCTCCGGTCTTTCTCAAGCAGAAAATATTTCAAACAAAAGTAATTTTCTGAATGTTTCATCTTCAGGTAAAAATGAAAAAGATAAAAATTATAAAAAACGAACATATGAGAGAAACCGCCGGAGATTATATAAATCTAAACGAAAACGTCTCAGTACCGTCAAGGCATATAAAAGCGCCGCTTCAAAAGCCAAAGCATTAAAAAAAGTCA
>NZ_JAOQKH010000040.1:4194-5210 GCF_025567485.1 Porcipelethomonas ammoniilytica | reverse complement strand
ATTAAAAAGCTGTTCATCAACGACTCTACCATCCTGTTCTTTTACGATACGGTATGTTTCAAGATCGGCATAAGCTTCTATACCTGCAAGACCGGTTTCCTCATCTGGTTTATATGCCAGTTCAATGTGATCCATATTTGAAAAGTCACCGGGAGAGCTAAATTCTTTTTCACAGTATTCATTGATCAAGCGGATAGCCTTATCCATTGGATTTTCTTTTTTTGGCAGCTCCACAATTTCATTGACCTGAAATGGTATGCCAAGTTCTTGGGCTTTATCTCTTGTAATTTCAAGCTGCGTCAGAGAAATATCAACATTTTCGGAAATGATATTGCAAATGTCTGCCCTGAAAGCTTCATCGCTTTGAAATTTATCGTATAGAGGTGCAATTTCGTTAATAGTATAATTTTCAATCTGTTCTTTTCCGACAATAAGTTCAGTGAAAAGTTCCGATATACTTTTGTTTATTTCATTATTAAAGTTTTCTAAATCCGAATTTTCATGAGCATTTCTTACTGTTATGTCGTTTATTAGCTTATCCGTAGCGTATTCTATAAATTCTGCACGGGAAAGTTGTACTTCATGGGATTGCTTATGTGATTCGCCAATGGCGAATTGTTCTTTTTCAGCTGTAAAGCTGTGTGCAATCTCCTCCAGACGTTCAATATCAGCTTTGCTGACTGTAATAGTTGTTGTTTCTCCGGCAATTTTACCGGAGAATTTTATTCCGCTTTCCCCAAGCTTATCAGCAATTTTAGCAGCAATATCGGTATCATACTTTCTGTAAGTCTTTTGCGGAATGTATCTGTACGGAGTATTGCCGATTATTTGTATATCAGTTCTGTCAGAATTTCTTCCTCTGCTGTTTTCAGAAAACTGTTCTGAAGCTGTACTGTTTTCAGGTAATCTCCCTGATTCTCCGCTTCTTTGTATTCCGAACTGTTCTCCTTGAGTTTTTCCACTATCATATCTTCCATTTCGTGTGCCTGAAGATTGACGGCTGTCAGATGCTTGTT
>NZ_JAOQKH010000040.1:0-3866 GCF_025567485.1 Porcipelethomonas ammoniilytica | reverse complement strand
CAGATAAATCGGATAATACCGGAAATTCTCCTCGTCCAGAACGTACGTCCATCCCTTTAAGATTTCCGTATCCGGAAGATATTCCCCTGTCTTGGGGTTCAGAACGTGTCTCACTCCGTCTATCATTTTCTCTTGTTTCATTATGTTCGTTCCTCCTGATTTCTTCAATTGCATTATGCCTTGTGTTTCTTACAATACTTTCAATTTCAAGAAAAATACTTTTTGAAATTTCTGTTACAGCCTGTCCAATTTCTTCAATGGGATATTTACTTAATCCGGTAAGGTTTTTGGGCGATGGCTGTGCTTCTCCCGGACAGCAGCGGTAAAGTATCGAATATGCGGCAGATTCTGCAACTACTTTGTATAAGTTTGATTTATCATCATTTAAATACTTTGCCGTACACATAAGAGTAATATCATATATCTGTTCCTCCAGAGTTTCAGAATCCAGATTATATTTCTCAGTGAGATGTTTGGAAACTGATTCGCTGTAATCAATATTCAGCTGACTGTCATTGATTTCCCAGACCCAAGGCAGGGGAGTACCTTCCGGTGCGGACGTCTGGGTGATGTCAAATAAATAACGTATTTTTCCGTTATGTAATGTAGGAACACCGTGTCCCTGCGGCTCACGGCTGAGACTTCGCCATGAACGTGCGTCCGAACATGCAGTAAACTGAGGGTTTTGCAGATTAATCATTATCTGATCGTCAAATGAATGCTTGTAGTGATAAGAAGATGTCTGCAAAAATTTCATCCAGTACTGAGTATCGGAAAGCTTTTCTTTTTCGGATTTGACAGATTCTTTTATTTCTCTTATTCTTCTGAATTCCATTATACCATACCTTTCATTTATAATCTATATTGTCAATATCGACTGAGCTATAATTTTCCTTTATGTATGACTGCTGCGCAGCTGCTTCACCTGCATTTCTGGGGATTATTTCTTCAATACAGTACCCTTTTTTATTTATGTCATACTGAGTTTTGATATGGAATTTAACAAGTTCTGAATCTTCAAGATATGCGACGAATGAAACGAAACCTTCGGTATCCCGCTTATCGTTGTATATGTACAAATTAAAATCTTCAGCGCTGCGCTTTGTTTTATAATCAATACCGAATTCACGGCACTGCATGGCGTATTTTTCATATATGTCATCAAACGACTGATTATATGAATTTTCAATTCCTGAACAGCAGTTGTTGTATGCAGCTTCATCATCTGAAGCAATAGCGTCGATTACCCTGCAAACCATGATTTCAGGACTTTCAGCAAAGCTCATATCTTTTTCTTGTTTCTTGCTTTTTTCTGAACATGAACAGCAGAGTATTATTACTCCGGAGGTTAATATTGTTAATAGTTTTTTTAGTTTCATAGATGTTCCTTTCTTTTTTTGATTAAATTTCTATTGACAAACATATAATAATATGGTACAATAAATTGTACAAAAAAGCGTACTTTTATAATGGGAGATGATAATATGTTAGCAGTTAATTATTCGACAATTCGTGAGAATTTAAAAACCTACTGTGATAAAGTAACCGATGAATCTGAAACGGTTATTGTTACTCGTAAGGGAGAGAAAAATGTAGTTCTTATTAGTCTGGAAGAATGGAATGCTTTGCAAAAAGCAGCAAGAAATGCTGAGTATCTTGCAATGCTTGATAGGTCAATTGAACAGCTTTCTTCCGGTAATGGGCAGTCTCACGAACTGATTGAGGTGAACGATGAATAAGCTATGGTCAGACCGTGCGTGGGACGATTATTTGTATTGGCAGCTTCAGGATAAAAAAGTTGTAAAAAAAATTAATGAGTTGGTTAAAGATATAGAACGAAATGGATTATCAAACGGCATTGGTCATCCTGAACCGTTAAAATACAGAAAAGCATGGAGCAGACGTATTGATCATGCAAATCGTCTTGTATATAATATTGATAATGGAAACTTATGGATTATTTCCTGTAAAGGTCATTATGAAGATTAAATCATAATGTAAATTTATTACATGACTGCTGCAGTGGTGCAGCGGTCATTTGTTTTTGGATAGTTTTTTGCTGTTTAAAAGAGGGGATAAGCTGCGGACGGTGTCTGTCTGTAAAACTTCTGGTTAAATTTTCTGCAATACTGCGAAGCTTATCCAAGTCTTTTTTATTCACTGTAAATGTTGTAAGGTTTGAATAAACCCTGCCGGAGAATGCAACATTATTTTGCTGAAGCTTATCTGCAATCTGAGAAGCAATAGCGTTTGAGTATTTCAAATAAGACTTGTCCGATATTGCCTTGTACGGAGTATTACCGATAATATCACCGACAGCTTTAGCAGATTGAATTCTTTCACCGATGGGAATTTCTTTCTTTATACCTGTAATGCGTTCGTGTGTACGTACAGCATTTTCAGCAACCTTATTCAAAGATTCATGATTGTATGTTTTGAAATATATATTATTATCTTTGAGCAGTTTGGTAATATCATTGTCTTTTTCAATTGACTGTTCCAGATTTTGAATTCTGCCTTCCTGTTCAAAGACTGCCGTATTACGTTCAACAACAAAGCAAAAATTATCATATTTATTGAATCTGTCTAATATTTCTTTTGTATAAGCTGTTTTATCGGGAGAATTAAGATAAATGGTGTTTAAAAGCAGTGGGGCATCCGTAACAATGAAATCAACCTTTCCCATAAGCTTATCCATACGCTTTTGTTGTTCTTTCAGAATAATTTTTTGATTCTTTTCACTGCCGTCAAGCATTTCAAAATTTTTATCCCATACCAATTCTTTGGCATATTCCTGAACATATTCCGCTACAAATCCACGTTTTTTCAGCATTGAAGTAATGTCCAGACAAGCGGTGGTTTTACCTGCGCCGGGACCGCCGAATGCATTTATAACGATAGTTTTATGTACAGGACTTTCCTTGTGAGAAGAATTGCTGATTTGTGTTTGTTCAGTTTGAATTTCGTTTTCCTGCTGACGATTTTCATGTCTAATTTCAAGAAGTCTTTCGGCAACAGTAACAAGGTAATCTTCATTATCCTTGAGAAATTCCTTACGCTCATTCATGGGATTGTGCATTAGTTCGATCATTCTGTTGACTGTATAGTCGATACGTTCAAAATTATGAAGATATTCAATAAAGCGTTTATCAAGTATCTCACTTTCAGACTGCGGAGCATAGATTCTTCCGTAGTCACGCAGAATCTTGAAATAATCGCTAAAAGCGTTGAAAGCAATATTTTCTTCTCTTTCAAATTCTTGACGTTCAGTCACAATTTTTCTGGCTGAAATAAATTCTTCTTTAGTAGGTTTGTGATTGGGATCAAGTCCCAGACCAAAATCTTCATTAATTTTCTTAGCAGCGTCAAGGGGATTTTCGAGGTTGAAAAGTTTTTGAACGAATTTAATATGATCTCCGCCTTCGCCGCAGCCAAAGCAATAATAACCCTTTTCCATAATGTGCATACTGGGAGTTTTTTCGGCATGAAAGGGGCATAAACAGTAACCTCTGCGGTTGATTTCAATTCCGTATCCCTGAACTAAATCGGGCATACTTAATCTTGCTTTTATTTCCTTAAAAATGTCATATTCCATTACTTTGGTAAGGACGGGTGCGGATTTGTTATATGGAAAAAAATCTCAGGAAAAACCATTCCGGAAGGTGCTGCACGTTCTCTTCTGGATTACGGCAAAGCTTAAAGGCTTTAAGAAAAAAGACGGAAGCGGTACATTTAGTGCATATCTTATGTTAGATAAAGATTTTAAGGTAACTTTTAGGTTTAAATAAAAAATTCGCCAATGGCGAATTGAAAGGATTAGCTATGGAAGATGTTAAAAAAAAATGTGTATTATGCGGTAGTGAGTT
>NZ_JAOQKH010000004.1:121279-217052 GCF_025567485.1 Porcipelethomonas ammoniilytica | reverse complement strand
AAAATCTTTTTCTTTTATTCCCTGCAAAATTAACTTTGCGAGTATTTAAAAACAAAATCAAGTCAATAAAATTTGGCATAAAAGTTTTTTGCTTACTTTTTTTCAAAAAAGTAAGAGAAAGGAAAATACAAATGACAACAAGAATAACAGAATTATTAGGTATAAAATACCCCATCATACAAGGCGGCATGGCATGGATCGCTGAAAGCACTCTTGCCGCTGCCGTGTCAAACGCAGGCGGTCTGGGACTGATCGCAGGCGGTTCTGCGCCGATCGACTATCTGCGTGACCAGATAAGAAAAACAAAGGAATTAACAGATAAGCCTTTCGGTGTAAATATAATGCTAATGAGTCCAAACGCGGAAGAACTTGCACAGCTTGTTATAGACGAAAATGTACCCGTTGTAACAACAGGCGCAGGAAACCCGGGAAAATTTATAGCAGCATGGAAAGAAGCAGGAATCAAGATCATTCCTGTTATACCATCTGTTGCACTGGCAAAGAGAATGGAAAGGGCAGGAGCTGACGCAGTTGTTGCCGAAGGAACTGAATCAGGCGGACATATCGGCGAAAACACGACTATGTGCCTTGTACCACAGGTTGCGGACGCTGTTGAGATTCCTGTTATCGCTGCCGGAGGTATTGCAGACGGCAGAGGTATTGCCGCTTCATTTATGTTGGGAGCCGAAGGCGTTCAGGTTGGAACACGCTTCTTAGCTTCAGAAGAATGTCAGATTCACTCTACTTATAAGCAGCTTGTTGTCGACGCTAAAGATACAGACAACGTTGTAACAGGCAGAACAACAGGTCACCCTTGCAGAAATGTAAAGACAAAATTCGCTAAAAAACTTGCAAGCGGAGAAATGAACGGTACTATCACTCCTGATGAGTTTGAGGAAATTACTTTGGGTTCTCTTAGAAAAGCCGTTCAGGACGGTAATCTTGAAGAAGGCTCATTCCTCTGCGGACTGATTGCAGGAATGGTAAATGATGTAAAGCCTTGCAAGGATATAATTGAGGAAATGTTTGAACAAGCGCAAAAGCTTATGAATAAATGATTTTTATATAAAAAAACAGGAGGTAACAAAAATGGCTACAGCCTTGATCACAGGCTCGTCAAGAGGAATCGGTGCGGCAATCGCACTGAGACTTGCACAGGACGGATTTAATATCGCTCTCAACGACTTAAATGAGAGTATGTTTGAAAATAACGAAATAATTGAACAAATTAAGGAAACAGGCGTAGAATGCGAATATTTCTGTGCTGACGTTTCAAATTATAATCAATGTGAAGAAATGGTAAACGCAGTTAAGGAACGCTTCGGCGGTCTTGACGTATTAGTTAACAATGCTGGTATAACAAAAGACGGTCTTATGGCGAGAATGTCAGAAGAACAGTATGACATGGTTATAAACGTAAATCAAAAGAGCGTGTTCAATATGATGAAGCTTGCCGGTAAGATCATGATGAAGCAAAGAAGCGGAAAGATAGTAAATCTTGCTTCTGTTGCGGGACTTTACGGCAATCCGGGACAGATAAATTATTCAGCTTCAAAAGCCGCTATAATCGGCATGACAAAAACAATCGCAAAAGAGCTTGGTCCAAGAGGAATCAACGTAAATGCTGTAGCTCCGGGATTTATTAAAACTCCTATGACTGACGCTCTTACAGAAGAACAGAGAAATATGATGCTGAATCTTATAGCAATGAAACGTTACGGACTTCCGGAAGAAATAGCAGGCGTTGTGTCATTCTTGGTATCAAAGGACGCAAGCTATGTAACCGGTCAGGTTATTGAAATTTCCGGCGGATTATCAATGTAATAAAAAGAAAGGAAACTGTTAAATGAGCAGAAGAGTTGTAATTACAGGACTTGGAACTGTTAACCCATTGGGAAATAACGTTCATGATTTCTGGGAAGGAGTCAAGGAAAACCGTCTTGGAATTTCTAAGGTTGAACAGTTTGATACTGACGCAATCGGCGTAAGTGTTGCAGGACAGGTAAAAGACTTTGAACCTACTGATTTTATAGATAAAAAAGAAGCAAAGCGTATGGAACGCTTTACTCAGTTTGCAGTTGTAGCGTCAGACGAAGCCATAAAGGACAGCGGTACTGACTTCAAGGATATTGATCCTTACAGGGCAGGCGTTATAATCGGCTGCGGTATCGGCGGTATCGGTCTTACACTGAGCGAATATGAAAAGTTTTTGAATAAAGGACCAAACAGAGTTTCTCCTTTTTATGTACCTATGATGATCGGTAACATGGCGGCAGGTCAGGTTTCAATGAAAACAGGCTTTAAGGGAGACAACTTCTCTACTGTTACCGCATGTGCTTCCGGTACTCATGCAATAGGCGAATCCTTCAGAAAAATCAAGGACGGTTATCTTGACGTATGTCTTTGCGGCGGTACCGAATCTACAGTACTTCAGTTTACGCTAGCAGGATTTAATAATATGAAAGCGCTGTCAAAAACAGCAGACCCTGCAAGAGCTTCAATTCCTTTTGACAAGGAAAGAAACGGATTTGTATTAGGCGAGGGCTGCGGAATGCTGGTACTTGAGGAATATGAGCACGCAAAAGCAAGAGGCGCTGAAATCTATGCAGAGATAGCAGGTTACGGTGCAACATGCGACGGTTATCACATGACTTCTCCCGACCCTGAAGGCGAAGGTGCTGCTCAGGCTATGAGAGACGCATTTAAAGAAGCCGGTCTTAAACCCGAGGAAGTAACATATATTAATGCACACGGTACTTCAACAGGATTAAACGATAAATATGAAACAATAGCTATCAAAAAGGCTTTGGGAGATG
Organism: Porcipelethomonas ammoniilytica; assembly: GCF_025567485.1. Classification (NCBI taxonomy): domain Bacteria; kingdom Bacillati; phylum Bacillota; class Clostridia; order Eubacteriales; family Oscillospiraceae; genus Porcipelethomonas; species Porcipelethomonas ammoniilytica. Next base: position 214,236 of record NZ_JAOQKH010000004.1, on the reverse strand, counting down.
CTGCAAAGACTGTTAAAATCAATTCTACAAAGTCTATGATAGGACATCTGTTGGGAGCTGCCGGCGGAGTTGAAGCAGTTGTTACAGCTTTAAGTATTAAAAACAATCTTATCCATAAAACTATCGGATATCAGACACCTGATGAAGAATGTGATCTTGATTACTGCGTAAACGGCAATATTGAAACAGAAATTAACGCTGCACTGTCTAACTCACTGGGCTTTGGCGGACACAATGCAACGATTTGCATGAAAAAGATTACTGATTAAGGAGAACTTATATGAGTGAAAATATGATTGCCTGTAATCTCACCTTTGAGGACATTAATAAACTGGCTGAAAGAGTTGAAAACGGTAAGCTTTCAAAAATTAAGATAAAAAACGGAAACTGTGAAATAGTAATTGAAAAGGAAAGCAAAATCCTGCCTCCTCCGCCGATGCCTCCTATGGGAGTTTCCGTTAATACTGCAGCGGCTGTACAGCCGGCAGTTACTGCTGAAACTTCATCAGAACCTGCACCTACAAGCGGAAATGTTGTAAAAGCACCGATCGTCGGTACTTATTACTCTGCTCCGGGACCTGACAAAGCTCCTTTCGTTGAGATAGGTAAAAAGGTTAAAAAGGGCGACGTTTTAATGATTATTGAGTCCATGAAGCTTATGAATGAGGTTCAGAGTGATTTTGACGGAGTTGTAAAAGAAATATTGGTAGAAAATGGAACAGCGGTTGAATTTGATCAGCCAATTATGATAATTGAATAAGGAGTAATAAAATGGCTGATGTAGTTTACAATAAAGAACAGATAATGGAAATAATTCCCCATCGTGACCCATTTCTGCTTATAGACGAAATTAATGAAATCGAACCCGGCAAAAAAGTTACAGCAACAAAATATATAAAGGAAGATGATTTCTGGTTTAAGGGACATTTTCCTGAATATCCGGTAACTCCGGGAGTACTTATGATCGAAATGCTGGCACAGGCGGGTTGTGTCGCTATGCTTTCACTTCCCGAAAACAAAGGCAAGTTGGGACTTTTTGCAGGTATTGACAAAGCTAAGTTCAAGCGTCAGGTAGTACCGGGAGACGTTTTAAAACTGGAAGTTGAAATAATTAAAGTAAAAGGTCCGATCGGTGTGGGTAAAGGTATTGCCACTGTAGACGGAGTAAAAGCAGTTTCCGCTGAAATTACTTTTGCAATTAAATAAGAAGCCGCTGCCGCTTTCCCCTAAGGGAAAGCTTAGCAAATGGCAGAATTCACATATATTTATCATATATTTATATATCCGCCATTTGCATTGCGTCCCGTGTACGGGACGCAGGCAGCGGCACTGAATTCAATGCTTAATTTACATTTGAAAGAGAGCAGAAAATATGTTTAAAAAGGTATTAATCGCCAATAGAGGCGAAATTGCCGTACGAATAATAAGAGCCTGCCGTGAATTGGGAATTCGCTGCGTTGCAGTCTATTCAACTGCTGATAAAACCGCACTTCATGCACAAATTGCCGATGAAGCAGTATGTATAGGTTCTGCGGATACTAAGGACAGCTATCTGAATATGAAGGCTATTATCTCCGCATGCGAAATTACAGGCTGTGATGCCGTTCATCCCGGATTTGGGTTTCTGTCTGAAAATGCCGCATTCGCAAAAATGTGCAGAAAATGCGGTATAGAATTTATCGGACCGTCTCCGGAGTCTATTGAAATGCTGGGAGATAAGGCAACGGCAAAGGAAACAATGAAAAAAGCAGGCGTTCCTGTTATTCCCGGTTCTGAAGGAGCTGTGCGGTCCGTAGAGGAAGCAATGGAAGCAGCAAAATCAATTGGATTTCCGCTCCTTGTAAAGGCTTCGGCAGGCGGCGGCGGCAGAGGCATTAGAATGGTCGAATCAGAAGATCAGTTGGCTTCACAAATTGAAATCGCCCGTCAGGAAGCTAAAAATTTCTTCGGCGATGACGCTGTCTATATGGAACGCTTTGTTAAAAATCCACGCCATGTTGAAATTCAAATTCTTGCAGATAAACAGGGAAATGTTATTCATCTGGGCGAACGTGACTGTAGTATGCAAAGGCGTAATCAAAAAGTTCTGGAGGAAAGCCCAAGTCCTGTGATGACCGATGAACTTCGCCGTAAAATGGGAGAAGCAGCAGTTAAAGCGGCTAAAGTATGCGGTTATCATAATGCGGGAACAATTGAATTTTTGGTTGAAAACGGCAAAGACTTTTACTTCATGGAAATGAACACACGTATTCAGGTCGAACACCCTGTTACTGAATTTGTCACAGGAGTAGATCTTGTCAAAGCACAAATTAAAATTGCGGCAGGTGAACCCCTTGATTATACTCAAGATGATATACAAGTAAAGGGTCATTCCATTGAATGCCGTATTAATGCAGAAAACCCAAAACTTAATTTCAGACCCTCACCTGGTAAGATCCTGGCGCTTCATACTCCCGGCGGACCCGGAATACGTATCGACAGCGCAGCATATCAGGGATACACTATATCCCCTTACTACGATTCTATGATCGCAAAGCTCATTGTTTACGCTCCAACCAGACAAGAAGCTATTATGAAAATGAAATGGGCACTTTCAGAATTTATAGTTGAAGGAATAGATACAAATATTGATTTTCAATTAGCACTTGTTAAATGTGATGAATTTCAATCCGGAGATTACAACAACAGATTTCTGGATACATTTAAATTTGAATGAAAGGCAGGCGGATTTTAAAACATGGCATTAGAAAATCTTTTCAAAGTCGTAACAACCAGATTTAATGGTAATACCGAAAAAACAGACCAAAAGCCTGTAAATTCAAATAATATACCGGACGATCTGCTGTTTAAATGCCCCAGATGCCGTAATGTGGTATTTGAAGACGAATATAGAGCATTGAATATGGTATGCCCGAAATGCGGATACCATGGCAGAATTACCGCTTCAGAAAGAATTGAACTGACAGTTGATAAAGGCAGCTTTATTGAAACTAACGGCAGTATGCTCAGCAAAAATCCTATAAATTTTCCGGATTATGATGAAAAACAACAAGCTCTCAGAGATAAAACCGGTCTGTCAGACGCAATAGTTACAGGTGAAGCTACTATAAGAGGTATTCCTGTTGTAATTGGTGTTATGGACTCAAGATATATGATGGCGTCAATGGGCAGTGTTGTAGGTGAAAAAATTGTACGTGCCTTTGAATTGGCAACACAAAAGAAAAAACCTATTATTCTGTTTACAGCGTCAGGTGGCGCAAGAATGCAGGAAGGTACCGTTTCTCTGATGCAGATGGCAAAGACTTCCGGTGCAGCGGCAAAACACAGCGAAGCCGGTCAGCTTTATATAACGGTTCTCACAGACCCCACTACAGGAGGCGTGACAGCGTCTTTCGCATCTCTGGGCGATATAATAATAGCAGAACCAAAGGCTCTTGTAGGCTTTGCAGGACGCCGTGTAATCGAAGGTACAATAAAGCAAAGACTTCCCGATGATTTTCAGCTTGCTGAATTTCTTTTGGAAAAAGGATTTGTTGACATGATAGTTGAACGCAAACGTATGAGAAGTGTTTTGTCTCATGTTATGAAGCTTCACGGATATGAAAAGGAGGTTCTCTGATATGAATGATAAAACAGCATGGGAACGTCAGTGTCTTATACGTGAAAAGAATCGTCCTACTGTAAACGACTATATCCCGCTTATATTTGAGGAATTTTACGAATTGCACGGTGACAGACATTATGGTGATGATGCCGCACTTATGGGCGGTATTGCAAGAATCGACGGTATGCCTGTAACGGTTCTTGCCGAAGTAAAGGGCAGAGACCTGAATGAAAACAAGAAAACTAACTTTGCTATGCCCCACCCCGAGGGTTACAGAAAGGCGCTGAGACTCGCCAAACAGGCGGAAAAATTTCACCGTCCGGTAATTTGCTTTATAGACAGTCCCGGAGCATTCTGCGGTATTGAAGCAGAGGAAAGAGGTCAGGGAGAAGCAATTGCAAAAAATATTATGGAATTTATGCGTCTTAAAACGCCTGTAACATCTGTGGTACTGGGTGAGGCAGGCAGCGGCGGCGCTTTAGCCCTTGGAGTATGCGACAGACTTGCTATGCTTGAAAATGCATTGTATTCAGTCATTTCACCAAGAGGCTGCGCAAGTATTCTCTGGAAGGACGCTTCAAAAGAGCAGGAAGCCTGCGAAGTACTTAAAATGACCGCAGAGGATATGGTTGAATTCGGTATTGCTGAAGCAATCATAGATGAGCCGAATGGCAGTGCGCACTATGACGTGTACAAAATTGCAGAAAATATAAAAGAATTTTTGGTAGAAACGCTGAAAGAAAATTCTTCAAAAAATATTGACATTTTGCTCGAAGAACGTTATAGTAAGTTTAGAAAAATCGGTGAGTTTACAGAATAGTAAATTCTAACAAAAGTTATATTGGTGAACCACACCTATATATATAAAATAGACAATGGAGGTCTTAAACATGGTATTTGAAAAAGTAAAAAGCATAGTTGCAGATCAGCTGGATGTTGAAGAAGAAAAGGTAACTGCGGAAGCAAGTATTACTGAAGATCTTGGTGCTGATTCACTGGACGTAGTTGATTTGGTTATGTCTATCGAAGAGGAATTTGATATTGAAATCCCTGATGAAGCTGTTGAAAACATTAAAACTGTAGGCGACATCGTAAGCTACATTGAAAGCAATCAGTAATAAAAAAATCAAAATGTATAATCCCTCGCTTTTTAAAAGCGAGGGATTATTTTTATACTGGATCTCATTTAATTTTACTTTCTTATTCTCACATATCGTTTTTTTAAAAAACGGACGGAATAAAAATTTGAAATATCTCGTATAGTACCTGCAAAGATCATTAGGAAAAACGGAGTAAAATTCACTAAATATCTCGAACGTGATTCCCAAATCACAAGGAAAAAATAAATCCCACAAAAAATAATTTTCAGCAGTATTTCTCTGTTGATTCGTTTTGAAAAAGCTCCCCGGATAAATGAATAAATAATTGAAAATAATAAAGAAACATGAAAAACAGTACAATATATCTTAAACGTCTTGCTATGACATATAAAATTACGCAGCATGCTGTCAGAACCCTTTTTTATATAATAGCCTATCATATATGTTCCATCCCACCAAGTCCAGGAAAGCTTGACTGCAAGATGTTCAATATTTCCGTATAAACCGTAATCAGACACTCGTTTTTTTATTTCCTCAATATTGGCTTTCTTTTTTTGTTCGTAATTACCACTGTTTACTGTAAACCAAAAATCATCGCTATTATAATTGCCTCTTCCGTGGAGTCCCATCATAACCCAGTGAGTAGGCGGAAATTGTATTTCCTCCAATTCTTCCTTTTCAGCTATATTAAATGAACCAATTACTATTCCTGACAAAACTGACATTATCACGCATCCGGCTAAAAATAATGAAAATTGACAAATGTGCTTTAAAATATTAAACTTTTTTGTAAACACAATAAAGTAAATCAGAAATGCAGGAATAAGTATTATAACGCTTCCTTTAATTTTATATCCTATAAACACTAAAAATCCCGACATAATCAGCTGAATTGCAGAATAAAGCTTCCTTTTTGAATCTATTCCTCTTAAAAACAGTAAAACAGAACTCATTACAAACGGCATGCTTAATGAATCAGTGTAATAAAATGGAGTATATGTGTAAAAAACTGAAAATATTGACGCTAAAATTCCTGTAAATAAAGCAGTGGTAGGATTTCTGAAAATTTTTTTAGCTGTAAAATACATTAAAATGACCGAAATATTAAGTCCAAAAGTATTTATCATTACCGGAACAAGATAAGGCATTTTACCCAAAACCGTATTACACACGCTGTAAATAACAGAAAGTATTATTAATATTGCCTGATTGTTCGTATATCTTACAAAATAATTTTCATGTCTTTCCGGAAGATGAGTGTATAAATCTTTCTTATCCCATGTCAGACAAAAATCCCGTGCGGCTTTATCAACAAATCCCAAATCAGACCATGGTTTATAGCAAAGAATAACTGCAAATATAATCTGTATTATCAGCATCAAACCTGCAATAATAAAAAATATCCTGTCTGATTGTTTTTCAGTAAGTTTTTTGGCTTTGAGTTTTTGATAAAGAATAACTAATCCGCCAATACTGACAAGTGAAACAAAAATCAATAAAATTTCCGCCCATATCGGTATGTTTTCTTTTATACCTCTGATAATTACGGAAATAATGGTAAGTCCGAAAATTGCCGCAAAACCGCCTTGTACAATTCTTATTGTTTTATTCATTTTGTTGTCCCTCTTTTATGAACTGTCCTTACAAGAATTATGAACATAAAGTTTCATGCATATACTCTCATAAAGAACGGTTCTTATATCTTTATATTAATAATTATAAACATTTTGGACAAAAAAGTAAATCGGCAAACTAACCGATATTATAGAACTGTACCAAATCATTATTGTGTATTATGACACATAATACAGTTAATCCACTTTTTGAATACTTCAACATTGTTTTCAACAGCTTGTTGAAAACAATGTTGAAGTATATTTTAATACTCATGACAAAAGTCGAATAAATCCCATGAATACTGGCATAATAAGACTGTTAACATGTTGAAAAGCTTTCAAGAGTGAAATGTTGAGTATTTTATATGAAAATTTGTTGAAAATGCATATTGACACGAAAACCATGGATAAATTAATGGATATGGGGAAAAAATAATATTGTATTGCAGAAGATTATGATGCAATATCAAAAATGAAAGGAATGAATAAGAAGATGAAAAAGACTTTACCTCTTATTTTAGGTTTAACCTTACTCTGCTGTTCAATGACAGCATGCGGAAACAAGGATAACAGCAGCAATAACTCTGAGGCAAAAACTTCTGAAACTATGAACAATTCAAATGAAACGTCCGGATTAAATTCTGCAACAGACGCTTCCATGGAATCAGAATCAGGCAACAATAATAATAACAACGGTAATAACAATAATAACAATGGTAATAATAACGACAATAACGGAAATATTGTTACCAAAGCAGGAAATGTTGTTGATGATCTGGTCTCTACAGGAGAGGACATAGTTGATGACGCAGGTTCTGTTGTTGAAGACGCCGGCGACGCAATTTTAGGAACAGACAGGGATCATAACAACAATAACAACAGATAATCAAAGGACGGGTCAGCCGTCCTTTTTTTTACATTCTTTTATAATACCTCCAATTAAAAACAGAAAGGCGGCAAAAATACACGAACTCATTATAATAATCATAATGTTGCCGTTTAAATATGTTTCATTCCATATTTTAAAATTGATCGGATCTAATTTAAAAGGTTTTTTGTCAATTATGACATTTAATGCAGGCTGTTCTATCAGCGCATAAATTCCAAACAAAACCAGACAAACAGCTGTTTTAAAGAATCCGTTTATTCTTATATAGCGTATTACTATCATACTCAGCCATACAAGTATCAGTTCAAAGGCACAGATAGCAAGTGCTTGTATTTTATCAGTCACTAAAAACATACATAATACGATCAATAGAACCGAATCAATACTCAAAGATATCAAAGCATTATGTTTTCGTATTTTTTCCGGAAATGTTTTATCCAAAAGTATTAAAGGTACAAAAACAACAGCCATTCCAAATGTTACAGATAAAAATGCTGTAAAAAACCAGTCTCCTCCGGTATAAATGCAGCAGCCGGCAAGAAGTGCGTTTAAGGACACATAAAAGCTGCCGATAGTCCATAATCCCTTATGACTTTTGACTATAACAGGAACGTTAAGAAGTGTAAAGGCAACCGCCTCAGACAAGAGAACTATAAAAAACCATGATAATTTATGACTTACTGCAATATTGGTTATAAAACACGGAACCAATGAACAAATATATGCAGCATATAGAATATAACTGTAGATCTTTGTGGTCTTCACAAAACTTTTTGCATTCTTTTCTATTTCTCTCTGGCGGTAGTCATCGCTTGCAGTAAACAACTCATGTTCAGTTATTTCAAGAACTTCACATATTCCCTGAATCATTGAAATGTCAGGATACGAAATTCCTCTTTCCCATTTGCTTACAGCAGATTCAGTAACGTAAAGTTTATCAGCCAATTCTTTTTGTGAAATGCCTTTTGCTTTTCTTTTAGATTGTATAAATTTACCAAGATTTTTCTTCTCTTCCATTATAAAACCTCCTTTAAAATTATTTGTGATCACGTCTTTATTGTATCACAGATAAGTAATATTGTAAATAAAACTGTTGAAAATAGTAACAGGATTATTAAGCCAGTTACGTATTTGCGTGGTTTACAGCAAAATTAATAAAAAAACTTACCCGACTTCTTTAAGCGGGTAAGTAATTTTTTATTCAGCCGAATATACCGTCATTGAAACGCCCACATCATTTACCAGAATGTCTGCCGGCAGACGACTCATCTTATATGTAACATAAATATCCCCTGCTGCTCCGGAAATATTTATAATCTGTATAAAATATACGATCCATGCCCATGAATCAGGTACGGCAAACTGCAAAACCGCAAGTACAATTCCCCATATAACAATTGGTGCTAAAGCTATAATAATATAATGTTTTCTGTCAAAATAAGCAGTACTTCCGGCATAGGCATAAAGTCCGGTAAAACCGTATTTAGGCTTAACACCGCTGAATTTTTTCATTAAAATTCCGTGAACAAGCTCATGGAGAATCATATAGACAACCATGCCGACTGACATTGCAGCCAGTTTTATATAGCTTTTTTCAAAAGCGGATTTAAAAACAGCAGTCCGAATACTTTCTGAAAGCAGAGGAATCAGCATCACAACACCGATAATCAAAGCCATAACGTTTACCAATACAGCAAGCTTTGTGTTTTTTTGCAAATCAATTTTCAGTATTTCTTTATAACCGTTTGGAAGTTCGGTAAAATTATTCACATTTACCTCCTTAAATAACAGTAAAGAATCTCTGATTTGCTTCAAAGGCTTCCTGCGGTTTTATTTCACGATATCCTGTCATTTCGGCAGGCATTGAAAGATTCGGAGCATCGATCATAGCGGTCATAGGTTCAGGACAGAAATAACCGTTAAATCCCTTATCGTTCCAGATGATCCAGAATTTGTATTCATTTGATACTTCATAAGCGATCTTCTTTCCGCTTTCTGTATCCTCAGCAATCACGCCATGAAAATCCTGACCGTTAAGCTTTGTACAGCCGGTTACATACATTTCATTGTCCACATTCTGCAAAACCGGTTTTCTTCCTCCGTTTATATACTCAAGATCTGTACCGTTTAATTCAACAGGCTTGCCGTCAGGCAGACAGCGTTCGTTTAACAGACATCTTTTCTGTACCGGTACAGTAAGACGTATATTTTCTTCCTTACCGCCGTCAACGAACGGAGAATTAATAGTAGTATGCGTAGCAAAGGATATCGGCATCATTTTATCTGAAAGATTTGTCAGTTTGATTTTATGTTCAAGTCCGCACTCTGAAAGGGTAAATGTAAATTCAGCAAGAAATCTTACAGGAAAGTACTGGAAGAATTCGTCATTTTCATCATATCTGTATTTGGTCTTTACAACTGCACAATTATCATCTGCATAATGCTCGGCAAGAGTATGGACTCTTTTCTGTAAAAAGCCGTGAATATGATTGTTATACGGAGCTTTTTCATTTACAGGCAGCTGATATACTGCATCTGACGTTTTCAGCACACCGTCTGCAAAACGGTTAGGAAGATAAAGTGAAGGCAGTCCCCAAACCTCGGCAGACTGTTTTATTACCTCCGCAGGATTATCTTTCTTAAAACGGAAAAATTCAATCCCATTTTTATCATCATGTAGTCTGATCACATTTGAACCCAATTCGTATGCGATCATTGCTGTGTATCCTCCGGCAGAAATTTCTGCAACAGGAGTTCCGTTAAAGTCAGTAAGCTTTGAGTAATTCATAGTTTTCTCCTCTTTATATTTTATTATTTTAATTTTAACATACTTTTATTTATATGTCCATACTTTTATAGTCTCTGATTTTAGTCAAAGTTTAAAAATCTTCATTTCAAAAACAACTCCGCATACAAAATCTCCGGCGGATTAAAAACCCTGAGCTTACCTATCCCAGTAGAAACAAGCATATATTGACTGTCCTTTTTATACAATCCCTTTGTATACTTCGGGAAAAAATTTCTTTCAGGTGAAAGAATCCCTCCGATAAAGGGAACATAAACTGCTCCGCCGTGTACATGCCCCGAAAAAGTCAGATCAGCACCCCATTTTGCATATTCCTCAAAGAAAAACGGATTATGAGCAAGCAGAATATTAAATCCTTCCTTTGCATCACCTAAACTTTGAGTAAGCTCATCAGAAGTTATTCTGTCCAGTGCCGCATATCCTCCGTTTTCATTTTTATATACGGATTTTTTCAGATCAGTACCGTAAATATTTATTTTTCGTCCGTCTTTTTCAAATACTGTACTGTCGTTTTCTAAGAATACTGCTCCTGCATTTTTCATCATTTTACGGTACTTTTCCATCATTTCCGCACTCAAATCAAGTTCATGATTACCCTTTGAACAGTAAACAGGACATATCAGGCAAAGCTTTTCAAGCAGTATCTGAGTACTTTCCAATGATATTTCGGTACGGGAAACAAGGTCGCCTGTTATAAAAATCATATCCGGTGAAAGCTCTTTAACACGCATAACAAATCTGCTCCAGCCGTTTGAATACTTTCTTTTATGAATATCTGAAATCTGTACTATTTTTATAGACTCCTGACTGCTGAAATTATCAGTACTGATTTTATAACGTCTTACAATAAGCATACGGTTTTCTACGCCAACATAAAGCAAAAACATAACGCCAAGCAATAATAAACAGATAAAAATTCTCATTTAACGTTATCCTTTTCCTCTTGATAAAACCTTTCTCAAGGTTGATGTTACGGCGCTGAAATTGGTACACACAACAAATACTGTCAGAAGTATCAGGCAGATTATATAATAATCCGGTTTTTTTATGGTAAGCAGACTCATTCCCAGAAGAACCGATATATTTATAAAAGTTGTAAAATGATTAACTCTAAAGTAAATATACCGTCTTGCGTCAACAATTCTAATCAGGTAGCAGACAACATAACTGATAAATGTTGTTGCAACCGCACCGTGAACGCCGAACTTCGGAATAAGAATTATATTCAGAATAAGATTTAAAACCGTTGATACCAAACTGGTCCAGAAGGAATTTTTCGTATGCTGTGCGGCAGTATAGATACTGCTTAAAAACAAATTAAAACAGGACATAAGAACCGACAGGATCAATACGGGAGTATACTGAACTGCCTGAGCATATTCAGGGTGAACGCTGTCGTTTAAAAGCATGGAGGACAGCGGCTTTACTAAAAGTATAAGGCTTGCAGCCGTAATATACATTATAGACTGATATGCGGAATAAACCTTTTCATAAAATCTTCCTATACCTTTTGAACCGTATTCCGAAATGGCAGACATATTCCAAGCCTGAAAAAATATAGTCGATACCATCGACACTAGATTTGGTATCTTTGACGCTGCGGTATAAATTCCGGCAGCAGAGTCTCCGGTTGTTCCGGCTGGTCCGTCAAGATATTTTATAAACAGTCTGTCCGAAAAGCCTGTTATTATCCACATTACAGATGTTGGGATCATAGGTATTGAAAATCTCAGCATAGTATGCATAACATCTCTGTCCGCAAACCTGATACTGAAATATTTTCTTAAGTTTGCCATACACCACAAAAAGACTGTTGAACAAAGATCTGAGGCAATTACAGCCAGAAAAAATCCTTTAAGTCCCATTTTCAGACCGGATATAAAGATTATATTAAAAATAAAAATAGTAACGGTAGCAAGTATACCGTCAAAAGCGTATAGCTTTACATAACCTATTGAACGTACAAACAGCGAACAGGTCTGTCTGAAGCTTGAAACAATTACATATATCGCAAGCAGCGGAGTAAATCCCTTTACGAATGGAATAAGGGACAAAAAAGGCGATAAAAGACCCATTATCAGCAGTCCCATGACCTGAATCATAATGGCTGTAGAAAAAACCTGACGGTTATCATATTCCCTGTCAAGTCCGAATCTGATAACCGCTTCGGATATGGCAAAAGTAAAAACTGGTATAAGAAAATTAGCGGTTGTTTCAATAAGCTCCTTTGTACCAAGCGTTTCCGACGGCATGTAAGTAGTATAAAGTCTTGTGAGGAAAAATGCCAGTATCTTTGAACCGAATGTTCCCACTGCTAGTATTATAGTATTAAACGCAAGATTTTTATATTTATTCATCAGCAATATCTCCGTATTTATTATTGACCTTAAAAACGTATATTACTAATTATAACAAAAAATTCATAAAAAGAAAATAGTAATTTAAAAAAATATTTTTTATTTTGCTTATATCATAATACTCACGCAGCTTTCAATGATTCACCTCAGAGTATGTACTGTAATATAATGTCAATATATGGACTGAAATAATTTCTGATATACAGGTTTAAAAATTAAAATTCAGGCAATGATAATTACATAAGATTCTTTTATTTTAAAGAATGGAGATTAAGATTATGTCTATTAAAAGAGGAGAAATATATTATGCGGATTTAAGCCCTGTTGTGGGTTCGGAACAGGGCGGAATAAGACCGGTACTTATCGTTCAGAATGACGTTGGCAACAGACACAGTCCTACTGTTATTGCTGCTGCTATAACCAGTCAGAAAGAAAAAGCAAAGCTTCCTACACATATAGAACTAAGCGCTGACGGCTGCGGTCTCGCTAAGGACAGCGTCGTTCTTCTTGAACAGATAAGAACTATTGATAAAAAACGTCTGAAAGAACGTATGGGAGAACTTGACAACGGTTCTATGAATAAAGTAAACAATGCTCTTTCTATTAGTTTTGGTCTTATGTAACCAGCCTTTTGAAAAAGGCTGGGCGAAAACTTTTGTACCGTCTTTAGTTTAATGATAAAATTTAAATTAGTCTCGACAGGTAAAACTCCGCTTTTTGAAAAAAGCTTGGCAAAAACTTTTATGCCGAACAAAATCAACTTATAACACTTTTTTAAGTCTCGCAAGGTTACTTTTGTAAAATTTAAAAATAACTTAAAAAAGCTTGACAAAAACTTTTATGCCCAACAAAATCAACTTAAAACACTTTTTAAGTCTCGCAAAGCCGCTCAAAAAATTTTACCCCACTTTTAAAAAAGTGGGGTTTTTAAATTAATCCTTATATACTGAATCTATTCCCAGAAATTCTTCCAGACAAAGTCCGCTTTCATACACTTCCGTAGCTTTTTCAACGCCAAGATAACGAATATGCCAAGGCTCGTACTGATAACCGGTTATTTCATCTTTTCCTTCGGGAAATCTGATAATAAATCCGTATTTATGTGCATTTACTGCGACCCAGTCGCTTTCCGGAGTAAGTCCGAAGGAATCGTCAATACTATTTAAATCAAAGGCAAGACCCGTCTGATGATCAGAATGTCCCGGACGGGAAGAATATGTATCGGCGGCCTCCTGACCGTCTCTTTCAACATAATTATTATAAATTCTTTCCTGATCATAATAGGAACGGTAATCTGAAGAAATATAAATACTTAATCCCTCGTCTGCGGCATCTGACGCCATTTCATTGAATGCGTCCAATGCTTCCTGATTTACACCCGGATCATAATCCGCCGGTAGCGAATAGGACTTATTTGCGATCAGTATACCATCAATATATGTAAGACCGTCTTCTTCAATGACTTCATGTCCGTTTCCGTCCGCCGGAACAACATTTACTTTTAAACTCAACAAAGTATCGGTATTGCGAATGCTGACAGTAATCTCGCATGTCCCCTCGCCTATACCTGTAATTTCACCGCTTTCCCCTACTACAGCTACTGCATTATTGGAGCTTACCCAGTTAAAAACATCATCGCTGCTGCGGAGATTTTTAAGCTTTGGAGTATACTTTTCTCCCACCTTTATTGTAATCTCATTTTCCTCAAAGGTTATACTGTTATAATAATCGGAATCACTGTCCTGAGCATCCGCTGGAACAGCTTCTGTACTTCCGGATGAAGAAGACGAAATTGATTTGTTTCCGATTTCTTTCCTATCTCTAAAAATAAACAAGTACATCAATAATATGATTACAGCTACAAGAATCACTACTATACACAGTAAAAGAACTTGTTGTCTTTTTCTATAAACGTCTTTACTTTTTTTCATTTTGTTTCTCCTTTTATCTATAATTAACTCATTAAATATAGCATAATATATAAATTTTGTCAACTGAATTCTACATATCGTATAAAAATTATTCTTGCTTTTTTAACATAAATAATGTATAATTATATAAAGATATTGTTGAGTTCTGACAATATGCAAGAAAAAATCAAAATATAGACGGGAGAATGATAGCTATGAAATTAAAAACTAAAGCACTTTCAGTCATTACTGCCTGTGCACTGGTTGTGTCCGCTTCAGTCGGAATAAAACCATCTGTATCATTTGCCGAACCATCTTCTAAAGATATTTCCAATACAATGGAATGGGGATCAGTGGAAATCGGCGGAGGCGGCTTTGTTACCGGTATAATAACAGGTCAGAAAGAAATGTACCTCAGAACAGACGTAGGCGGCGCATATAAATACAACTACGAAACAAACAGATGGGATCAACTTTTTGCATTCATTAATGAAGCAGACAGGGGACTTTTAAGTGTAAAAGGAATTGCAATTGATCCTACCGACGATGATACCGTTTATTTCCTCTGCGGCTGTGCTTACTTTTCAGACGCAAGAACAGAAATCATAAAAACTACCGACGGCGGCAAGACGTTTACCCGTGTCGATGTTACAGATATGATTCAAGTTCACGGAAACGGCGATGGTCGTGAATGCAGCGAACCTATAGCAATCGACCCTGATGATCCTGACATTATTTATGCCGGAGGCGATGTTACCGCAGGGGATTCCGCTTTGATCAAGTCTACTGACGGCGGCAAGACATGGAAACCCGTTAAAGGTTATGACGACCTTGGTTTGTATAAAAATGACGTTAAATGGCCTACATGGACAGATCATATAGCAAGAGGTACAGGCTCAGGAGAATATAATACACAAAATGGCGTTGCAACAATCAAAGTTTTAGACGGCAAGGTTTATGTAGGTACATCTGTTACTGGACAAACCAATATTCATGTAGCTGATGTTGATACAGATGAATTTACAGAGCTTAGCTCTGATCTTCCTACAGCTAATTATCCTGTAACTATCAGTGATGACGGAAACGGAAATATCTTTGTAACTTATATTGCAGGTCTTGCATTCAGCGGCTCTGCCGGCGGTGCTTACAAATACAATATCGCAAGCGGTAAAGTAACCGATATCTCACCGTCAGGCAATGCTATCGGTATGATTACGGCTGATAAATCAGATCCAAACAAACTTTTGGCAAGAACTTGTGGATTATGGTCAGATCAGTGGTATGAAGAAGAATGGACTGAAACTAGTATTGCTTGGGGCGATCATTTCTTCAGATCAACTGACGGCGGCGAAAATTGGACAGATATTACGCCAGGTCAGCAGGAAGGTCAGTACACAGATAATCATTACTTTGTTTCAGAACCGATCGATACAAACGGATATGCATGGATCTACGGCAAGGCTGTACATTGGGGCAGCGGTATACTCATCGATCCGAGAAATTCGGACAAAATCCTTATGACATCCGGTAACGGTGTTTTTGCTTGTGATAATGTATGGGATGAAAAAGGTATTCAGTTCTATTTTGATCCGGCAGGAATCGAAGAAGTAGTTGCACTGGATATGGTAAGCGTTCCGGGAGGAAGCGCATACTCGGCAATCGGAGACTATGACGGATTTATTCATACAGATGTTAATGAAATTCCGGAACAGTATCAGCCGAATATGGGTTCAACAAGCGCTATAGCATATTGCCCTCAGAATCCTGATGTTATGATAAGAATTGCTAAGGATCAAAATGATACTGCTCCCGGATTCTATACCCTTGACGGCGGAAAAACATGGAATAAAATGGCTAATGCAAACGGCGGAAGAGCTGCTATTACCCAGCTTGAAGACGGTTCATACCGTTTCTTTAAGAGCGCACACGAAAATGATAAAACCTCAGCGGTTTTTTATTCTGATGATTTAGGTCAGACATGGGAAACTTGTACAGGTATACCAAGCGCATACGGTTCAAAGATGACCAACATGTTCATTGAACCAAACAAACCAAATATAGTATATGCTTATGTAACATACTATAATGAATCATGGTTCTATTCAAAAGATAAACCGGATATGTCTGATGCTCATTATACGCTCTGTGTAAGCACAGACTACGGAAAAACATTTACCGGTACTGATGTAGCTATGTACGACCAGTGTGACAGCGCTGGAAGAATTGCTTACCTCGGTGAAGATAACCTTATTATCGGCGCCGGCTGGTATGGTATGTATAGTGTAACTGACAACGGCAAAACAATTAATAAGCTTGAAAATGTATCTTACTGCAAAACTGTTGGCTACGGCGCTCCTGAAAAGAAAGGTGACGTAAATACTCTTTATATGTACGGCAAGCCCCAGGATTCAGATCCTGAAGGTGTATACCGTTCTCAGGACGGCGGTGAAACATGGGTGCTTATTAACAGCGAAATGCTATACGGCGGTACAGGAAACGGTAATTTCCTTGTAGGCGATATGAATGAATTCGGCACAGTTTATATGTCAACAGTTGGCTGCGGAATTATTTACGGCAGACTTTCCGAAGAACCGATTCCTCCTGAAACTTCTGAAACTTCTGAAACAACTATACCTACGACTACAACAACTACTGTTACAACTGAAGAAACAGGAAATACAATCCCATCAGGAAGTTTTGATCCGAAAGATCTTATGTATGGTGACACAAACCGTGATATGTCTGTTGACTCAGCAGATATAGTTGTTCTTAACAAATATCTGATTAATAGCGTTGATTACCCGCTTAAGGACGCACAGGCATATGAACAGGCTCAGACTGTTTATGATGATGAAATTGATACAAAGGATTCAATAGCTATTATTAATTGCGTTCTTCAGCTTATTGATTTAGATGATTTAGGTCCTGCAAGATAATATTAAATTTAAACTGCTGAGTTTATTGCTCAGCAGTTTTTATTATAACTAAAAAAGTACCGAATCTAATTGAATCGGTACTTTTTATAAGTTAATAAATCATTATCTTATTATTTTTTCTTCTTTCCAAACCTTACTTTAGAAAGAACAGCCGCACAAGCAGTAACTGCAAGACCGGCAACAGCAACTGCCGCTACTCCTCCGTCACCAGTCACAGCCGCCTCAACTGTAGTAGTATTATTTTGACTTGAAAATCCATTATCAGAAATCTGCGTCAGTAAACCGTCAGGTTGAGTTTCAGAAGGCTGTGTTGTTTCCGGTATAACTCCAGTTCCGGTAACCGTAAACACTACTCTGACATTGTCAGTAACTGATGTATTTAAAGGCACATCAGCAACACCTGTATTGTCCCAGCCGTCGTAAAGATAAATTCTTGTTCCCGGCTCCTGACCAATGGCAGCATACGCCGTATTTATGGCATTAGGACTTGTTATGTAATTTAATTGATTACCGTCAATATAAACTGAGTCAACATTAATTTTCAGTCCTGAATACCGAGCTGTTGATATATCAGGAATATTAACATACAGACATTCAATATTATTTACAGTTCCTTCAGCTACTTTCCATACAACCTCATACTGTCCGTCACCGTTGATAATAGCAGTTTTAGAACCGGCAGGAATATCTGAAAGCTCTTTTACCTCGGCCGTTCCCATATCACCGCAAAGATATGCATATGCGGATAATTCAACTGCATTTACATTAACTGACATAGCTGCCGCTGAAACTGCTGCACAAGCAGACATAGCTGCAATAAATCTCTTTAAATTCATTTTGACACCTCATAATTAATTATTTGTTTTTCTTTCTTTTGATCTTTGATGCAATTGCCGCAAGACCGGTAACAGCCAAACCGACAAAAGCAATGTTAATGCCTTTTGAACCCGTTAAGGGAGCACCTGTTCTTTGAGTAGTAGTCAAGCCAACCCCCGCATTACGGCTTACAGTCGTCGTATTGTTAGACAATACATTATAGCTGACTGATGAAGATGATTCCGATACAGACGCTGATGCAGAAGTCTCCGACGTAATGGAGCTTTCATATGTAACCAATTCCGCACCGCTTGTTTTCGGTGCCGAAGTAGTAACGGCAGTCTCTGACGAAGACTGTGTCGGTTCTGCAGAAGGTTCTGTCGTTTCAGGCTGTGCGCCGTGCTTGTCAACAAATAACGGACCATCCGTTGGCATACCTTTTACCGTAAAAATTATTTCAATTGATTCGTTTACTTTTGTTTGTACAGGCAGAAACGGATAATTGCTGTCTTCGTTTGCAATATAAATTCTGGTACCGTTAAAACTTCCTTCTTCATACTGAATATCTACAGCCGGAGTAGAATTCATTTCATATTCTTCACCGTCAATTCTTACCTTATCTACAGTCACTGCAAGATGTTCATAAACGGTATTGTTAAGGCCGTCGATATCCAGAACAAAATATTCAACGGTTTTCGTCTGTGCAAGAGGAATATAAGCGGAATACGTAGCGTTACCTGTAATTTCCGGCAATTCTGCGTCTGTAATCCTTTCCAATTGGTTTTGACCGGCCTTGCCTTTTACAGTTGTTTTATAAGTATCGTCAGCAGCAGTAACTGCCGCAGACGTCAAAGTCATAAAAACAGAAGCAGTACATAAACCTGCACAGACAGCAAATCTTCTGAATTTCAATATAACACCTCTTATTTTTCACTGATTTGTTTTTTTATAAGATTAAAAAATACTTCTATACTTTTAAAGTATAACATTAATTATGTCAAAATGTCTATATAAAAATTATATAAATTTATGTGATTTAAAACGGCAAAACAGTTAAAACTGTACAAAGAATCACATTGCATTTTTCATAACAGACAATACCGACTCCATTAGTCTTTCCGGTTTCTGTCCCCTATCAAGTTTTACGCTTATATACGGCTTTGAAAGACAATTAAATGCTACCCTTCCTTTATAAGCTGAAGAAATAGCGTCGATCTGTTCGGGAGACGGTCGTTCAATATAGAATATCATATTCTCTTTTCTCTGCTGAATCTCCGTAATACCAAGACTTGCCGCTGTATTTCTAAGCAACGAAGCATTTATCAGTCCCTCAACGGATTTAGGCGGATCGCCGTAACGATCAATAAGTTCATCAATCATTTCCATTTTATCTTCTTCATTCTGCACTGCCGCAATTTTTTTGTATATATCAAGACGCTGGGCAAGGCTTTCAATGTAATTTTCCGGTATATGTGCGTCGATCTGGATATCCACAGCACAGTCAGCCGCCTTTTTGACAGGTTCTCCCTTTTCCTCGGCAATAGCCTCGGTAAGCAGACGAATATACATATCATATCCTACCGATTCCATATGCCCGTGCTGTCGCCCGCCTAAAATACTTCCGGCACCTCTTATTTCAAGGTCACGC
This sequence comes from Porcipelethomonas ammoniilytica, assembly GCF_025567485.1. Taxonomy (NCBI): domain Bacteria; kingdom Bacillati; phylum Bacillota; class Clostridia; order Eubacteriales; family Oscillospiraceae; genus Porcipelethomonas; species Porcipelethomonas ammoniilytica. Next base: position 194,554 of record NZ_JAOQKH010000004.1, on the reverse strand, counting down.
ATAGCAATCCTGAAACCGCTGCCGAACTGCGTAAACTCTCTCATGGCATTCAAACGCTTAGACGCTACTTCAGTAAGTATCTTTTCCCGTCTGAATGTAAAATAAGCAAAAGCTCTTCTGTTGGAGCGTCCCACACGGCCTCTTAGCTGATAAAGCTGTGACAGACCGAAATAATCGGAGTCCTCAATAATAAGGGTATTTACATTCGGAACATCCACTCCGGTTTCGATAATAGTAGTGCATACCAGAATATCAATTTCATGCTCCACAAGCTGACGCCATATTTCTGACATCGCTTCTTCGGTCATCTGACCGTGAGCGTAGGCTATTCTTGCGTCTGGAACCCACTCCTGAAGCTTTGCGGCACATGAGGAGATCGTTTCAACACGGTTATGGATATAGTAAACCTGACCGCCCCTTTTAAGCTCCTTATTTATTGCCTGTATGAGCATTCCCGGATTGTATTCAACAACATAAGTCTGAACCGGATGCCTGTCCTGAGGCGGTTCGTCTATGACTGACATATCCCTGATACCGCTCATTGCCATGTTAAGAGTACGGGGTATCGGTGTTGCGGAAAGGGTCAGCATATCAACTCCTGTAAAGTGCTCCTTGAATTTTTCCTTATGGGCAACGCCGAATCGTTGTTCCTCATCTATAATGGCAAGTCCCAGACTTTTAAATTCCACGTCTTTCTGCACTAATCTATGCGTACCTATTATAATATCAATCAGACCTTTTTTCAGTTTCTTTAAAATTTCCTGCTGCTGCTTCGGAGTACGGAATCTTGAAAGCAGTTCGATGGTTACAGGAAAATGCTCAAATCGTCTTAAAGCGGTCTGAAAATGCTGCATTGCCAGTACGGTTGTAGGCGCTAAAATTGCACACTGCTTTCCGCTTGCCACGCATTTCATAGCGGCACGGAAAGCCACTTCCGTTTTACCGAAGCCAACGTCTCCGCACAAAAGTCTGTCCATAGGACGGATTCTTTCCATATCCTCTTTTATTTCGTTAATAGACTGAAGCTGATCGTCTGTTTCCGTATAAGGAAAACGGGATTCAAAATCTCTCTGCATTTCATCGTCGGGCAGAAAAGCGAAGCCTTTGCTTTTTTCACGCTTAGCATACAAAGCGGTAAGCTCGTGAGCCATGTCCTTTACCGCACGCTTTACGTTGTTTCTTGTTTTCTGCCATTCCGAAGATGAAAGCTTATTGAGTTTTACTCCTGTATCGTCTCTGGGACCGATATATCTTGACACCATATCCAGCTGAGTTACAGGAACATAAAGCACGTCCTTACCGGCATACTGAATTGTTATATAATCCTTTGTAACACCCTCAAGTTCAAGCTTTCTGATACCGACAAATCTTCCTATACCGTGCATGGAATGAACCACTAAGTCCCCTGCGGTTATATCGGAAAGACTTCTTATTTCCTCTCCTTTTTTATGTTTCTTTTTCTTCTTTTTTGAATTTGCCGCTTTGGATTGAGTGATTACAGCCGTTTTATTTTCAGGATATTCATAACCTCCGGAAAGACTTCCCGTCATTAGCAGAACTCTGCCCGGCAGACACTGTGAATCCACCTTTGCAATATCGCATTTTATTCCGTCGTCCAGAAGATCCTGACGAATGATCGGGAGCGTTTTTTCACTTCCTGCAATAAGCATTGTACGATATCCTTTTTCGCACAAGCTTTTCAGATCTTCGTCCAATTGACGCATTTCACCGCCCCAAGGAGCGTTATGGAGAGCCTCAAAGCTGATAATTTTCTTGTATCCTACCCTGTCAAGTCCCTGAATGAAATTACTCAAAAATATCTGCTGTCCTTTACTCGTTTCGGATAGAACATCGGAAAGCTCACAGTAATGTCCCTCAAGACCTTTGCACAATTCACCTTCTTCAAGGAGTATTTTGCAGTCCTCATTATACTGTGCCGTAACACCCTTTGCATGCTCGGCTGCATTGACATATTCGCAGAAAACAGTTATTCCGTTAAAATAATCAAAGATCAACGGTATTTTATCATAAATAAGCGGTATATATTTATCTATGCACTGAACCTCCGCTCCCTCTCTCAAAAGCTCCGAGTCCTCTGCAAGACGTGCCCTTACAATATCAGACTTTCTGCTTCTTATTTTCTTTGCAAGACTGTCGATTTTATCTGCCAAAGCCAAACGGTCTGTTACAGTTTCCACTGCCGGTGCGATCTCTATTGATTCAAGAGAATCGGTTCTGCGCTGGGTTTCCGGATCGAAATACGAAATACTGTCAACATCGTCGCCCCAAAATTCTATTCTTACAGGCATCGCCGACTGTACCGGAAAAATGTCGGCAATAGAGCCTCTGACAGAAAACTGAGACGGTCCTTCAACCTTATCGCAGCGGATATATCCCATATTAATAAGTTCGGTTTTAAGTTTTTCAAGATTAACTTCCGCTCCGCTTTTTATTGCAATGGTACTGTTTTTTAAAATGTCTTTAGGGATAACAGGTTCCATTACCGCTTCAATACTTGCCGCTATTATCTTACTTTTTCCTCTTATAAGCTTTGAAAGTGCGGAAATTCTCTGATGTTCATATTCCCTTGAAAAGCCCTCGACTTTGGTAAGAGCAAGCTCTCTGGAGGGAAAAAGTACTGCGTAATTTTCGTCTCCCGACATAACGGCAATATCGTCGCAGAGTTTTTTTGCCGCCGCTTCGCTTTCCGTTATAACCAGTATCGGACTTTCATTATAAATGGAATAAATGAACTGAGCCTTATGAATATGAGAAAGTCCGGTAGCGCATACAGGACTTATTTTACTTTTTATACACTTCTCAATATCCTTCCAGCTTTCAAGCTCACGGAAGGTTTCACTGAAAAATTTCATTGTCAACTCCTTTTTTATTAGTGCATATTTTATAGTTCACAAATATTTATAATTTTTGATATACTTAATAGTATAAAAATTTTACAAGCACAAACACAGCAACCCCCAATTACAGGGGGATTGCTGTTTGATCAATTATATTTTTTTGTTTTAAGAATTATATTTATTCATTGCCTCATCAATTTTTCCGTCGATCATAAGCTCCAGACTGTCACATGCTTTTTTGCATGACTCCTGGATCTTTTCCATATCTTCTTTGTTAAAGCGGCTTAAAACCCAGTCTGCAAGGTCGAATTTAGGGTGCGGCTTTCTGCCGACGCCCATTTTTATTCTCGGAAAAGTGTCTGCACCGGTCAAATAAATAATACTTTTTATCCCGTTATGACCGCCGTCACTTCCCTTTCGTCTGATACGCAATGTGCCCGGTTCAAGGGATATATCGTCATAAACAATTATAACATGCTCAATATCCAGCTTATAAAATGCCATTGCCTCGGAAACCGCCTGACCGCTGTTGTTCATATAAGTTTCAGGCTTCATGAGAATACAGTGCTTTCCGCTTATCGTCACATCACTGCAAAGTGACTTGAATTTAAATCTTTTTACATCTGTCTCCAGACGTTCAGCCATAGCGTCAATAACCATAAACCCTGCATTATGACGTGTATATGCATACTGCTCCCCGGGATTTCCCAGACCTACGATAAGATATTCAACAGGTCCGGTAGGTACTGATTCTGATTTTGAAATTTCTCTGAATCTGTCAAAAATACTCATTTAATATCACGCTTTTTCCAATCTTTTCTTAAGTTTAGTCAGGCTATAGCCTTCTTTTATTTTAACAACTCCCCTGTCAATTGCAAGAGCATAGTCGGGAACGTCCCTTGTGATTGTAGTTCCGGCAGCAGTATATACAGCCTTACCCAGCTTTACAGGAGCAATAAGATTTGTATTACAGCCAATAAAACAGTTGTCTCCGATCTCACAGCGGCTCTTTACAATACCGTCATAGTTAACGGTCACTGTACCGCAGCCGAAATTGACCTTTTTACCCACGTCGCTGTCGCCCACATAAGTGAGGTGTGCAACTGCAGTACCTTCGCCGATCGTGGAATTCTTGATCTCAACAAAGTCGCCGATTTTAACTCCGCTCTTTATATGGCTGCCCGGACGGATATGAACCCACGGTCCGATCTTAACACCGGCGTCAATCGTGGACTTGAACGCCTGAACATAGTTTAGACTTACACCGTCTTTAATGTCACAATCGTCAATTATGCAGTTTGGACCGATACGGCAGTCCTTACCGATTTTTGTCTTTCCCCTCAGATGAGTTCCCGCCATGATTTCAGTACCTGCCTCGATTTCAACATCTCTGCCGATCACGATACCGTCAATACAGTTAAACTCAACGCCGTTTTCCAAATGCTTCTCAATTACTGCCATTCTTGCAGCAGTATTAAGAGCCAAAAGACCTTTTCTGTCGTTTGCACCTAAAACCACATTCGGATTTTCCGAAATATATGCGTTAACATTTCTGCCCTTATTAAGAGCAATGAAAACACTGTCTGTCAGATAATATTCACCCTGAGAATTATTCTGAGTAAGTTCTCCCAGATATTCAATAAGGTCGGAGGTTTTAAACCAGTAAGCTCCGGAATTTACTTCCTTTATCTCACGCTGTGCAGCAGTAGCGTCTTTTTCCTCAACAATTGAAGTTATACCGCTTTCGCCTCTTACGATTCTGCCATAGCCCTTTGGTTCGTCTATCTCAGCGGTAATGACAGTTATTGAATTATCTTCCTTTTCATGAAGCTCCAGGGACTTTTTTATAGTTTCAGAGTCGATAAACGGAGCATCACCGCACAGTACGAGAGTATGCCCTCCGCCGTTTTTTTCCATAAACGGTACTGCCTGCATTACCGCATGACCTGTGCCCAATCTTTCACTCTGAAGAACCGTTTCATATCTTCCGCTTAAATATTCATCAATTTTTTCAGCCATATATCCCTTGACAATACAAAGATTTGAAAGCTCGGCTTCCTCACACGCTTTTATTACCCATTCAAGCATAGGTTCTTCCAATACCTTAAACATAGGCTTGGGAATATCCGCTTTCATTCTCTTTCCCTGACCGCCTGCCAGTATAACAGCATTATTCATCATGATCTTTCCTCTCAAAATATATTGAAATTTACTTTTTATGTATGCGCTTTGCTACGTTCAATAATACTCATATTGTTTTAGGTAAATTAAAAAGTTATATCTTGCGTTTTAATCTAAATAATGTTTTCCTATGAAACTTAAATTAAACAATTAAATAAGCACACAACAATCATTATAAATATATTATGACAGCTATTCAGTCATTTTTCAAGGGATTTTTAAAAAAAATTAAAATTTTAATATTTTTTGTGAATATTGCTACAAATTAACCTGTAAGATTTTTTTTAAAAATATATGGAAATTTTTCCACTTATATGTTATAATAATAATTAACAGACCGACATGGGTTTTCCGTCGGACTGAAAGACAAAAAATATCTGGAGGTATAAAACCAATGGCAAAGAAATATTGCTACCTTTTCTCTGAAGGTAATGCTAACATGAGAGAACTCCTGGGCGGCAAGGGCGCTAACCTTGCTGAAATGACAGGTATGGGTCTTCCCGTTCCGCAGGGTTTCACTATTTCAACTGAAGCGTGTACACAGTACTATGAGGACGGCCGTCAGATCAATCCTGATATCATGGCTGAAATTAATGAATACATCGGTAAGATGGAAGAAATCACCGGCAAGAAGTTCGGCGATCACGAAAATCCACTCCTCGTTTCTGTTCGTTCAGGCGCTAGAGCATCAATGCCTGGTATGATGGATACTATCCTGAACCTCGGTCTTAACGAAGAGGTTGTTGAAGTTATTGCTGAAAAGTCCAATAACCCAAGATGGGCTTGGGACTGCTACAGAAGATTCATTCAGATGTATTCAGACGTAGTTATGGAAGTCGGCAAGAAATACTTTGAAGAACTTATTGACGAAATGAAGGCTAAGAAGGGCGTTACTCAGGACGTTGACCTTGATGCTGACGACCTTAAGGAACTGGCTGCACAGTTCAAGGCTGAATATAAGGAAAAAATCGGTACAGACTTCCCTTCTGATCCTAAGGAACAGTTAATGGGCGCTGTACAGGCTGTATTCCGTTCATGGGACAACCCAAGAGCTAACGTTTACAGAAGAGACAACGATATCCCTTATTCATGGGGTACTGCCGTAAACGTACAGTCAATGGCTTTCGGTAACATGGGTGACGACTGCGGTACAGGCGTTGCGTTTACACGTGATCCTGCTACAGGCGAAAAGAAGCTCATGGGCGAATTCCTTACAAACGCACAGGGCGAAGACGTTGTTGCCGGCGTTCGTACACCTATGCCTATCGCTCAGATGGCTGAAAAGTTCCCTGCTGCTTTTGAAAAGTTCCAGAATGTATGCAAGACTCTTGAAGATCACTACAGAGACATGCAGGATATGGAATTTACTGTAGAACACGGCGAACTCTTCATGCTCCAGACAAGAAACGGAAAGAGAACAGCTCAGGCTGCTCTGAAGATCGCATGCGATCTCGTTGACGAAGGTATGAGAACAGAAGAAGAAGCAGTTGCTATGATCGATCCTAGAAACCTCGACACACTGCTCCACCCTCAATTTGACGCTAAGGCTCTTAAGGCTGCTACACCTGTAGGCAAGGGCTTGGGTGCTTCTCCAGGCGCTGCATGCGGTAAGGTTGTATTCACAGCTGACGATGCTGTTGCTTGGCATGAAAAAGGCGAAAAGGTTGTTCTTGTTCGTCTTGAAACATCACCTGAAGATATTACAGGTATGAAGGCTTCTCAGGGTATCCTGACAGTAAGAGGCGGTATGACTTCTCACGCTGCCGTTGTTGCTCGTGGTATGGGTACATGCTGCGTATCAGGCTGCGGCGATATCAAGATGGACGAAGCTAACAAGAAATTTGAACTTGCAGGCAAAACATATACTGAAGGCGATTATATCTCAATCGACGGTTCAACAGGTAACATCTACGACGGCGTTATCCCTACAGTAGACGCTACGATTGCCGGCGAATTCGGCAGAATCATGGCTTGGGCTGACAAGTACAGAGTTCTTAAGGTAAGAACAAATGCTGATACTCCTGCTGACGCTAAGAAGGCTCGTGAACTGGGTGCTGAAGGTATCGGTCTCTGCCGTACAGAGCACATGTTCTTTGAACCGGACAGAATCGGTGCATTCCGTGAAATGATCTGCTCAGATACAGTTGAAGAAAGAGAAGCTGCTCTTGCTAAGATCGAACCTATGCAGCAGGCTGACTTTGAAGCTCTTTATGAAGCTCTGGAAGGCTGCCCTGTAACAATCAGATTCTTAGATCCTCCGCTTCACGAATTCGTTCCTACAGAAGAAGCTGACATTAAGGCTCTTGCTGATACTCAGGGTAAATCTGTTGAAACAATCAAGAATATCATCGCTTCACTTCACGAATTTAACCCAATGATGGGTCACAGAGGCTGCCGTCTTGCTGTAACATACCCTGAAATCGCTATTATGCAGACAAAGGCTGTTATCAAGGCTGCTATCGCAGTTTCTAAGAAGCACCCTGACTGGAATATCGTTCCTGAAATCATGATCCCGCTGGTTGGCGAAATCAAGGAACTTAAATATGTTAAGAATTTCGTTGTTGAAACTGCTGACGCAGTTATCAAGGAAGCCGGCGTTGACCTCAAGTATGAAGTAGGTACAATGATCGAAATCCCAAGAGCTGCTCTGACAGCTGACGAAATTGCTAAGGAAGCTGAATTCTTCTGCTTCGGTACAAACGACCTTACACAGATGACATTCGGTTTCTCAAGAGATGACGCTGGTAAGTTCTTAGACGCTTACTATGACGCTAAGATCTTCGAGAACGATCCATTTGCTAAGCTCGACCAGACCGGTGTTGGTAAGCTCATGGATATGGCTGTTAAGATGGGTAAGGAAGTTCGCCCTGATATGCACATCGGTATCTGCGGTGAACACGGCGGCGATCCTTCATCTGTTGAATTCTGCCACAAGCTTGGTTTGACTTATGTTTCCTGCTCACCATTCCGTGTTCCAATTGCAAGACTCGCTGCAGCACAGGCTGCTATTGCAAGCAAATAATTCGAATTATTAAATTTCTGAAATTTATATTATATTGTCAAAAAATGATAATCTGATTGCACAAAATCTTATCATCTTTGACTTTCGACTCTCATTGTCAGGTGACGGCAATGAGAGTTCTTTTTTATACATTCTTTGTATTGACAAACAATAAAAATAGTGGTAAAATATTTTAAAAAAGGAGGTTTCAAAAGATGAAATTAAAAAAATTATCTGCCGCATGTTTAGCGGCTTTGATCAGCACAGTAGGTCTGCACTCATTTATGCCTGAATCCGGCTTTAACAGTACCGCATATGCCGCTGAAACCATAACAGGCGATGCTAACGGCGACGGAAAAGTTACCGCTCTGGATGCTGCTTTTATAGCACGTAAGCTTGCAGAACAGAAAGGTTCAGAACTTCCGTCAAATGCAGATTATAACGGAGACAAAAAGACAACTGCCGGAGACGCTGCCGCTATTGCTTTTAGACTTGCTAATAATTATAATATTACAAAAATGATTGAACTGACAAACGCTGAACGTACTAAGAAAGGCATAGCTCCTCTTAAGTTTGATGAGGGTCTTACAGCCGCTGCAATGGTCAGAGCAAGAGAATCAGCGTCTTCTTTTTCTCATACACGTCCTAATAAAGAATCATTCTACACAATACTTGATGATTTCAATTTAACATGGATGTCAGCTGCGGAAAACATTGCAGCCGGAAACGCTGCAGCAGGAGGTTCTTCACCTGAAATGGCTATGGACCTTTGGATCAATTCATCAGGACATTACAACAACATGATAGATAAAGAATACAATAAAATGGGTGTTGGCTGTATTTATGTAGCAAATTCCACCTATGGATATTACTGGGTTCAATTATTTTCAGATTAATAATTTTTTATTAATTTATTAAAAAGAGCAGTTAAACTGCTCTTTTTTTTGCATATTTTCCTCTGAAAACACATATACATGCTATTGAAAACTTTATCTACCGACAGGGGGAGTTATATTGAAAGATTTAAATTTTAAGGAAACTTCTGAAAAATACAGAAATGAAATGATCAAGCTATATGGAGCAAAATTTAAAATGGACAATATAAAAAAAGAAGAACCTGATTCAGAAATTAAAATAGAATATAATGAAAAAATTGAAGATAATAAAGAAATTCCAGAAGTTCTTAATGAACAGGAAGATGAAGATATTGAAAAAAAATATCCTCCTCCGGAAATCCCCGTATTTATGCAATTGGACAGCACAAGCACACGACCCCAGACTGAAGCAGTTATAAATTATAACAACGGTCAGACAAATAATATTTCAAAAATAAGGGAAGCTGAAACACCGAATTACAATATCCAGAATGCTCCTCAGCATAGCGAAATCCCCCAAGAGACTCCGCCCTCTTCAAATCCTCTGGAAAACAAATGGGGATATCTGAAAATTACCGTTAGAACCGGAAGCAACGGTATTCCTGTACCCAATGCTTCGGTAACCGTTTCGAGAAGATATGATGGAAAAGAAGAAATTATCAGTATGACTACCACAGATATAAGCGGTGATACTGAAGTATTCCGGCTTTCAGCTCCTTCTCAGGGAAACAGCAACACTCCACAAGACTATGATAATTATTCAGTTTACGATGTTGCGGTTTATGCCAGAGGATATTACAGGGAAGTAAGCCGAAATGTACCCATATTTGAGAATATTACTTCTATTCAGGGATTTAATTTAATTCCTGAACCATATTCATTTGATTCCGGAGGAAATTTTATATCCTACGGCAATCAGGAACCTGAAGTATAAGGAGGTTTTATAATGACAGGTACACCGTTTATTCCTGAAAGAATAACTGTTCATCTTGGTCCTCCGGACTCAAATGCTGAAAATGTAAGTGTAACATTTCCCGATTATGTAAAAAATGTAGCAAGCAGTGAAATTTTTCCTAATTGGCCGGAAAATTCTCTGAGAGCAAATATTTATGTAATTTCAACGTTTGCTCTTAACAGAATTTATACAGAATGGTACAGAGCTAAGGGATACGACTTTGATATAACAAATTCTACTCAATACGATCAGAAATTTATTAACGGACGTGAAATATTTGAAAACATAAGTCAGCTTACTGACGAATTATTCAGCAATTATGTAAGACGTCAGGGGTACGTTGAACCGCTGTTTACTCAATTCTGCAACGGCACAACAGTAACCTGCGAAGGACTTTCACAATGGGGAACAGTCGACCTTGCAAAACAGGGAATGACTCCCTATGAAATTTTACAGTATTATTACGGAGATAATATCGAAATAGTAAGAGATGCCCAGGTTATGACTAATACTCCGTCATATCCGGGAATTGAACTGCGTCTGGGTTCATTCGGCAACGACGTAAGAACAATACAGGTACAACTAAACCGTATCGCAAGAAATTATCCTGCAATACAAAAAATAAGTTCTGTTGACGGCGCATTCGGCGTACAGACAGAAGATGCTGTCAAAACATTTCAGCAAATTTTTAATATGCCTCAAACAGGTGTAGTTGATAAAGCAACATGGTATAAAATTGCATATATTTTTACAAGCGTTAAAAAACTGGCAGAACTTAATTCCGAAGGTCTTCGTCTAGAAGAAGTAGATAAGCAATTTAAAGAAGATCTTTCTCCCGGAATGCAGAACAACGAAGTAAAAATCCTGCAATATTTCCTTGCAGTTATAGGCGCATATTACGACTCTATAATGCCGGTAGATATAACAGGATATTACGGTTCGGAAACTGAAGCATCTGTCCGTTCTTTCCAAAAAACCTACGGCCTGCCTGAAACCGGAACAGTAAACCGTGCCACATGGTTTGACATATACAGAGCCTATGACGGTATAATTCAGTCAATTCCTATTGACGACGGAGAAGATGTTATACTCTTTCAGGGAACGATCCTCAAGGAGGGAATGTCAAACGACGAAATCAAACGTCTCCAGGAATATCTTACGTTTATTAATCAAACATATCCTAATATTCCGGCAGTTAACAATACCGGCTATTTCGGTCCTGTTACACGCTCATCAGTACTGGCGTTTCAGCGGCAGTTCGGACTTCCGCAAAACGGTCTGGTCGGTGCGGTAACATGGAATGAAATAGTTGGTCTTTACTCCGATCTGAAATACGGATTTGACAAGCGACCGTATCAAAATCCGGGATATACTATTAAATAGGAGGCAAATATGGCTTATACAGAAGATCAGAAATCAAGGCACATTACAGAGCTTCAGCGATATTTATACAGTATTTCTCATTATAATGAAAAAATACCCAGAATCTTTCCGGACGGCATATATGGTCCTGAAACGACTCAGGCGGTCAAAGCGTTTCAGCATGATTATAATCTTCCGGTAACTGGTGAAATTGACAGCGCTACATGGGACAGATTAGTTGAAGTCTATCTGGATTATAATAAGGACGCTATTTTTCTTGAAGTATTTCCGTCCAATTTCGTTCTTGATCCAGGAAGTGAAGGTCCCATAGTTTATATTATCCAGACTATTATAAACACCCTTAGTTTAAGATTTGATAATATAATTCCTGTAAAAGTAAACGGTGTTTACAACAAAGAAACTCAAAACGCTGTTAATTCCTTTAAAAAAATAAGCGGTACTGATAACGGTATTGAAGGAGTTGATACTGATACATGGAATAAAATGGCTTCCGGTTTTAACATGATGGAAAAAACTAAATAAACTTAGCCCCCGCTTAATACGGGGGCTGTTTTTATTATTAAGTTTATTTTATGCGTCACTATTTACCAATACTCTTTTCAGCAAGATATTTAGCTACTTCAGCGGCGTCAAGAGCGGTTACATCGGTACTCTTATTAAAATCTGCACGATAATCAAGATCTTTTTTATTTTGTTCCGCTAACTTTCTTGCAATATAAGCTGCATCATTTGCTGTTATTTCACCATCTCCATTAGCATCTCCGTTTACATCTTCTTCGTTGTATACTAAATAAGTTGTTTGGAGAACCTGATTTGCTTCGCCGGTTATTAAATTTACACGTCCAAGTGCATCACGCATAACTTCTCCGTCAATATAACCATAGAATCCACCATAATATATATGCATTTGCTTATAAGCATTTTTAATTATGCCATCATCAAGCCATTTTGAAGACTGTTCAAACATCTTATTCATTTCCTCCTGGGTTTCAAAAGAAATAACATATACATTATTTGACGTTCCAGACTTTTCAATTTTATAACCTTCAGAAATTCCCAGCATTTCATTTGTAATTTCTGTATCATCGTTAACAATAACTGATAGTTTAAAATCCCATCTTTCACCTTCAAATGTAACAATTTTAGTTCCGTCTTCAAATTCCATAATTGTATTATCATCACTTACGACTTTATTTCCATTACATACATAATTAGGAGGTGCCGGATAAAATGTAAGTGCTGATGCCGAAGATAACTCAACTGCACTTATTATTGCCATAGCAGATAAAATTCCTAATATAGCTTTAATCTTTTTCATAATAAAAACCTCCAATCAAATTATATTTATAAATATTTGTTATCATATGCAAACTGTAAAATTTCAGACGTTATTCTTGTTGCGCTTGAAGAATAAATATATTGAGTATTCAGATCATAAAAAACAACAACTGAAATGCCAATGAGCAGCTGTCATAATTTCACTAGCTACCTTATATACTATTTTAAACAATATATCAAAATGTAAATATAAGGTGTTTTCCATTAAATGTTTATAAAAATGTTATATTTTTATAACTGTATTATATCACTTTCTACTTATTCTGTCTATTAATTTATTAAAGTTTTTTTATTTTTGTATATATGCACAAAAATAAATAGAGTATTTGTACATTAGTACAAATACTCTATCATAAATATTATTATTGTTGTTCAACAAACATACCTTCGGCTTTTGACATAGCTTTAGCGGCAAGAAACCGTGCTATTTCTGCACAATCCAGTGCGGTTATTTCGCCGTCGCCGTTAACATCTGCCGTTTCCGGTAATTCGTCCACTTTCTGCTCCGCAAGTTTTCTGGCCAGAAACGCTGCGTCCATTGCGGTAAATTCTCCGTCTTCATTAACATCTCCAGTACTGTATGCAGAATCTAGTACATATGACACATGATAAAATTGCATAACTTGATACAAGCAATACCTTATTTTTGCAATTTCAAGTTTAGTAAAATCTCTGCTATAAAAACGATCATGTACCCAAATCGTATGGTCTATGCTATTACCATACAAATCTGTTGTTATACTGCTTTCAATCACAAAATCAATATCATCTACGTCAAGTAATCTCATAATTTCTTTTTCCGTATAATAAGGAATGTATTTACGATATTTGCTCATAAAAATATCTCCAAAAAAATTACAATGATACATGCCAAGATTCAAGTCATCGAACATTGCTTTTGGAGAGGTTGGTCTAGGATCATTTTCATCTACAGGATCAAGCGCAAAAAATTCTTCCTCACTCATTTCAAACAATTCCGATAATGTATATATATTTTTTTCTGTATCAGTAGTCTCAGCGTTAACTGCAAGACTTCCTAACAACGAAACCGATATCATACCTGCAAGTATTGCACTTAAACATTTTTTTAGTTTTTTCATAATAATACCTCCATAATTTCACTAGCTACCTTATATATACTATTTTATACAATATATCAAAATGTAAATATAAGGTATTTTCCATTAAATGTTTATAAAAATGTTATATTTTTATAACTGTATTATACCACTTTCTACTTATTCTGTCTATTAATTTATTAAAGTTTTTTATTTTTGTATATATGCACAAAAATAAATAGAGTATTTGTACATTAGTACAAATACTCTATCATAAATATTATTATTGTTGTTCAACAAACATACCTTCGGCTTTTGCCATAGCTTGGGCAGCCAAGAACTTAGCAATCTCTGCGCAGTCCAAGGCGGTTATTTCGCCGTCGCCGTTAACATCTGCCGTTTCCGGTAATTCGTCCACTTTCTGCTCCGCAAGTTTTCTGGCCAGAAACGCTGCGTCCATTGCTGTAAATTTTCCGTCTTCATTAACATCTCCGGTACAGTATGCAGAATCTAGTACATATGATACATGGCCAAATTCCATTACCTGATACAGGCAATATCTTATTTTAGCAATTTCAAGTCTAGTAAAATCTTTGCTATAAAAACGATCATGCACCCAAATCTTACTGTCTATTCCATTACCATGCAAATCTGTTACTATACTGCTTTCAATAACAAAATCAATATCGTCTACGTCAAGTAATCTCATAATTTCTTTTTCCGTATAATAAGGAACATATTTACGATATTCACATGTATAAACATTTCCAAAAAAATTACAATGATCCACACCAAGATTCAAGTCATTGTACATTGCTTTCGGAGAAGTTGGTCTAGGATTATTTTCATCTACAGGATCAAGCGCAAAAAATTCTTCCTCACTCATTTCAAACAATTCCGATAATGTATATATTTTTTTTTCTGTGTCAGCATTAACTGCAAGACTTCCCAGCAACGAAACCGATATCATACCTGCAAGTATTGCGCTTAAACATTTTTTTAGTTTTTTCATAATAATACCTCCATAATTTCACTAGCTACCTTATATATACTATTTTATACAATATATCAAAATGTAAACATAAGGTATTTTCCATTAAATGTTTATAAAAATGTTATATTTGTATAACTGTATTATACCACTTTCTACTTATTCTGTCTATTAATTTATTAAAGTTTTTTTATTTTTGTATATATGCACAAAAATAAATAGAGTATTTGTACATTAGTACAAATACTCTATCATAAATATTATTATTGTTGTTCAACAAACATACCTTCGGCTTTTGACATAGCTTTGGCAGCCAAGAACTTAGCAATCTCTGCACAGTCCAAGGCGGTTATTTCGCCGTCACCGTTAACATCTGCCGTTTCCGGTAATTCGTCCACTTTCTGCTCCGCAAGTTTTTTTGCTATAAATGCCGCATCCATTGCTGTCAGCTTTCCGTCTTCATTAACATCTCCAGCACTGTATCCAGAATCTAATACATATGACAAGTGATTAAATTCCATAACTTGATAAAGGCAATAGTTTACTTTTGCAGCTTCAAGTTTAGTACACTCAGTGTTATAAAATCGATCATGTACCCAAACTATATCACTTATGCCATTACCATAAAAATCTGTTGTTACACTGCTTTCAACCACAAAATCAATATCATCTACATCAAGTAATCTCATAATTTCTTTTTCCGTATAATAAGGAACATATTTACGATACCGACATGTAAACATATTTCCAAAAAAATTATAACCATCCATAGCAAGATTTATTTCATCGTAAATCATTTTCGGCGTTACGACTTTATGTTGATATGCAGGTGAAGGATTAAGCTCAAAAGAATCGAGTGCAAAAAATTCTTCCTCGCTCATTTCGAATAATTCTGATAATGTATATATTTTTTTTTCTGTATCAACCGTCTCAGCGTTAACCGCAAGGCTTCCTAACAGCGAAACCGATATCATACCTGCAAGTATTGCACTTAAACATTTTTTTAGTTTTTTCATAATAATACCCACTCCTTTAAATTATATCTTTTAATATAAATTATTATCTCTTCTCATTGCAATAACATCAGCGCTGTTTGCAGAACCGTCATTATTGTAATCAGCAAGATAATATTGTACGTTTGATAAATCATTTACTTGTAATATATATTGAATTATATAGTCTACATCTTCTGTTGTTATAGCGCCATCGTAATTCACATCGCCTTTTTTCAATGAAATATTTTGATATGCATATGCAAATTTATCCTCGTCAAATTTTATCAATTGTTTATCCGTTCCTATTTCATTTCCTAAATTATCCAATACATTAAATTCATAATCATCTCCCGTTGTTGTTCCCGATAAATATGTAAACCAATTATACCCACTGCAGTACCTTGAAATAGGTGACGCCAAATTATCATAATCAAAAAAGATATCTCCGTTAAAAGCAAATCCGCCAGCATTTGAACTAACATACGGGAATATTGTATATGCATTATTATGCGACCACAATGTAGATGTTCCCCTGTTTATCTTTAAAGTTAAAGTCTCACGGTCAGACGTATTAACAGAAAGACGTCCTACAAAATTAACATTTTTATGTGCAACATCTATAGTGAAAAAAGCATTCTCACAATCAGGCAACTTATTAAAAGCGGGACTACGCGTTCCAGAATATTTTGCTTCCCAATTATTAACGTTATTAGCGCTTACTTTATTCAATGCATCGTACATTACCCAAAAATAACCGGTATTTGAGCTAATCCCACTTGAAACAAAACTTGTTCCCCATGAATTTGCTATTTTAAAAGCGCCTTTTTCACAATCTTCAATAATGCCGTTTCCGTTAACATCATAACTTTTATTATCATCATAGCCTACAACAGTAAGCATATGTGAACCGCCCTGATAACATCTGAATGCTAAACTTTCACCATTTTGAACAACTGAATTCCAACGATTATGTGAAACAACCGTAAGTACTTTACCATTATTCAGCATTTGCTTTACTATATTAAGATAAGGATCATTTACATTCTGTATAGTATTATCAAGAGGCATATCATATTTTGCAGTATTTTCTACTCTGGTTTCTAAAGCCTCTATCTTTTCATTCTGCAATTGAGAAGGCCATTCCGTGTAATTATCCGTATAAGGAAAATCATTGCTTTTTAAGCTTCCTAATGTTTCCAATGTAGAATAGGCGTCTATGGGACAAAGACCTATGTCATTTCCATTATTTATCAAATTATAAATCCATTTAGGTGAATAAATGACTCTGTCAGAAACATTGGTCACATTATTAAGTTTGTTTACCTCATATGAGTATTGGTAATAAGTTGTTGCAAATGCCACACATGATCTTAACCTTCCTTGATTGGCTATAGGCGGAAAGCATGGCGAAGTACTTAAATCAACCGAACTTGGTACAGAAGCTGTCGTTGTCGGAATGTCCCCTGGATTTTCAAAAATATTATTTATACCTAGTGTTGAATTCAATATTACGCCTTCAGAACAAGTATTTTCTTCCGCTCCTACCGGTAACATACTGATTAGATTAACAGCCAATATTCCACCTACAGCAGCACTTAAAAGTTTTTTTAATTTGCTCATTGTATTGTCCTCCTATTTTTAATTTGAATAGTATTTTTCCTTCTGTTTATATTATATCACAAATTTCCTATTTTTACCATAGTTGTTTTTATATATTTATAATTTTGTATATATGCACAAAAATTAATAGAGTATTTGTACTAATTTACAAATACTCTATTAAAAATAATATTATTGTTGTTCAACAAACATACCTTCGGCTCTTGCCAAAGCTTTAGCGGCAAGGAACCGAGCTATTTCTGCGCAATCCAATGCTGTTATTTTCCCGTCACCATTGAAATCTGCTGTTTCCGGTAATTCGTCTGCTTTCTGTTCCGCAAGCTTTTTTGCTATGTATGCTGCGTCTCCGGCTGTAAGCTTGTCATCGCCGTTAGCTTCTCCATAATTAGAGGCATGCGAAAAAATGTCAACATAAGGTGAAAGATAAAGTAAATTACTATCAGCCTGCATAATACAATATTCAAATTTTGCTAAGTAAAGTATATCCTCATCAGTTATTTCTAAAAACTTTAATTTAAAATCAGTAATACTTACCTCAAGCCTCCAATCGAAATAAGACGAACCTGACATCAACGGTGATTTTACTGTATATTCAACACTATCCCCTAATAAATACTGTATGCATTTTTCAGTTTCATAAGGAATATATTCCTTATCACTTGATTTTACAGTACAATCAAATACGCCTCTTAACCCGACATAGTCACTATACATAACTTTCAAGGCCTCATAATCAGGCACATTAGATGAACCCTGCATATTATTAATACCATATATTGCCCTAGCTTCACCCTCAGGTATCGATTTCATATCATAATAACAAGAATTAGCAGTTTCGTCAAGAGCCAAAAATTCTTCTTCACTCATCTCCAACAGTTCTGAAAAGGTATATATTTTTTCTTCTGATGCACTTGTAGATAAACTTCCCAACAACGAAACCGACATCATACCTGCAAGTATAGCACTCAAACATTTTTTTACTTTCATAATAATCGCCTCCATTATTTTCTATTTTATGTTAATTTTCTACGTATATAACTTCTGCCGACTGAATTCAGTCGGCAGAAGTTATATAGGTGATATCATAAATTGAATTATGGTATGTGTTAAAATATTATATTCATTGTCTTAGACGATGAATATTCTGATATTTCTTCACTGACCAAAACTAGTCAGCGAAGAAAAGCAGAAATAATTACTCATATAATGAGGTGCATATACGAATAATTAATATCAAATCAATTTTGGCATGCCAAAGACTTTGAAGTTGATTTTTCAACGCTAACCGAAGAATAATCGGTGCTGAATAATAATACAAAGCTCATTCATATCAAGAGGTGATATGTCTAAAGTATATCATATTATCGATTACAAGAAACATTCAAAAAACGGGGGATCTAACCGAACCACTAATCAACATCTAAATTTAAGGTTTCTGTACCGGCTAAGCCGATACAGAAACATATATGAATTGATTCACAAAAGGTTGAGATGATATTGTGAACAATCATACAGCAAATCTTCGACATAACCAAAATTGATAAGCTATCACGAATACTACTGGAAATCTATATTCCTTTCATATCCATTTATATTATAGCACAATATTCCAGTACTGTCAATAGTTTTTTTGAAAAAATATGTAAACAATTTATGAACAAATTAAAGACTTTTTTCGATACTGTATTTTATTACATCTTCATAAGAATTTCCCTTATAAACTTTTGCTACGGTTTTTACTCTATATGTACCGCTGTTTAATGTTGCCGAAGTATTATTAAAATCTAAACTCGTTGAATATTCGGTTCTGTACCATATTGCATGATCTATCCAATCACTACCGGATTTTTTCTGCAATATCTGCTCTACATAAATTTTAGTAATATCAGATTTACCTGATATAATACTAGTACAAGTAGCTTTTTTATTGGAAATAGAAATTTTACTTTGTGCATCATCAACATTTTCACTGAAAACGATGATTTCTTCATCAACAGCATAATCCAATTCATCAGCATTGACTATCATTCCCGATGTTCCGACTGCCAGAGCTGCTGTAAATACAGCAATAAATTTTTTCACTTTTTTCATATTTTTACACCTCATTAAAATTTGTTAGAAATTCACATTTCTATATATAAAGACAATAAAAACGATAATTTGCGGAATTCTTTTTTGAAATTTATTTTATTTTTGTAGATTTGCATAAATCAAGAGCAGTTTCCTGACTTGTATTTGTTCGCAATGTAAACAAATATATATCGTTGCTCCACATGATCAGATAATAATCTTCCTCTTCATCAAAATGGATCACATATTTTATTCCGTCTCCATCCGTAATAATATCATTGATCCCATGTTCATTATCAATGTAGATTATATTATCTTCCACTACTTCTTGTACAAATTTTATATAATCTTCATTATTTTCATAATATTTTTTTTGAGAAAATTCGCCTACAGTTTCATCCTTTAATTCAAAGCCTTCGGGTACTTCTATAGTATATTCTTCTTCAATTGTAGCAGGAAAAACATAATTTTCTTCACATTTTATACGAACTTCATCAAAATCATAATGGTACAGAACCAGATAATCAACCGCCGGATCTCTTCCGGCGTCTGTCAGTATACTCAATCCAGCCGCCATAACAAATATTGCCGCAACACTTGCTCCGCAGCGTCTGGCCATGCTGATAATTTTACCCCCGCGAGTTTTTCGTCTTTTTATAATCTTTGACATTCTGCGTTCAAACTCATCTGAAAATTCATGTTCATAATCTAAAGGAAGCGATTCGTTAAGTATTTCCGGAATAACAGATTCTGCCAGAGCTTCGGCAAATATGGATTTATCTTTTTTCATCTTTTGTCCGCCTCCAGTAATCTTTTCAAATGTTTTCTCGCCTGCTGCAACCGTTTCTGAGCAGCAGCATTTGTAATTTTTTTCATCTTTGCAATTTCTCTTAAACTTAAATCATAAAAATAGTAAAGTAACAATACTTCTTTTTCTTTAGGTTTTAATTTTGATATTTTTTCCTTTAAATACATCTTGTTTATATACTGCAATTCAATATCAGATAAAAAACTGTCATCATTTTCACAGTCATCTATGCTTATGCAATTATTTTTCGATTCTGAATTAATAATATTTTTACAGATGTTTTTTAATGTAAGAACACAATATGCTTCTATCTGACTATCGCTCAGCGTTTTAAAGGAATCGAATTTTACGGAAATATTTAAAAACGCTTCAGAAACAGCTTCCTCTGCAAGCTTTTCATCATTTAGCATCTTGTACGCTATAAAGTACAATTTCTGCTTTTGAGCATTATAAAGACGTTCAAAGCCGTCCTTTTCATAATCTTCTTCAGTAAAAGTCATATACGTCTCAAACATAAACGTCCCTTCTGTTATGTCATTTCAGATTCCTCCTTTTCATAATACATATAAAAATACGGATATTCTACCATATTTTATTAACAAACTTAATTTTTGTTGATATACACAATTTTGCAATAATATTTAGTTTTAGTTTTCGACACATATGACAATTTTAAAAATCGGAATATTATTGCTTATATATATAAAGACAACAAAAATGACTGTTTGCGGACATTTTTTTCAAAAAATATTTATATTTCGTATGAATGCACAAAATCATACGTTTTTTTTGTAAAAATTGCACATATCCGACATTAACATATCCACTATAATTTATAAAAAACAAAAAATGTCACATTATTTTTAAAAATAGGGTGACAATTCGATTTTTTTATGATATAATAGAAAAGGCAAAAACTTGTCTTAAAAATGGAGGTTAAAAAATGGAAGCTACAAGAAAAAAAACAACAACATTCAACATTGTCATGGTGGGGCTTTCTGCCGCACTGATATGTATTGCAGGACCTTTTGCAATTCCGATACCGTTCAGTCCTGTCCCGATATCGCTTATCCCACTGGCAATTTTTATTTGTGCGTTTCTTCTTGACTGGAAATTGTGCGGCTTAAGCTATGTAATATTCCTGCTTTTAGGAATGGTCGGACTTCCGGTATTTTCGGGATTCAGCGGCGGTCTGGCAAAGCTTGCCGGTCCTACCGGCGGTTATCTTATCGGTTTTATTTTTACAGCGTTGATATGCGGATTTTTCGTTACTAAATTCGATAAGATATATATGTACGTAACAGGAATGGTTCTGGGCATTATTATCGCCTATCTTTTCGGTACTGTCTGGTTTACAATCCAGCAGGATACTAATTTTATAACAGCTCTTAGCCTATGCGTGATTCCATATCTTCCGGGCGATGTTATTAAAATAGTTATTGCAGTACTTGTCGGACCTATACTCAAAAAAAGAATTGCAAAGCTTTCAATATAGTGAAAAAAGAGGACTGATAAAATCAGTCCTCTTTATTTTTGCTTTTCTTTCTTTTTTTAACGCATTCCGTCAGCAGAAATTCAATTTGTCCGTTAATAGAACGGAAATCGTCCTCAGCCCAGTCTGCCAGATCTGTCCACAGCTTCGGGGACAATCTCAGCACTATCTGCTTTTTTCCGCTGTCTTTTTTCTCTGCCAAGCTTATCCCTCCGATATATTTTTAATAAAGCGAACCGCTGTTCACTATCGGCTGAGCATCCTTGTTTCCGCAGAGAACAACCAAAAGATTTGAAACCATCTGCGCTTTGCGTTCTTCGTCAAGACTGCATATTTCGTTTTCAGAAAGCTTATTAAGCGCCATTTCAACCATACCTACCGCACCTTCAACGATTTTTTGTCTTGCTTCAATAATAGCCGCCGCCTGCTGACGCTGTAACATTGCCGCCGCTATTTCCGGCGCATATGCAAGATGTGTTATTCTTACTTCGATCACTTCCAGTCCGGCAACCTCGACCTTCTGCTGAAGTTCTGTCTTTAGAGCGTCCGCTACCTCCTGACTGGAGCCTCTGAGAGACTTTTCGTCTCCCTGCTCGGAAACGTCGTAAGGGTAAAGTCTTACAATATTTCTCAATGCCGAATCTGCCTGTGTGGAAAGATAATCCTCATAATTATCAACGTTAAATACGGCTTTCGCAGTATTATTGATTTTCCAGATAACATTTACTCCGATCTCAATTGGATTTCCCTGTTCATCGTTTATCTTCTGCTTTTCATTGCGCAAAGTCATTGCCTTGAGTGAAAGCTTTTTATCTACTGACGATACGGCTACCTTTATTTCGCCGTTTTTTACTTTTTGATTCAGATCGTTTAAATGCTTTGTATACGCAGGATTGACAGATGTACTGAAAGGATTTACAAAGAAAAATCCGTCTTTTTTAATTGATCCGCTGTACTTTCCGAAGAGAGTCAGAACCAGCGCCTCATTGGGTTTAATTACTCTCAGTCCGCAATCGATTAATATAGCCAAAACAATAATAAGCGAAGCCAAAATAAATATTACAGCTGCAAATCCGTCGTCTCCGTCAGAAACGGCTTTTCCCCCGGCAATAAACGCTCCGATAGAAGCAAGATACAGAATCAGCGACAAAAACAGCATTCCCCAGCCGCTTGAAGGATTCATTTCCTTTTCTTCAAAATTGATTTGTTTTTTCTCTTCCATAATGATTTCCCCTTATTTCAAATTATTAATTGATATGTTTTGATATCAATTTGATATCACTATATTATCACAGATTTTCCGGTTTGTCAAGAGGGTATTTGATTTTTCCGGAAAAATATGATATATTGTTTTCAGAGGTGTTTTAGAAAATGGAAAAAACAAACGTAATGAGAATACTGGATCAGAAGAAGCTTGAATATAGATCTCATTTTTACGGCGATACCGGAGCAATAAGCGGAACCGATGTAGCTCAGGCGCTGAACGAAAATCCGCAATCGGTTTTTAAAACTCTTGTAACTGCGGGAAAATCAAAAAAATATTACGTATTTATGGTACCGGTATGTGAAGAACTGGATTTGAAAAAGGCTGCTAAATCAGTTAATGAAAAATCCATAGAAATGATAAAATCAAAGGAACTTCTTCCGCTTACAGGCTACATTCACGGCGGATGCTCCCCCATAGGTATGAAAAAGCTTTTTACTACCGTTATTCACTATACCGCAAATAGCTTTGACAAGATTTTTTTCAGCGGCGGCAGGATTGGATGTCAGATAGAAATGTCATTTGAAAGTCTGAGAAAGGTCATACCGATCAATACCGCAGATATAATTGTAAATAAAAATGATTTATAACAGCATAGTAAAAGGCAGATTTATTTCACGTCCGAACCGATTTATAGCATACGCCGAAATAGACGGCAAAGAAGAGATCTGTCATGTAAAAAACACGGGACGGTGCAGAGAGCTTCTTATACCCGAAGCAGATATAATTCTCGAAATATCAGATAATCCTAACCGCAAAACAAAATTTGATTTGATTTCCGTCTATAAAAACGGACGGCTTATAAATATAGACAGTCAGGCGCCAAACAAAATTGCCGCAGAACTTTTGCCAAAGCTTTTTCCGGATTATATTATAAAGCCCGAACAGAAATATAAAAATTCACGTTTTGATTTTTATTTGGAGTCGGCAAATAAAAGAGCTTTTGCTGAAGTCAAGGGAGTTACTCTTGAAAATGAAAACATCGTTATGTTTCCGGACGCTCCTACAGAAAGAGGCGTAAAACACATAAACGAACTTATTCAGGCTGCCGAAAACGGCTTCGACGCATATATTTTGTTTATCATACAAATGAATCAAGTAAAATACCTTATTCCGAATTATGAAACTCACCGAGAATTCGGAGAAGCCTTACACCTTGCAAAGCAAAAGGGTGTCAAAATTCTTGCTTACGACTGTATTGTAAAAGAAAACGAGATAACCGCACATGCTCCTATAAAGGTTTTTACCGAAAATATGATCTGATTTTTGTCTAATTTTTTCATAAAAAGATATTGCTTTTTTTTAATTGTTATGTTATACTAAATTTAAATGGTTTGAAATACGTTATATCCGGCGCTGTTACAAAGTACTTTAGGCTTTAGAAGAATAAAAAGAAATCGGCAGTTTTTACCAAGTAATTTGTAAAAGAGACGGGTATATAATAATGGAGGAAGATATTAAATGAATATGAGTATACTGGAAATTATCGGCGGAATACTGCTGATTTTAACCTGCGTTCTTGCGGTTATTTTATGTTTGTTACAGGATTCAAAGCAGCAGCAGAATATGACGGCTGCAATTACCGGCGGCGCTAACGATTCATTCTATGAAAAAAATGAAGGAAGAACAAAAGAAGCTATTTTCAGAAAAATCACAAGAGTTTTACTTATTGCTTTGTTTGTTCTTACGATTGCTGTGAACGCCGTTATAGCTTTTGTAAAATGATTATTAATTCCCTGTGACAAAAACGAAAAGGTTAATGTCGCAGGGATTATTTTTAAAAATCTGTACGGCTGAAACAAAGCTTTCTGTCATCACATGTTCCAGATAACGAGGACTTAATAATGAGTAAAGAAAAATCAAAAAATAAAAAGAAATTTGGCAGCGGTAAATATTCTGTAGAAAATTATCAAAATAAAATTATAATTTTTCTTAAAAAAAACGGAAAAAAGCCCCTATCCTCTAAGGAATTGGCGGCAAAATGCAGAAGCGTAAAAGGAAATGAAAAAAATTACAAAACAGCGGTCTCTGAACTTTTACAGAACGGAACAATATGCGAACGCCGCAGAGGCTTTGTAATGTGCGATATTCTGGGATTTTTCAAAGCCGAAGTTTTAAGACTTAACCGTACGTTCGGATTCATAAAACGCTGCGACAATAATGAAGAGATTTTTATTCCGGGAAAATTTCTCTGCGGCGCAATGCCGGGGGATATTGTTTTGGCACGTTATATTGAATCCCGTTCAGGAAAACCGGAAGGCGAAGTTATCGACGTTCTTGTACCGTCGGCATCAAAGCTTACAGGCATAATCATCGAAGAAGAAGGTACTCAATATTTTCTTGCGGATACTATGTCGAAAACTCCTGTAAAAATTGAAGAAAACGGTATCGAATATCATGCCGGCGATAAGGTCATGGCAGAGCTTTGCAGAATGGGAAAACGTCACAGAGATCATAAAGTCAAGATAGTTTTCCGCTTCGGAAATTCACAGAATGCCGTATGCTGCGCTGAATCGGTATTGGCTGTAAACGGTATTGAAAAAGAATTTTCCGACGAGGTAAAGCGGGAAGCGCAAAAAATTGCGGCGGCAGGCGTATGGGAAGATGATTTTAAAAACCGTCTTGACTTAAGAAACCAACTGATTTTTACAATTGACAGCGCTGAATCAAAGGATCTTGATGACGCTGTTTCTATTGAGCGTATCGCAGACGGATATATACTGGGAGTGCATATCGCCGACGTTTCCCATTATGTTAAAGGAAACAGTCCTCTGGACAGAGAAGCTCTTAACAGAGGAACCAGTATCTATTACGCCGATAAGGTCATACCTATGCTGCCAAAGGAGCTTTCAAACGGTATCTGTTCGCTTAATCCCGATGAAAACAGACTGACTTTTTCTGCAATAATGAATATTTCAGCAGAGGGTAAGCTTAAAGATTTCACCTTTAAAAAGTCTGTCATACGCTCAAAGGTAAAAGGCATTTATTCGGAGATTAACAGTATTCTTGCCGAAAATGCTAACAAAGAAATCCTTGAAAAATACAGAGAACTTATTCCAAGTATTGAAATAATGAACGAGCTTGCTGACAAACTCATTGCAAACCGACAAAAAAGAGGTGCACCGAACATCGAAACCTCTGAAAGCAAGCTAATAATAAACGACGAACAGCTTTGTGTTGACGTCAAACCCAGAACCAGAGGCAAATCTGAAATGATTATTGAGGAATTTATGCTTCTAGCCAACGAATCTGCCGCAAGACTTGCAAGAGAAAAGCAGATTCCTTTTGTTTACAGAATCCATGAAACGCCTTCGCCGGAAAAAATTGACGATTTAAAAAGCGGTCTGAGAAGGCTTAATGTTGAGATTCCCGTATTTTCTCAGGTCAAGCCTGCACACCTTGCGGAAATTCTGACAAATGCAAAAGACAAACCGTTTTATCCGGTAGTCAACATGATGACGCTCAGATCAATGGCAAAGGCAAAATATCACACCGAACCTGTCGGACATTTCGGTCTGGCGCTTGACGACTACGCTCATTTTACATCTCCTATAAGAAGATATCCAGACCTTGCTATACACAGAATTCTTTCAGATGTCATAGACGGTGCCGACTCACAATGGCTTGAAAAAAGATACGGCGGATTTGCCGCAAAAGCTTCAGAACATTCCACCGCAGCGGAAATAAGAGCCATGAATATTGAAAGAGACTGCGAGGACTGTTATAAGGCAGAATATATGCAGCAGCATGTGGGAAACGTATTTGAAGGTCTTATTTCAAGCGTTACAGAATTCGGTTTTTATGTAGAACTGGAAAATACCGTTGAAGGTCTTGTTCATATTAACAGTCTGCCGGAGGGTTATTATAATTACGACGGTTATTTTACTCTCAGTGACGAATACAGCGGAAAATCATATTCTGTAGGAGACCGTGTAACCGTAATTTGTTCAAGGGCGGACGTAAACAGCGGAAATATAGATTTTGACCTGAAAGTATAGACAAGGAGAAAGCAATGAAAAAATATATGCTTGCAGCCGTTCTGTCAGTGTTACTGCTGACTGCTGCCTGTTCAAAGGAAGAAACAAAAACAGCAGACGCAAAAACATCTTCTGTTTTGTCCGACTCAGAAACAGAGGCTTCCGATCATGCAGACGGTAAAAGCGAAATTGAAAAGGAAGCTGATGAAGCAACTGAAAAAGTATCAGAAAATCAAAGCACTGCTGAAATGCAAAGCTTTGATGAACAGTCAAAAGAGATATTTGAAGCAGAAGAACAAAACAACCAGTCCTCTGAAAGCCCCGCTGATGAAGGCAGTTCGCAATCCCAAGACATTGAAGCTATCGGCAGCGAACTTTTTGAAAAAAGCTGTCAGGTAACATGGAATATGCTTATAGGCTGTCCTTACAATCTTGACTATGACACTATGACAAACAGCGGAGCCGTTCTTATCGACGATCCTGCCGTTACCGGTCTGGAGGATATTATAAACGATTATTGTCAGATTTTCGCTTCTCCTGACGGCGGTCTTTATGACAAATATTTTGAATCAGAAAACGGCGTATACTGCTTTGACGGCGGTAGAGGTGCAGACAGGTCTTATACAGATACAAAACTGGAACTCGTGTCTCAAAGTGATACGGAAGCGGTTTTCAATGCAGTATCACACTTTAAAGATCCTGACACTGAAGAATCTAAAGACGATGAAACCAACATATTTGTTATAGTCAAATCAGACGGCGTATGGAAAACAAAAACATTTACATTGCCTTATTAATAAAAAACCGGTCTTACGACCGGTTTTTTATATCTGTGTGTTTTCAACCTGTTTTAATTTCGGACCTTTTACCAGTGCAACAATTGAGGAAATAAAGAAAATAAAAAATATTACTGCCGCTATTACCGGAAGAATCATAAATGTTATTTCTGATTCAGATAAATCAAAGCCTTCACGATACTCGTCTAAGTCTTTATTTATTCCTTTATTAAATAAATCGTCCATTAATATAAATGCTTTCATAACCTTTAAAGATATAAGATCAAGTATAAGACATATTGCCATGAATATTGTACGTATCGCTGATACTGCCGGATGGTATGCCTTAAAGCAAATTATACTGAATATAATACAAAGTACCGTCATTATCATAAACGGGTAAAAGAATAAGGCTATATCACCAAGTATTCCGGAAAATTTCGGATCGTCTCCTGATCCTTCATGCTGAACGGCAAATATCATAGCTCTGATAAAATGCACAAACATAACTGCGCCGCACAGGAATGTCAGTATGGTCAGTATTCTGAAAATAATCGACGGGATTTTTGATTTCATAATTTTCTCCTTTTTTCCGTTTATGTCAGACGGAATTTATTCTAAAATATTAAATATAGTTAAAATTATATCATATTTTCTGAATATCGTCAAATTTATTTTTTATTTGCCTATTGACAATAAAGCAGATTTATGGTATAATTTCAAAGGTTGTGTGGGTGTGGTGAAATTGGCAGACACGCAAGATTTTGATTGCGTTACTACGGTGAAATTATTATTTTGTGTTAATTTCACTTATATATTGCAGTATTTGTGAAGGAGATAGGAAATATGGTTCTAAGAAATTATATAAAAGAAGATGCAGCAATTATCTGTAAATGGCTTAGAACCGAAGAAGAATTATACAGATGGTCGGCTGATAGGTTTAATAAATTTCCGCTTCTTGAAACTGACATTAACAATAACTATATGCCACAGATTGAAACCAGAAGATTTATTCCACTCACAGCGGTAGATGAGGAAGAAAATTTATTAGGTCATTTTATAATCCGATATCCAAGAGAAGATGTTGACTCTACTGTTCGATTTGGATTTGTTATATTAAATCCTGATTTACGAGGCAAAGGATACGGAAAGGAAATGTTGCGTCTTGGAATAGAGTATGTTAAAGACAATTTAAGTGCGAAGCGAATTGATTTAGGTGTATTTGCAAATAATGATAACGCAAGATTTTGTTACGAGTCGATTGGATTTAGAGAGTACAGCAGGCGAAAATGTGAGATGCCGATAGGTGTATGGGAGTGTATTGATATGGAGTTATTTATGGCGTAAAGAAACAAACAAAAACGACAAATTCGGATTTATACATGAAAAATTAAATATGCGGGTGTGGTGAAATTGGCAGACACGCAAGATTTTGATTGCGTTACTAAAATATATGATTAAATGAGGTACAGAAAATGATACAATATATTGAAGCAACGCCAACTGCTGATGAATTCAATACACTTACCGATTCTGTTGGCCGGGGTTGTACTAATAGAGAAATTGTTGAAAAAGCACTGAAAAATACTGTTTATTCGATTTGCGCATATGACGATAACAAAATTATCGGTTTCGGAAGACTCATAGGTGATACGGCAATGTTCTTGTATATTCAGGATATTATGGTTTTGCCTGAATATCAAAGACAACAAGTCGGTTCAAGTATAATGAAATATCTCATAAATAAGGTTGACGAATTTAAAAAAGATAATCTTGACATTAGAACTTATTTAGGCGCTTCCAAAGGCAAGGATGCATTTTATAAAAAATTCGGGTTTGTCACTCGTGAAGAAGCAGGGTTAGGTGCAGGAATGGTCTTGTTCTAATAAATAAGTATTATTATTTCTAATATGCGCCTGTGGTGAAACCGGCAGACACGCAAAATTTCGTTTGCGTTACTACAGTGCATTTAATTCTTGCGGCTGTTGATAGGTAAAATACAATATAAAAGACATGGCTTTATATTTTGAGGTTTAGTAATTATGACTGCATTATTTACGACAGAGCGCTTATCGGTGAGAAAATTTATTCCGGATGATTATGATGATTTAGCAGATATTTTAACTGATACTGAAGTTACTTATTTTGAACCTTATGAAACTTTTACAAGAGAAGCCTGTGTTCAAGAAGCAATAAATTTCTCAAAAAGCGAGGAGTTTTTTGCGGTTGTCTTAAATGATAAAGTTATAGGAAAGATATACTTTTCAGATAAAGGTTTCGGCAGCTATGAAATCGGATATACTTTTAACAGGAATTTTCAAGGTAAAGGATACGCTTACGAAAGCATCTGCGGAATGATGAAATATGCTTTTTCCGCCCTTGGCATCCGCCGTATTTTTGCTGAGATAGATTCAAGAAATATAAAATCTTTAAAGCTTGTTGAACGAATTGGAATGCGCAAAGAAGCAGAACATAAGGAACTGTTTCCACGAAAAGAAAATAATGAAATATATAATGATTTTTATATTTATGCAATTCTGAAAAGGGAATTTAAATATTAAACAAGAAATATGCGGGTGTGGTGAAATTGGCAGACACGCAAGATTTAGGTTCTTGTGCCGCAAGGTGTGCAGGTTCAAGTCCTGTCACCCGCACCAGATAATGATAATCCGAACCCGGTTCCAATCGGAGACGGCTTCGGATTTTTAGTATATCTTTAGTGCTAAAGCAAAAGCAACGGTATCGTGAGTGATACCGCTGCTTTTGTCATACGCTCCTTTTCTTTTCCGGTTCATTTCCCCTCTGCGCTTTCCATTCTTAAAATTCTTTCTTCCCCTCTGGGCTTTCAAAGAATTTCTGAATTTCTGGGAGCAGACAGTGGGCAAGGGCTTCTATTTCATGTTGGGGGATATTTGTGTCCGGTTGCTTTTTTGCCATATATCGCCTTTCTTATTCAGTTGTCAAAGTACAATGCCGCACAGGGGCGGCGTGAAAGTCTGCTTATGCTCAATCACCTTTCCTTTGTGTGCTGCCGTTGCCGCTTTACTTCCGCCAGCACATCCGGCGGGATACGGTCAACCAGCCTTTGGATATTCTGCAATTCGCTTTCCAGCTTCGCCCGTTCCATGCGGTCTTTCATTTTGTCGCTTTCGCTGGCTCTGGCTCTCGCTTCCAGCTTTTGATTTTCTTCCAACAGGTCATTGATTGTGACCTTGTATTTTTTGAGCTGCCCGGAGAAGTTCTCCATTTGCGGAAACCACTTTTTCAGCATGGCAAGGGCTTCCTTTTTCTTCCTTCCGGCGTTGATTGGATTGATACCGTCCAGCGTGGCTTCAATCGATCTTGCCTGTTTGGAGAGATTGACCGCCTGTTTGAAAAGCCGGGTAGGGATATGCTTCCGGCCTGTCTTGCTGGCGCTCTCCCCACGCTCCAAGTCCGGGATATTTCTCCACCATGTAGGCGTGAAAATCGTCCTGCCACTTCGTCAAATTCGCCCGGTTGCCTATGATTTCTTTAGCGCACAGGCGGTTGTCCTTTGTCAGCGGAACGAAAGTCAAATGCAGGTGGGGCGTTTTCTCGTCCATATGTACCACCGCCGACACGATATTTTCCCGGCCTACCCGATCAATGAGAAAGTCTGCCGCCCTCTGGAAAAAGGCTTGTATCTCCTTTGGGGACTTCCCCTTGAAAAACTCCGGGCTGGCGGTGATGAGCGTATCCACAAACCGGGTGCTGTTCTTGCGTGTCCTGCACCCCGCCTGTTCA
This sequence comes from Porcipelethomonas ammoniilytica, assembly GCF_025567485.1. Classification (NCBI taxonomy): domain Bacteria; kingdom Bacillati; phylum Bacillota; class Clostridia; order Eubacteriales; family Oscillospiraceae; genus Porcipelethomonas; species Porcipelethomonas ammoniilytica. The sequence goes on along the minus strand of NZ_JAOQKH010000004.1, from coordinate 163,147 downwards.
ATGCGGCTCTGAATGAAATGGTAGTATCTCCCCTCCGGCTTAACGATGTGAAAATTGTATTTGCTCCGGCTGGTGTCAATGTCGGGATTGCTGGCGTACTGGTCTTTCTGTTTTTCTGTCTTTCTGTCTTTCGTGGTGGGCTTCCAGCGGTCTTGCCGGATTGCCCTTATGCTTTTCAAATCGCAAAATTGCGTGCTGTGCCATAAACTCCTTTCCCCATTCCTTTCCTATCCGGGACTTTTCCACAGGAAAATCCCGCCGAAAATATCTCTGATAGGATTGGAATGGAATTGATATAAATAAATCTGTTAATCTTTGTATTTCTATATACCGTCCGGTTTTCGTACTTCAAGAGGATTGATTATCGTACTCCATGAGTACGGTTTTCAGTCCTCCGGCGTACCGGAACTGGATTTCTTGAAGTCGGTGTTTGAAACCGCTTCATAAGATTTGGGATAGATACGGTTGGGTTTTCCACAGCCCTGTTTCTGTATCTCCACAAGCCCCGCATACTGCAACTCCCGCAGGGTGTTGACCGCTTTCTGCCGCCCACAGTGGAGCAGGGCGACCACCTCGCAGATTGGATAATACAGGTAAATGCGCCCGTACTCGTCTGCCCAGCCGTTCTTGCGTGACAACTCCGTCCGGCGCAGGATAAAGGCATACAGTATCTTCGCTTCGTTGGACAAAGCTGTGAATGTGGGGGCTTCAAAGAGAAAATTCGGGAGCCGGGTGAAGCTGACCGATTTCTCCGGCTGATGAATATAAATGGTATTTGTCATAGTGTGCTTTGTGGACAGTTAGAACGGTATTTCCGGGGTAGGGCGATACTTTATACCACTTTCCCCGGTTCCGCCCTCTGGAAGCCTTATAAATCAAGGCTTTTTTCCTGCCTAATTGTCCACGCTTGACCTCCTTTTCCGTTCACTTTCCGCTTTCTGCCGCCTGTGAACGCTGGCGGCACAGGCGGGACAGTATTTCGCCCGGTTGGACTTTGGGATGAACACGCCGCCGCAGACCTCACAGTGTTTCAAGTCCTTTCCTCGAAAAATCTCTGCTTCCAGCGTCCCGTCCTGCGGCAAGACCGACCAGCGGAACCACTTACAGCAGACCGAGAAAGAAATCATCTGGGAGCAAGTGCGGCTGTCCCCGTCGTCAATGGCGATACAATCCCCGCCCTCACAGTTGCAGCACTCCCGGCGGATAAGGCTGTTTGCCTGTTTTCTCTGTGCCGGCGTCATGCGGTAGAGGGAGACGTCCGGCTTGCGCTCCAAGGGCGGCAATCGCTTGTATAAATTTTCTTTCATGCGTTCCTCCGTTTCCTTGCTGCCGTTCTCTCCAAAAGTCTTTATCCTAAAAGCCGTATTTCTACGGCTACCCCATTTCTGCAGCGTGTCCCGGCATTGGTGCGCTTTATGCGTCGCTTCTCCTGTCGGTCATATTTCTTTTGGACGGTCATTCTGTTTTCAAGGTGCTATTCCGAACGTTCGTGAATCCAGTTTATCAGAAAAAAATGCAAATCCCGGATTGTTGCGAGAATTGCATTTTCCCAAAGTCTATACTTTTGAAATTGCATTTCTGCAATTATCCTGTATAATGGAAGCATACAGAGGAGGTGCGTATTCATGGCTTTACCCGGAACACCCGGACAGCGGATTTCAGACCTTTGCAACGGGCGGCATATCCCGTAAAAGGAACTGGCAAAGAAAATAGGGATTTCCCCCTCCCAGTTGAGCCGGATCGTCAGCGGGGAAACAAAGACGGTCAGCAGTGATATTTTTATAGGCATTGCGAAAGAATTTAGAGTGTCAACGGATTATATTCTGGGCTTGTCAACAGTGAGCGTCCAAAAGAGTTATGACATATCGGAATTGGGATTGTCCGAGGGAGCAGTCCGGGGGCTTGTAACGGGAATGGTAGATGTGGAAATTCTCAACCGCTTGTTGGAACATAAGAATTTCCCACGCCTGATAAGCCTGATACAGATTTATTTTCAAGACACAGCGGCAAGGGGCGTTATGGCACGAAACCAGGTAATCGAAATGGCAACATCTTCGCTGTCCGATTTAATGAAAGACCGCCCGGAATACCGGGCGGAAGCAAGACAAGATATACAGTTTATGAACGCCCACAAGCTGGGGGAGCATGAAGCGGAGATTGAGAAAATCAAGAATGTGTTTATGCCTATCCTACGGGACATAAAAGGCGATATAGACAGCGGGGAGCCGCCGGAGGAACCAGTGACCGCAGCTATGTTTCAAAATATCCAGACCGCCGCACAGGAGCAGAAGCAGGAATTACATACCATTGATGATGTGACGGCGTTGGTTGCGGAACAGCTTAAAAAGGTCATGCCGCTGGACAAGGAAACAAACGAACAATTCCAGCAGTTGATGAAGAAGATAATTGAGCAAGCGGGAAAGTAAAGATATTTGAGGGAAAATGATATGGTAAAGTCAGAAGTTAAAGAAATAATTAGACGATTGAAGAAAAAAGAAATTCGGATTTTTGATGTCCCAGAAGAATATAAGAACGATATTCAGATTGTGACTTTTGAACGAAAAGCGGGTTTTCGTATAACAGGGAAAAGAGGATTTGACATTATTTCTAATTCTTTCTTCGTTGAAGAAACGTTAATTTATTTGGACACAGATGGCGTGGAACAAAAAAGAGGCGTTTTTCTATCGTTTGATAATTTTGATTCTTATTTTGAATTTTTAAATGGGGATATTTATGATAATGCTTGCTATACATTTTGCCCTTTTTCGAGAATATCTATTTCAAAAAAAATTGACGCAAAAAACTTAATGGCAAGAAAAGCGTTTATCGAAGATACAATAGATGAGTATTCGTTGTCATTATCAAACGAAGAAAAAGAGAAGTATGAGAAAGGAAAGCAAATTCATAAATATTGTCAACAGTGGAGCAAAAAATTTAATAATTGTAGTAGCTATGATGAATTGGTAAAAGTCGTGGGAAATTATCAGAAATCTAAGATTGCGTCCATTGTTGATGTCAGCTTTTTCTTTTTTCAGTATATTTTCGCAGATGTCAAGGATAAACAACGATTCTCTATTATTATGGATTATATGTCCTCCGGCGCTTATCCTAAATGCAAAATAATCAACGCATTGTGTTCAATATATAACCCTGATGATGTTATGCAGTCATATGACTACTCGCTGGGAGTAAAGGGAACGATATATAAGCATAAGAAGAAATTGAAAGAGTACATCTGCCGCTTGAAAAATGGAGAAATTAAATTTTATTCAAAATCATTTTTTGATAAGGAAACACATTACTATTGCGAAGAAACTCAAGGCTATCTAGAGGATAATAAATCAACAATTTATAGATATTTTGAAACGTTTGATGAGTTTGCTAGGTATCGTAACGGAGATTTGACATATTGTGATTTATCGGGTGCACTTGAATGTGATGCGGATTTTTCTAATTACATTATTGATGAAACGACAAAATTACCAGTTCATACAAATACAGAGGTTACTTATTCGATAAAAAAATACTATCAAAACAGAAAATTCTATGTTACGCAACAATGGTGTAATACATCTGGTAGTGTGATAAAAGAATACAAACATTCCTTTGATTATTTTTTCGATTTTGTTGCTTTTTTAAAGGGTGATTTGTCTGAAGCTAATTTACTTTTTTGTGATGGGCTTGACAATTTAGCTCAGTGGGATTTTATTGACTTTACAGGCGTAAAAATGAAAAGTAGCTTATGTGAAAAGTTTGGTCTACAATATGATACTTATGCGATCAACTTGAACGTCATAGAATCCTTTGAGTGTATTGAAAAAAACGAATCTGAAACTGCTTTAGTTCTTCAATCTTCAAGAGACTTGGTATCAGAAGTAGCAGGACGAGACTTATCAAATTTCGATTTGGCTTTTGATAACAAATGCCAAAGAGTTCACTATATTTCAGATCTTCATCTTATGCACAGAATAAAAAATGCAGGCTGCCGTTCAAAAGAAGATGTTATATATGTGATTCAAAAAATAGTTGATACTATTGCTAATGAAGCAGAAAGCTTATTATTGATTGACGGTGATGTAGCATCAGATATTGGAATATTTCAGCTGTTTGTAAAGATTCTTTCTAAAACATTACGTCGGAACACACAGGTTGTGTTTACACTTGGAAATCATGAGTTATGGAGTTTTTCGGGCTTTCAAATAGAACAGATTGTTTCAAAGTATCGAACTATTTTAGAAGAATACGGTATGTATTTACTTCATAACGATCTTCTTTACAAAGAAGATTGCGATTTGCTTGCTGAGCCAAAAACAGGAACACACCTGATTAAATATCACGATTTGTGTCAAATGAATGAAGCACAAATTTCTGACTGCTTGCGAAGTGCGAGATATGTGATTTTCGGCGGATTGGGATTTTCGGGATATAATATGGAGTTTAATGCCAATAATGGCATTTATCGAATGACTATGGATAGGGATACTGAAATAAAAGAATCTAAAATTTTTGAAGATTTGTATAATCGTTTACGTCCTATTCTTTCCAATAAGAACACGATTATTTTAACGCATACACCTAAAAAAGATTGGTGTAGAGAAGCAGGCCCTGATAAAAATTATGTTTATGTAAGTGGACATACACACAGGAATTTTTTCCATGATGACGGTGAGTATATAGTTTATTCGGACAATCAAGTGGGATACCATAGCGAGAACCCTCATTTGAAAACTTTTTTGATTGATAATGATTATGATTGTTTTTCTGATTATGAGGATGGCATATTTGAGATCACGAGTGAGCAGTACAAAAACTTCTATCGAGGGAAAAATATATCAATGACCTTCCAGCGAGAAGTAAATGTACTCTATATGTTAAAAAAGAATGGGTATTATTGTTTTATCCACAAATCAAGAAGTGGCAGTCTTACTATCCTTAATGGTGGTGCTATGAAAAAATTGGAAATTCAAGATGTTCAGTATTATTATGATAATATGGACTCCATGATTTCTACAATAAAAAAGCCACTTGACGAGTTTACTTCATTTCAAAAGCGTATTGCAGATATGGTAAAAAGAATTGGTGGAGTTGGTACGATTCATGGGAGCATAATCGACATTGATTTTCGTAATCACATATATGTGAACCCGTTTGACTTATCAATAACTGGGTATTGGGCATCCAATATAATTAACAAAATTGTATATCCGTCCATTCCGGCCTTATTGGAAAAGAACTGCCCTACAATATTTGGCGAATATGTCAAACTTCTTAAAGGTAATAGCGAAAATCCGTTAGCACCAAAACAACAAACGAATGTTGCAATATTACCACAGACGTATCTTGATACGGATATTTACAGGGCTTCAAGAGAAATAAATAAAATGCAGAAACTTCATTCAAATATATTAAGCTCTTGGTATGAAGATACTCTACATAAAAGACCTCAAATTGAAATCACATAAAATTGGACGTTCTACTTATTTTGGCTTATGAAAAAATACGATTATAAATTACAGGGAAAGGGTAAACGAGGACTTCATATACGCCCTGTCTGCTGATGAAACCAGTCCTGCGCTTGCGGCTCCACGCCACGCAATCACAGCCCTGTTTTCCTGCCGTAAAAATGCCCTTGCCCTCCCCAGTGGCAACGACATTTTTACGGCAACGCCGACAGAGCGTATAACACACTACACTTTGCAAGCAAAGTCGTGTGCCAAAGGGGTAACCCTTTGGAAACCCTGTTTTGTCGGAGTGTTCAGCCACACTTCTTCCAAAACGTAAAATAAGCGGTTGCAATCTGCTGTTAAAATTACAGCCGGATTGACCGCTTATTTTGTTTCTGCCCGCCAGTTTTCTCTATCCTATCCATGATTATATTATATAAAAATTATGCTTAATACGGGTTGAAATATAAACGCATAAATGATATAATGAATGTAAAGAAAACAAGGAGGTCACAACCTATGAAAGAGTTAGGAGAACGCCTGCGGATATTGCGGGAGAGTGTGAAGCTGTCACAGGTAAAAATGGCGGGATTATTAGGAGTAAAACAGTCCAGTATCAACCGCTATGGGCAAGGGCAGTCGGCGCCCTCTTTGGAAACGCTTGTGAAGTATGCAGATTATTTTGATGTGTCAATGGATTATCTCTTTGCACGAACCGATAACCCACAGGGAAAGCTATATGAATACCGTCCCAAGATTGCGGCGAGGAGTGACGAGATGAAACAATTTATTGAAATGTGCTTTGACCCGCAATCTCCAATGATGAAAAGTTAAAGCAGACGCTTCTTCAAATTATGGAGGTGGACAGATGAAAGGTGTTATCTACGCCCGCTATTCTTCCGACAATCAGAGGGAAGAAAGTATTGAGGGACAGTTGAGAGAATGTAAAGAGTATGCCGAGCGCAACGACATTATGATTTTGGGCACCTATATTGACCGGGCTTTATCAGCGAAAACAGATAACCGCCCCGAATTTCAGCACATGATTAAGGACAGTGCAAAGGGCTTATTTGATGTCGTGCTGGTTTGGAAGTTAGACCGATTCGCCCGGAACCGTTATGATAGCGCACGATATAAAAATATTTTGAAGAAGAACGGTGTCAAAGTTATTTCCGCAAGAGAAAATATCTCCGAGGGAAGCGAGGGGATTATACTGGAAGCCATGCTTGAGGGATATGCAGAATATTACTCTGCCGAACTCTCCGAAAAAGTTATTCGGGGATTGACCGACAATGCGTTGAAATGCAAATACAACGGCGGCACAGTCCCAATGGACTATTCTATTATATTGACGAACAGCAGTATTATCAAATCGACCCCAAGACTGCCCCGGTGGTGCTGGAAATGTTTACGAGATACAGCGAGGGAGCGACCATGCAGGAGCTTGTCAATCTGCTGAACAGCCGGGGGATGCGCTCCATTCGTGGCGGGAAAATCACGCTAAACATTATGAACCACCTGTTAAAGAACCGCCGCTATATGGGCGAATACAGTTATCGTGATGTAGTCAAGGAGGACGGTATTCCGGCGATTGTCCCGAAAGAATTATTTGAACGAGTACAGGAACGGCTGGCGAAAAATAAAAAAGCTCCCGCCCGTCATAAAGCAGAGGACGATTATTTGTTGACAACGAAGCTGTATTGCGGGAAGTGCGGCTCTTTTATGGTAGGGGAAAGCGGCACAAGCCACACGATGAAAGTACACCGCTATTATCGTTGTGTGAATACCAAGAAAAAGAAACTCTGCGACAAGAAAGACTGGATTGAGGATTTAGTTGTCAGCTACACTATGAAAGCGATTATGAATGATGAAGTCATGGAACGGCTGATTGATACGCTTATGGAATTGCAGAAAAGAGAAAGCACCGACCTGCCTCTTTTGAAAAAACAGCTTGCAGAAACGGAAAAAGGCATTAACAATATGCTCAACGCTATCCAAGCCGGGATTTTCACACCGTCCACCAAACAAAGGCTGGACGAGTTGGAGGAAACCAAGAGCCAGCTTGAAATCAGCATTTTGCAGGAAGAAATGCACAAGCCCATGCTTACAAGAGAACAGATAGCTTTCTTCATTTACCGTTTCCGGAAATTTGATGTGACAAAGCTGGAACAGCGGCAAAGACTGATTGACAGCTTCGTCAATGCGGTGTATCTTTATGAGGACAAGATAATCCTTACTTTCAACTATAAGGACGGTTCCAAGACTATCACGCTGGCGGAAGTTGAGGGTTCGGATTTATCCGTACTCGGTGCACCAAAGGCAAAGTTACAGAATGTAATTTTGCCTTAAATTTTATAAAGTTTATTTTAAGGAGATAATTGTTTGAATAAAAATAACAGACCTGAGATAGCAGCGTAAACGGGAGGTTTGCGAATATATCTCACACAAACCTCCCGTGTTGCATTAACAACTTTCAGGAGGAAAAACAATGAATAAAAATGACTATATTATTCGTCTGGAGACAACAGCCGACTATAGAACTGTAGAAAATATAAACCGTGAAGCATTTTGGAATTTAAGCGTTCCCGGAGCAAACGAGCATTATTTTGCACACATTATGAGAGACCATGCTGATTTTATTCACGAACTTGATTTTGTTATTGAAGTTGACGGAAAAATAATTGCAAGCATAATGTACACTAAATCAAAGCTCATTAATGAATCTGGAATGGAAAAGGACATCCTTTCTTTCGGTCCAATCTGCGTTTTGCCTGAATATCAGCGTATGGGTTACGGCAAAATCCTCATTGAACACTCTTTTGCAAAGGCACTTGAAATGGGTTATGATACGGTTGTGATTTTCGGTAATCCAGATAATTATGTGTCTCGTGGATTCAAAAGCTGCATAAGATACAATGTTTGTATTGAGGGTAATATATTCCCTACAGCGCTTCTTGTAAAGGAACTTCGTGAGGGCGTGCTCGACGGTCAAAAATGGTATTACCATGAAAGTTCCGTTATAGAATCGCTTAACGATGAGGAAAAATTTAAACTCTTTGACGCAGAGTTTCCGCCTAAAATCAAGGCATGGCAGCCAAGTCAGGAAGAATTTTTCATACACTCTCACTCAGTTTTCAAAAATAACAAATAAAGTAAAGTCGACAGTTTTTGCTGTCGGCTTTTTTAATTTAATCACGGCTGACGGCAGTATAAACATAACAGTTTATAAATTTTTTTTAAAGCCTTGACATACCGGATTAAATATGTTATGATATGAATGAACAATTCATTTATAAAAAGAGGTGAGATAATGCAGAATGAAAGAATCAAAGAAATTTATAATGCGGCGGTAAAATTATTCTTGCAGCAAGGGTATTCAAAAACTCAAATCAGCCATATTGCAAAAGCTGTAGGAGTATCTGTTGGAACTATATACCATGACTTTGCCGGAAAGCAGGAAATCATGCACTTTATATTAAAGTGTACTATTGAACCAAGCTTCCTTGAAAGGGACTTTAACGGACCGATCACGGATAAGCTTTTTATTAAATTAAACGATGAAATCAAAAACGAATTCATAAAAGCTGCCGAAGTGTTTTCATACAATTTAAAAAATGTGGACGCCGATTATACGTTTGAAAATTTTATATCCGACGCTTTTGACCTTTTAGAACGTTATGCAGTCGGTTGTCTTTTCATTGAAAAAAATAAGATGGACTGTACTGAGCTTGCGGAACACTATCTTTTGTATAGAAAAAAATTCATTTCCGCAATGACTGAATATGTTGTCAAGTTTATGGAAAAAGGAATTATTCGTCAGTTAAAACATCCGGAACTGACAACTATTTTAATTATCGAAACGCTTAGCTGGTGGACAATGGATATGCGCTATACTTCTTTTGAAACATTGAATATCCCAACTGAATTAGCAAAAGAAGTTTGCTTGGATAATATTATTTCTGCTTATAAAATATAAAATTTGCAGGCAATAAGTCCTGCTTATTTTAAAAGATATTTATGAATGAATGATTCATTTTAATAAAATTGGAGGAATTATTATGAAGGAAAAATTATTTTGTATCGGTATGTTATCAATAGTTTCATTATTTACAGGCTGCTCAAGTAATTCAAGCTGTAAAATGGTTAATCAAATGATCTTTGATTTAAATAGTGTAACTGAAATTACAATAGCGTATGACGAAGAAGACATCTCATTTTATGAGGGCAGCAATAACGAATTGCGGATAGAAGAATATATGACCGCTGACAAGAAAAGCTATTACGCAGAAGTAAGCGAGAAAAAAAACAGCATTCATATCAGCGAGGGCAGCAAACCCTTTTTTAGCGGTGATTTTGAACGGTATGTCAAGGTTTATCTGCCGTCAGAATACAATGCAAGTCTGAATGTATCTACTACAAACGGAGAAATCAACTTTTCAGATATTTTTATTCAGTTAGAATCTTTGTATGCTGAGAGTACCTCCGGTAAGGTTATTATTAACGAAGTCAATACCTCTGACATTCGTCTTATAACAACAAACGGAAAAATTGACTGTGGAAATGTAGCGTCAGATAAAATAACGGTACGCTCTACAAACGGAAATGTGCACATTCAAGCTTTAGAAGGCAAGGTAAGTTATACGTCTACCGGCGGTTCGCTGACTGTTGAATCAGCACGGGGAGGCGGAAGCTATAAGGCTGAAAATTCCGGCAAATTGAAGGTATGCTATGAAGAGTTATCCGACGACTTATATATGTTCAATAAAAACGACAGCATTAATCTGATGCTGCCTGAAAACCTATCCTTTGAATTTAAAGCAACAACTAAAAACGGTTCAGTCAGTGTACCTTTTAACGACGAAGTTTCAAAAAAAGATCGTACAACTAAGGGGACAATTGGTTCTGATCCGACTGTCAAAATAGAACTTGAATCACGAAACGGAAATATAAAGGTAGAGCAATAAAACAGTAAACAGACAGTTCTGAGAATTTTTATTTATTATTTCACCAAATTTTTTTAAATAAATTGTGCATAATAACAAATTTCTTAAAATATTTTTTCTTAATTGTATATTTTTATGCAAAAATATGTCCTTTTCTCACTATTTATAGAGGGACTTGTTCTCTACTATACATAAAAGGAGAAATTTAAATGACATTGGAAAATTTTAATTATCGTACTGATCCATTGTTTTTAAGAAATCAATTTGATTCTGCAAATTCATTTGGTATTCCGGATATTCCGAAACCAGAATTCACAGAAGATGAGCTGAAAAACCTACTTTTGCTTGGCTTCAATCAACTTAAAAAAGATAATGGAAAGCACGCGGAGCGAATAATCCATTTCTTTTTGTATGACTACAATTTTGAAAAAATATGGAGTAATCCGGAATTGTATTTGAAATCTTTATCTCAATACAAAGGAATCCTCACGCCGGACTTTAGCATGTATCTTGAAATGCCTTATACACTTCAGCTTTACAACACATTCAGGAACAGATGGTGCGGAGCTTTTTTTGCCTCAAAGGGAGTTCATGTAATTCCTACAGTAAGCTGGACTGATGAGAAATCCTTTGAGTTTTGTTTTAAGGGAATTGAAAAAGGCTCAATTGTAGCGGTTTCCACATATATGTTTCATGAAAGCGATCATCATAAGGATCAGAAAGAGTTATTTATGAATGGATACAACAGAATGCTTTCTGAAATCGAACCTGAAAAAATCATTTGTTACAGCGAACCTTTTTATGAAATGAAAGGGGATATTATTTATGTCGACTATGAATTAAGTTCATGGAAATATCTTAGCAGCAATATATCACCATATTTGACAAAACCAGACATTAATGATATAATAATAAAAAGTTATGGATATGTCTGCAAAGGCGGCGGAAGCGCATTCGGAGGAGAATGGAAGCCTAAGGACAAAAATTCTGAAAGGTTTTTAGGTGAACCTAATACTATAAGGGAAAACACTGTAAAAACAACCAAAGGCAGTTATGATGTCCTCGATTATTATAATAAAGATGGAAAAGCTATTGCTGAAAGACATTTGACAGATCACAATAAACCTCATAAACATTCCGATCCTCATGACCACTTGGTCGATTGGGATAAAAATTTTCCCGACCCTGGTTCACCAATAAATTATACAGATAATATTATACCAACTTTTGAAGAATTTGTCAGTGAGCTTATTGGAAAAATATCAGACTATATTACAGGAGATGAAAAATCAATGAAAAATTATGAATATAATCCTGATGACCATAAATTTAAAACACTGGGAGAGTTTAAATTTTATTTAAATACGGGTTGGAATCTCGGTTTTGAATATAACGGTGTAGAATATGGCATCGAGGGTCATAATAACAGTTTTGAAATATGGATTTATAATGAACGATTCCTTGCAGAGGATATAACCCTTGAACAAACCCTTGATTTTGAATTTGACGGTGTAAAGCTGCGCGATTTCATTACTACGGACGATGTTGTAATTATTGAAAGACATATTTAATTTATTTATATTTTAAAATGCAGCCAACAATATACAAGGAGATGAAAAATCAATGAAAAATTATGAATATAATCCTGATGATCATAAATTTGAAACACTGGGAGAATTTAAGTTTTATCTTTCATGCGGAGCAAATGTTGGATTCAAATACAATGGCGTAGAATACGGAATTGAAGGACATGAAAATAAATTTGAAATATGGATTTACAATGAGCGATTCCTTGCAGAGGATATAACCCTTGAGCAAACTCTTGATTTTGAATTTGACGGTGTAAAGCTGCGTGATTTCATTACTACGGACGATGTTGAAATTATTGAAAGAATAATGTAAATTCTCTGATTTTATTACAGGAGATGAAAAATCAATGAAAAATTATGAATATAATCCTGATGACTATAAATTTGAAACACTGAAAGAATTTAAGTTTTATCTTTCATGCGGAGCAAATGTTGGATTTAAATACAATGGCGTAGAATACGGAATTGAAGCTGTATTCGGCTCAGATGGAAAAAAACAAAATGACAGTTATTGTATATGGAATGATAAAGAAGATTTAGCTGAGGGTATTACACTTGAGCAAACTCTTGATTTTGAATTCGATGGTGTAAAGCTGCGTGATTTCATTACTACGGACGATGTTGAAATTATTGAGAGAATAATGTAAATATAAAACGAATCTTTCTTTTAAAGGATTCGTTTTTTTACTATTCAGCTGCTTTTTCTACCGATTTGTTCTTACAATAATATCACATAATTCTTACAATAATGTCACATAAAAAGTTAAAATGTAATGTAAATAGATGTCGGATATTCAGCGTTTCTGTTATAATGTATCTTGCAAAACGATAAATGAATTGAATTTTTAATCAATTACAAAAGGAGTATGAACCCGCATGATACTGAGCGTTAAATTTATAAAAAAAATAACTTCCCGTTTATTAGTCGTTATTATGATTATCCTAGGTTTTTTTTGTGTTAAAGGTTACAATTTATACTCAGATACGATAAAACAAACCCCTATCGAAGATATAGCGGATAATATCCAGAGTCAGGATAACTTTACTTATTACGATGAATTGCCTCAGATATACATTGACGCTGTTATTTCTGCCGAGGACAAACGTTTTGAAAAACATTTTGGCATTGATCTATTTGCAATAAGCAGAGCGACATGGACAGATATAAAGACATTTTCCTTTGCTGAAGGAGGAAGTACTATTACACAGCAAATTGCTAAAAATCTGTTGTTTACGCAAGAAAAAAAATTAGAACGTAAATTTGCTGAAATTTTTGCTGCTTTCGCATTGGAAAAAGAGTACAGCAAAAAAGAATTATTTGAAATCTATGTTAATACGATTTATTTCGGAGACGGATATTATGGAATTTATGACGCCTCTCAGGGGTACTTTGGAAAAAAACCGTCTGAGCTTACCGATTATGAAGCTGTCATGCTTGCAGGTCTTCCAAATGCTCCTTCCGATTATTCACCAAACGATAATATAGAGCTTGCCGAAAAACGAATGTCAGCCGTACTTGACCGTATGATAAAATGCAAAAAAATCACTAAAGAAAAAGCAGAAAATATTATGAACGAAAATAACTAATCAAAAATAATTATGTAAATTATCTTGACAAGTTAAGAATATAGTGATATAATTTAAAAAATTAAAAAAGAGGAGAAATATAATGAACAAATTAAAAAAAATATCAATTCTTTTTGCGGCTGTTTTATCATTGACCATGCTGGCATCATGCGGCAGTGATTCAAAAGATACGAAAAAGTCAGATAAATCAGACTCGTCAACTGCTGAAGATAAAGCTGTTTTTGGTTTTAAGTTTACTGTAAACGGCGATGAATATGCTGTACCTGCTCCGTTTAAAGACTTTGCAGATAAGGGTTGGGAATATGACGGCGAATCTGATGAAAAAGTTCCGGCGCATAAATACCTGATAGGCGCATACATAGAAAAAGACGACATGGATCCTTCAGTTTATATTATGAACGACAGTGACGACGAAATAAACGTAACCGAAGGAGATATATCCTGCATAGGTTTCGACCAGTTTGATATGAAAAACAACGAAATTAAATACGGTGATAACATTACAATGGGTAAAACTACCCTTGAAGAAGTAAAATCCGCTTTCGGAGAACCTGATTATGAAAATACTCTTGAAGATCTTGGTATTACAACAATAAGGTATGAAAAAGATATTTACATAGAAGTTGAGTTTAAATTTGATGAATCAGGCATTCTTAACGGTTTTACCCTTACAAATCAGCCTACAGATTTCTAATTAGTAAATACCTCAGGAATAAATTCCTGAGGTATTTTTTATAAACTATTCCGCCGACTTTACATGTTCTGCAAAAATACTTTGAATTTCCGAATATTCTCCCAGACCTTTCATTATACACTCAACCTCAAAACCTTCATTAATAAAATTATTTTTCCAGGAATCCTGACCAAAGCCTGCCATATCGTTTGACGCATGATCTCCTGAAACTATCATAAACGGCATGAGCACAACCTTTTTATATCCTCCTGCTCTTACTTTTAAAATAACTTCGTCCAGTTCGGGTTCTGCTTCAACAGTACCCACAAAAACATTTTCAATTCCGCAGCTTCTGAATTTTTCCTCAAGTTCGGTATAAACTGTATTTACGCTATGCTCAGTTCCATGTCCCATAAAAACGGCTGCCGTATGTAAATCTGCAAATTTTTTTACTTTACCGGAAAAAATATCAACAACCTTCTCAAGATCCTTATCTGATGTAAGAAGAGGACTGCCTATTTTCATAGATTTAAATTTATCCTCATAGTCTTTTAAAATTTCAATCATTTTGTCATTTTCAATACCGTTAATAATATGAGTAGGCTGAACAATAACTTCTCTGATACCGTCGGACAACAGTCTTTCCATAGCTTGTTCAACACTATCGACCTCAATACCGTCATGCTCTCTTAATTTATTTATTATAATACGACTTGTAAATGCACGGCGTATTTCACATTCCGGAAATTCCTCCGCTATTTTTCTCTCAATACCGCCGATTGCATTTTTTCTTGCCCTATCAAAACTTGTCCCGAAACTGACAACAAGAATAACTCGACTTTTTTCTGTACTTTTCATTCTGATTTTTCCTTTTTATTTTTTATTATTCTAACATGAACTTTTTACAAAGTCAACCAGCCTTTTGAAAAAGGCTGGGCGAAAACTTTTATATCGTCTTTAGTTTGATGATTTAATCTATATAAGGCTCGACAGGTAAGCAAACAGAGGATTGAAGAAAAAAATTTGAAAAAGGCTGGGCGAAAACTTTCTCCGCTTTTGAAAAAGCGGAACCAAAACTTTTATGTCGAGTTTCATAATCTTTAATTTCTTTATAAAAACTCGTAAAGTAGCTTTTAAACACTCCTACTTTTTTGAAAAAAAGTAAGCAAAAAACTTTCATATCGTCTTTAGTTTGATGATTTAATCTATATAAGGCATAAAAAACCGCAGAATTTCTGCGGTTTTTCATAATTAAGAGGAGAATTATATTTCATATAGAACCGCAAAGCGGCTGTGATGAATACTTGCTTTTGGCTGAAATACTGTTTCGGCTGGTAACAGCGTCAGTAACCTCAATGCAAACACTGCTGATAAACTGCCAGTCCGTTTGAAAATTATGCTTCATACCAAGATACTTTTCATGTGCAGATTCTATCATGCTGACGCATGAAGCTTTGCATTTTACGTCATTAATACTTTTATTATAGTCAATACCGTTTATTGCTTCAATGTATTTATGAAAAAGACTTTCATATTCTACATGCTGTTTAAGAGTACCGGTAAAATCAGGAGAATGAGGAAATGTAAAGTAATCGGCTATGAAATGAACTATTCTTCCAAGCTCATAGTAATCGGATACTGTTTTCAACTTGTTTTGCAGCTTGGAAACAGTTTTTTTAACATAAGAAATCGTACCCTTATAAGTGTGACCTTTTATATAAGTCAGAAAATTTATATCCGGCGAAATACACCCTGTTTCAAATGCAGCTGAACGGTATGAATTGCTGAAGCTTTTGTTACTGAAAGTAATTAATCTTGCCAATGCTAAATGATCCTTTGTTTCCATTTTTACTCTCCTTTTCTTCATCACGCCTTTAATGCTAATATTATATATCTGTTTTATGATAATTCTGCGAAAATCCGGTAAATAATCTATAAAATTTATTTTCGCCCAGCCTTTTTCAAATTTTTTCTTCAATCCTCTGTTTGCTTACCTGTCGAGCCTTATTTAAAATATTTCATCATACTAAAGACGATTTGAAAGTTTTTTGCTTACTTTTTTCAAATTTTTTCTTTTATTCCCTGCAAAATTAATTTTGCGAGTCTTTAGAATGTGTTTCAAGTTGCTTTTGCCCGTTATAAAAGTTTTCGCCCAGCCTTTTTCAAATTTTTTCTTCAATCCTCTGTTTGCTTACCTGTCGAGCCTTATTTAAAATATTTCATCATACTAAAGACGATTTGAAAGTTTTTTGCTTACTTTTTTTCAAAAAAGTAAGTTACTTATCTTTTTGTTTAAAAATAATAGAAGCAAGCAGACCAAAAATCAGAGCTGCAGTAATACCGCCTGCCGCACTGGTCATTCCGCCGGTAAACACGCCGAGAAATCCCTTTTCATCTATGGCTTTCCGAATTCCCTCAGCCAGAAGATGACCGAATCCGGTAAGAGGCACAGAAGCCCCGCCGCCTGCAAATTCCACAAGAGGCTTGTACCAGCCGAATGCAGAAATAATAACGCCGATAACAACGTATGACACTAATATTCTTGCTGGAGTAAGCTTAGTATAATCTATTAAAATCTGTCCTACTGCACAAAAAAGTCCGCCTATTAAAAACGCCCATAAATACTCCATAATAACCTCCTTAAATTGAATGACTGATATGCACCAGATGTGATATCGACGGTATTGATTCACCTTGCTGTGAAGCGGTAGGCGACATCAGCGCTCCGGTCGCTGCAAAAATCATTTCTTTTATTTCACCTGTCTGAACCTTAGGAAGAAAATAACCGCATAAAACGCTTGCCGAGCATCCGCATCCGGAACCGCCCGCATGAGTATCCTGTTCTTCAGGATCAAAAATCAGCGCTCCGCAGTCTTTATGCTTATTTGATATATCTATATTATCTTTTAGTAAAAGTTCATTTAAAAGCTTGCTGCCGACTAGTCCCAGATCGCCTGTTACTATATAATCAAAATCATCCGGTTTAAATCCCGTATCGTCAAAATATTTTTTTATTGTAGTCGCAGCCGCAGGCGCCATTGCCGCTCCCATATTGTTTGCATCGGTAATTCCCAGATCAACAATACTTCCTATTGAAACTGCTCTGACGTAAGGGGCGTTTCCCTCCGGGGACAATACAACGGCTCCGGACGCTGTACAGGTCCACTGCGCGGAGGGAGTTCTCTGTCCTCCGTAGGAAAGAGGAAATCTGAACTGACGTTCTGCTGTTGAAAAATGGGAAGAGGTTGCCGCTGCAATTTTTCCGCCAAGTCCGCTGTCTGTAAGCAGCGACGAAAGCAAAAGTCCCTCTGCCATTGTTGAGCATGCACCGTAAAGTCCCAGAAAGGGAATATTAAGATCACGAAGTCCGTAGGTAGTACCGATACACTGATTTATAAGATCTCCTGAAAAAATGTAGTCAATATCCGAAGGCTTAAGACTTGCCTTTTTCATTGCAAGCTCTACAGTCTGCTTTTGCAGCTCGCTTTCTGCTTTTTCCCACGTTTCCTGTCCAAAGTGACTGTCCACTTCAATTCTGTCAAAACAGCTTCCTAACGGCCCCTGTCCCTCCTTTTCTCCGACTATAGATGCAAATGACATTATTGACGGTGAATTTTCTGTAGTAAATGTATTTCTGCTTATTTTTTTTGCCATATTTATTCTCCGTTCTTTTTTATTTTTATTATTTTCTCCATTTAAATTTTAAATATTCCTTACTTTTTTGAAAAAAAGTAAGCAAAAAACTTTTATGCCGAATTTTATTAATATAAAATTGTTTTTGAAGACACGCAAAGTTACTTTTGCAAAAAATCAAGGATAAAATGTGAAAAAAGTAAGCAAATAACTTTTATGCCGGACGTAATAAAAGCGCCGCCTGAAATTTAATAATTTCAGGCGGCA
Source organism: Porcipelethomonas ammoniilytica (assembly GCF_025567485.1). Lineage (NCBI taxonomy): Bacteria > Bacillati > Bacillota > Clostridia > Eubacteriales > Oscillospiraceae > Porcipelethomonas > Porcipelethomonas ammoniilytica. The sequence continues at coordinate 145,011 of NZ_JAOQKH010000004.1, read as the reverse complement.
TTCAATTATTTTTTAATCCACAGGAGAGAACATGTCCTTGCCTACTCCGCACACAGGACATACCCAGTCGTCAGGGATATCTTCAAAAGCTGTTCCCGGAGCGATTCCGCCGTCCGGATCGCCGGCTTCAGGATCATAAACGTATCCGCATGGATCACATACATATTTTTTCATAATAAAAACTCCTTTTGATTTATTTTTTAAATTATAAAATATAATTTATCAATATGTTACCTGCCTAAAACTTCTTCCCATGTGATATCAGCATTAATACTCCTCATAGCAAGAAATTTAGCTATACAAGCCGCATCTGCGGCAGAAACCTTACCGTTGCTGTCGGCATCTGCCATAGCTCCGTTGAGGGAATCCTCATAACCTGACATATAATCAGCATTTAAGCTTACATTCGCACGATAACTGGCAATATAAGCGGCATCCGCAGCACTTAAGTTTCCATCGCCATTTGCGTCTCCCCTTATACCGATTCCCACAGGAACATAACCTGCGGTCATTTCTCCGACTTTGACCCCCACAGAATATTTCATATCCGGAGCGGATACTCTGTTTGCAGGCAGATAGTTACCCGTTGCTGCAACGATTCCGGCAGTAAGAACGACAACAGACGCTGCAACAGAAATAATTATTTTAATGGTTCGTTTTTTCATACTGTTTTTCTGCCTTTCTTTAGTTTTCTCTATAATAACACTAAAAATACATTCTGTCAAACCTTTTTTGCCATTTCATTTATTCTAGTTACAGCCTTTTTCAAATTTTTCTTCAATCCTCTGTTTACTCACCTGTCGAGCCTTATATAAAATATATCATCATACTAAAGACGATTTAAAAGTTTTCGCCCAGCCTTTTTCAAATTTTTCCTTCAATTCTTTTTTACTTACCTGTCGAGCCTTATATAAAATATATCATCAGACTAAAGGCGATATAAAAGTTTTCGCCCAGCCTTTTTCAAATTTTTCTTCAATCCTCTGTTTACTCACCTGTCGAGCCTTATATAAAATATATCATCATACTAAAGACGATTTAAAAGTTTTTTGCCTACTTTTTTTCAAAATTTTTCTTCAATCCTCTGTTTACTTACCTGTCGAGCCTTGTATAGATTATATCATCAGACTAAAGACGATTTAAAAGTTTTTTGCCTACTTTTTTTCAAAAAAGTAGGGGTGATTGACAGAATGCGGTAATCCATGATATAATAAAGTGTTTAATAATAAAGATAAAAGGAGTTAATACCCTTATGAGTAACACAAACAGCTATGAAAGTCCTTTCTGCACAAGATATGCCAGTGAGGAAATGCAGTATATTTTTTCTGCCGATAAGAAATTTACAACTTGGAGACGTCTCTGGGTGGCTCTTGCAAGAGCAGAAATGAAGCTGGGTCTTCCTGTTACAGAAGCACAGGTGAAACAGCTTGAAGAAAATATTAACAACATCGACTACGATATGGCAGCAGCACGTGAAAAGGAAGTACGCCACGACGTTATGGCGCACGTTTATACATACGGACAGGCTTGCCCTGACGCTAAAGGAATTATCCATTTAGGTGCAACTTCATGCTATGTAGGTGACAATACTGATGTGATAATCATGCGTGACGCACTTCAGGTGATCCGCAGAAAGCTTATAAACGTAATTGCCCAGCTTTCCGACTTTGCTATGAAATACAAAGACATGCCTGCCCTTGCTTATACTCATCTCCAGCCGGCACAGCTTACAACAGTCGGTAAGAGAGCAACTCTCTGGACAAACGAACTGCTTATGGATCTAAAGGAAATTGAACGCAGAATTTCCGATCTTCAGCTTTTAGGCTCAAAGGGTACTACAGGTACTCAGGCTTCATTTATGGAGCTGTTCGAGGGTGATACAGATAAAATCAAGCAGCTTGAAAAAATGATCGCTGAAGAAATGGGATTTGAAAGCTGTGTGCCTGTTTCAGGTCAGACATACTCAAGAAAGGTCGATTCCTTTGTGGTTAACGCTCTTGCAGGTATTGCACAGTCTTGCAGCAAGTTCTCAAACGATATGAGAATTTTACAGTCCTTTAAGGAAATGGAAGAACCTTTTGAAAAGAGTCAGATAGGTTCAAGTGCTATGGCTTACAAGAGAAATCCTATGAGAAGCGAAAGAATTACTTCACTTTCAAGATATCTTATGGTCGACGTACTGAATCCTGCTTTTACTGCCGGTACACAGTGGTTTGAAAGAACTCTAGACGATTCCGCAAACAAGAGAATCTCAGTGGCAGAAGCGTTCCTTGCAGCAGATGCGATTTTAAATATCATGATAAATGTAACAAGCGGTATGGTCGTATATCCTAAGATAGTACGCAAGAGAGTTATGGCAGAGCTTCCGTTTATGGCTACTGAAAACATTATGATGGACGCTGTTAAAAAAGGCGGTGACAGACAGGCTCTCCACGAAAAGATCAGACAGTATTCAATGGAAGCGGGCAAAAAGGTCAAGGAAGAAGGACTTGAAAACGATCTTTGCGAAAGAATCCTTGCAGACCCAATGTTTATGATAACAAAGGAAGAAATGGACGCTATAATGGCTCCTGAAAACTTTACAGGCAGAAGCGCTCAGCAGGTAGAAGAATTTGTGTCCGAACTTGTTCAGCCGATCCTTGAAGCAAATAAGGATATCTTAAACGAAACATTTGAAATGAAAAACTAACTTACTTTTTTTGAAAAAAAAGTAAGCAAAAAAACTTTTATATCGCTTTTAGTCTGATGAAACTTGTTTCATAAGGCTCGACAGGTAAGTAAACAGAGTATTGAAGGAAAATTTTGAAAAAAAAGTAAGCAAAAAAACTTTTAAATCGCTTTTAGTCTGATGGAACTCGTTTTATAAGGTTCGACAGGTAAGTAAACAGAGTATTGAAGGAAAATTTTGAAAAAAAAAGTAAGCAAAAAAACTTTTAAATCGTTTTTAGTCTGATGGAACTTGTTTCATAAGGCTCGACAGGTAAGTAAACAGATTATTGAAGGAAAATTTTGAAAAAAGTAAGCCTCCGCTTTTGAAAAAGCGGAACCAAAACTTTTATGCCGGATATAATCAACTTTAAACACTTTTTAAAGACTCGCAAAGCAGCTTACAATCTACCTTTAATTGCACCCAATTAAAATGGGCGTGAATTTTAGATGTAACGTCTTGCCTTTTACGAGGAGCATTATTAGTTCAGTATCAGAATGACGGATAAAATTCGGCACTTTAAGTGCCTTAAGCCGTCCTGCGGCGTTTGAGCAGGCGTGTTTCTTTGGTTCGTTTCTTGTCACGGGACAAGAAATGAACAAGTAAGTTTTAGTTTCGTTTTTAAAACGAAAAAAACGCCCTGCGAGAGAGGGCGTTCCCTAAAAAATATGATTTACTTTTTCAATTTTGGTTGGTCGGTTCGCTGAAGAAGATAATCGACTGAAACGTTAAAATAATTTGAAAATAGAATCAGAGTTTCAATATCAGCTGTGTAAAAATTGTCTTGATACTGATCTATTGCTTCTTGTTTCAAGCTTAAATCCGAAGCGAGTTTTTTTCGAGAAATTCCTCTCTGCTTCATAAGAGTTTTTAATCTAGTAGAAATATATTCCATATTCACTTTCCTCCAAGTTTATAATAACTTAATTGAATTATATCACTTTAGTCGGTGATTGTCAATAATATTTTCACTGTAACAAGTGATATTAGTGCAAATAAACAAAAAGGAGATTTATTTTTATGTATAATTCACAAGAAATATCCAATAGAATAAAATCCTTTGCTAAGTCTAAAAATATATCATTAAAAACTATGCTATCAGATTGTGAATTGGGGATAAACCTCATCTCACATTTAGCAAAAGGGCAAGCTATTACGTATATAAACCTTACTAAAATCGCTGATTATCTTGACTGTTCAGTCGATTACCTGCTGGGCAGAACAGATAATCCCGATTCGCATAAGAAATAACAAGCTTTGACAAAAGAAAGGCGTAATTGATGTTTTGGGAACGCTTTGAACAGTTATGTAAAAAAATTGGTTCTAAACCTAATCCGGTTGTAAAAGAATTAGGTTTATCCAATTCAATAACAACGAAATGGAAAAACGGTGCAATTCCCAATGGTGAAATTTTATTAAAAATTGCTGATTATTTCAATGTTTCCATTGACTATCTAATGGGCAGAACGGATAATCCCGATTCGCATAAAAAATAAAATCAAAAGGGTTACTATAGTTTCAACAAAGCTTTTCTAAAAAGCTTGTGAAAAATGGTGAAAAACTATAAATACCCTTGACATTACTGTTAAATGATAATATAATAATATTAATTGTCGGCATAAATAAAATATTATGCCGTAATGAATAATAAGATTTAGGAGGCTTGAATGTGAAAAAAGCAAAAAAACCAGTATTCTTTATAGTTTTTGCGCTTATAATTGCCTTTGCAGCGTCTGTTATACTCGGCTTTACCACACAGTACGGCGATATAACCAAAACACGCATCAAGGGCGTCAACGACATTCGTCTGGGTATCGACATTCAGGGCGGTGTTGACGTAACATTTGTTCCGGAAAACGGCGTCGACGCAACAGATGAACAGCTTGACTCAGTTATGGAAGTTATTAAGCAGAGACTAAGCTCACTGAAAATCAATGACAGTGAGGTTTATCAGGATAACGCAAACGACAGAGTAATTGTAAGATTCCCATGGCAGGCAGGAGAAAAGGATTTTGATCCTAAGGCTGCCGTTAAGGAACTGGGTGAAACAGCAGTACTTTCATTCAGAGTCGGAACCGATACAAATGAGGACGGTTCTCCGGCAGGCGATGTAGTTCTTGAGGGTAAAGACGTTTTAAAGGCTGAACCTATGAGACAACCGGAAAATGACGGTACATATTCATATGTAGTATCACTGAAACTTTCAGATACTGCAAAAGAAACCTTTGCAACAGTTACACAAACTATGGCAGGTACAGGTGAATCCATTTCCATCTGGATGGACAACGATATGATTTCTGCACCTACTGTAAACGAAGCTATTACAAACGGTGAAGCCGTTATTTCAGGTAATTTTACCGCTGACAGCGCTAAGAGTCTTGCAGATAAAATCAACTCGGGTGCACTGCCTTTCAAGCTTGAAATATCCAGCTTCAAAACGATTTCTCCAACCTTGGGTACGGGCGCACTGAAAGCCATGATAATAAGCGGTCTTATCGCTTTTGCATTTATTGCAATATACATGATGTATTTTTATAAAATTCTTGGATTCGTTGCGGCAGTTTCAATTATCGGACAGGTTTCTGTTACTCTTGCATGTATCTCCGGATGGTTCGGATTTATGCCGAGTTCAACCCTAACAATTCCCGGTATTGCAGGTATTATACTCACTGTTGGTATGGGCGTTGATGCTAATGTTATTACCGGCGAACGTATAAGAGAAGAACTTAATGCAGGAAAGAGTCTGGATACTGCGCTAAGATCCGGTTACAAAAGAGCATTCTCTTCAATTCTGGACGGAAACCTTACAAGTATGATAGTTGCCGTTATTCTTATGGCAGCATTTGGTACTCCTGACAGTTTCTTAGCGTCAGGTCTTAATAAGGTACTTAGTCTGTTCGGAATCGGCGCTACAACAGAAGGCGTTATTTACTCATTCGGCTTCACACTATTTGTGGGTACACTCCTGAACTTCATTATGGGTGTATTCGCTTCAAGACTTATGGTTACTTCACTTTCAAGATTCAAAGTCTTCAGAAATAAGAAGCTTTACGGAGGTGCAAGTAATGAATAATAAAGTATATGATATTTCAGGAAAGAAAAAGATTTGGTTTATCATTTCTCTTGCACTTATTGTCGCAATCGCTGTAATAACAGTAATCAAGGGCGTTGAAATCGCTATCGAATTCAAGGGCGGTACTATTATCTCATATTCCTATGAGGGTGATGCTTCAATTAAGGACGCACAGTCCGAAATCGAAGATCTTCTGAAAACACCTGTTGTTATTCAGGAAGGTGAAAATCTGTCAAATGATTCAAACAGTTTTTCAATTTCATTTAGCTATGATACCGGTCTTTCAGTAGAAGATCAAACTGCTCTTACAGAACTTCTTCAGGAAAAATTCCCTGACAACAAGGTTGAACTTCTTGATTCAAACGATGTAAATCCAACATCAGGTAAAGAATTTTTCTTAAAATGTGCAATTGCTTCGATTCTTGCCGCAGCACTGATAATCATTTATATTGCTTTGAGATTCAAAAAGATAAGCGGCTGGTCCGCAGGCGTGTGTGCGGTTATCGGACTTCTCCACAACTTGATTTTCGTTTTTGGTACATTCGTTATTATGGGCTATGAGATCAACGCAAACTTTATGGCTGTAATACTTACAATTCTCGGTTACTCGGTTAACGATACTATCGTTATTTATGACAGAATCAGAGAAAACAAGAACAATATGCCTAAAGCTTCTGTTGCAGAACTCGTAAACGTAAGTACAAGCCAGTCTCTGAGACGTTCCATCAGAACATCTGTTACTACAATTTCAACTATGCTTATTGTAAGTATCGTTGCTTCAATTTATCACGTATCTTCAATTCTCAGCTTCTCAATTCCTATGATCGTTGGTATGATCGCCGGAACATACGCCAGCCTTTGTATCGCTTCACCTCTTTGGGTTTGGTGGAATGAACGGAAATCTAAGTCAAACAAGAAAAAGAAAAAATAAATTAAAAAGGAATCCTTCAACACGAGGGATTCCTTACTTTTTTGAAAAAAAGTAAGCAAAAAACTTTTATATCGTCTTTAGTCTGATGGAACTTGTTTTATAAGGCTCGACAGGTAAATAAACAGAGGATTGAAGAAAATATTTTGAAAAAAAGTAAGCAAAAAACTTTTATATCGTCTTTAGTCTGATGGAACTTGTTTTATAAGGCTCGACAGGTAAGTAAACAGAGGATTAAAGAAAAAAATTTTGAAAAAAAGTAAGCAAAAAACTTTTATATCGTCTTTAGTCTGATGGAACTTGTTTTATAAGGCTCAACAGGTAAATAAACAGAGGATTGAAGAAAAATATATTTTTTTGCAAGTACAGAACTACTTGTAATTTTATATTTTTTTTGGTATAATAAGTAAATAATAGTAATTATTTTTTGGAGGTTAAAGCAATGAAAGCCGGCGTTTCCACGGCGTGTCTATACCCCAGACTGCTTGAGGAATCTGTCTACGACCTTGCCGTCAACGGCATAAATCACATTGAAATTTTTGTGAATACAGACAGTGAACTGAAAAAAACTTATGTCAGCAATATTGCAGATACTCTTAAACGTTTTGAAGTATCCTGCCGTTCGCTGCACCCATATACATGCGCTATGGAACCTATGATGTTTTTTTCCGCCTATGAACGGCGTATAGCCGATGTATTGGAATATTACAAAAAGTATTTTAACGCTATGAATATACTGGGAGCAGAACTTTTTGTTTTTCACGGAAATAAAAGTTTATTGCAGATTCCATGCGAGCTTTACTGTGAAAGATTTCTGAAGCTTTATGAAACCGCAAGGGAATTTGGTATAACAGCAGCACAGGAAAATGTTTCAAGATGCTCAAGCGGATCTTTAAGTTTTATGAAAGAAATGGTCAGAAATCTGGGTGACAAGGCAAAATTTGTTCTGGACACCAAACAGGCTGTAAGAGCAAATGAAAGCAGCTTTGACATTCTGCGTACTCTTAAAAATCATGTAGTCCATGTTCATATAAGCGACCACGGCGAAATGGGCGACTGCCTGCAAATCGGTAAAGGACGCTTTAATATAAAACGGCTTTTGGAAATTTTATGGGAAGAAAGTCCCGACTGTTCAGTAATGCTGGAGCTTTACAGAAGTAACTTTGATGGAATATCAGACCTGACTGACAGTTACAACATATTAAATAAAATAATAAATACAATTGAGGTGACGTCAAAATGATTTGTCCTTTCTGCGGATATGAAGACTCAAAGGTGATTGACACACGTCCAATGGATATGAGAATACGCCGCCGCCGTGAATGTACCAGATGTGCCAAAAGGTTTACAACCTTTGAAACCACCGAAAAACCGCTGCTTATGGTTCATAAAAAAGACGGTTCATTTGAACCCTTTGACCGCAGCAAGCTTATCAGAGGGATCTATAACGCCATAAAAAAACGACCTATAAATGTTGAACAGGTAAATCAGATTGTGGATAATATTGAAAATTATTATGCCAATGCGCTGATAACTCAGGCAGCTACAACAGAAATCGGAGATATGATACTTGAACAGCTAAAGGACATTGATGCTGTAGCATATATTCGTTTTGCTTCTGTTTATAAAGATTTTGCAGATGTTCAAAGCTTTATTAAAGCAATAAGCGAACTAGAAAACAGCGAGAAATACTGCACAAATTTTAATTGTAACAAACGCAAAATTTAGGACATCCTACAAAAATATTTTTGCGTATGGAAAAGTATATTATAATATGATATTATTAAAGAAAGGCTGAATAATCAATCAGCAACTTTATAAAAAGAAAGAGGTAATAAAAATGGATAACAATAATATGTTTGACTCAGAGGATCTGACAGGCAGTTTTGATACAAATGATATAGAGCAGAATAAAGCAATTTCAGCTATTGCGTACATACCGATTTTATTTCTTGTTCCAATGCTCGCCTCACAGTCTCCTTACGCTAAATTTCATGCAAATCAGGGTCTTATTTTAACGCTTACTTCTATTATCCTAAGCATTGCAAGCAGCCTTATGGGTTTTATTTTAAGCTGGGTGCCGATCCTTCCTACGCTGATTTCCGCCGTATTTAGTCTTGCAACCCTTGCCTTACTTATTATCGGTATTATAAATGCAGTCCAGGGCAAAGCAAAAAAGCTTCCCGTTGTAGGAGGGCTTTTCAACATAATTCATTAATAAAAAACAGGACGCTTTAAAAGCGTCCCTTTTTCTCCGTTTTCAAAAAATCTGAGATTAAAATTACTGTAAAAGCGGTTCTGAAAGTTTAAAATTGAGTTTACGACATAAAAACTGAAAGGAAAGATGATGATTTTAAAAGACATAGTAAAAAAAATTCCCTTTTTAAGAAAAATACTAAAAAAATTATATTTAAATAACAGATCTGCGGACTATGAAAAAATTTCCAATAAGTGTACAACTGATTCAAAGCTGGTGGTTTTTGAATCGTATCAGGGCAGAAGCTATTCATGCAGTCCGAAAGCGATATATCAGTATATGTTATCGTGCCCGAAGTTCAGCGACTACTCATATGTATGGGTATTCAGGGATATTAATGCCCATGGCAGTTTTCCGCAAAATACCCGTCTTGTTAAATTTGATTCCGAAGAATCCTTTTATGCCTATGCACAAGCTGGTACATGGATCACTAATTCACGTCTCAGGGATTTTTACATTCCCAAATCCGATCAGAAATATATACAATGCTGGCACGGTACACCTTTTAAGAAAATCGGCTGTGATGTGACTGCCGCAGGAAACGCCACCTCTACAGTACAGGAAATATATGATGAGTATACGAACGAAGCAAAACGTATTTCACTATTGGTCTCACCCAGTGATTTTACCACTTCAAAGCTTATTTCCGCTTTTAATCTAAAAAGTTCAGGTAAGGAAAATTGTATAATTCAAAAAGGTTATCCAAGAAACGACGCACTTTTCAACACTGATTCAAAAACTGTTGAAAACTTAAAAAACACTCTCAATATTCCGCAAAATAAAATAGTTGTTCTCTATTGTCCTACATTCAGAGACAATCAATTCAGCGGCAGCGGATACACTCTTGAACCGGCAGTTGATTTTGATTCTTTGAAAGATAAGTGCGGCAGTGATTTTATTATACTTTTTCGTGCCCATTACTTCATTGCCAATTCTTTTGATTTTAAAAAATACAGCGGATATGTTCTTAATGTGTCCGAATACGACGATATAAACGATCTGTACCTTATAAGCGACATTCTTATAACCGATTATTCAAGCGTTTTCTTTGACTATGCAAACCTTAAAAGACCAATGCTCTTTTATCATTATGACTTGGAAGAATACAAAAATAAAATGCGTGATTTTTATTTCGGTACAGCAATGCTCCCCGGACCGGTAATACAAACTCAGGAAAAGTTGGAAAACGAACTGAATAAGATCCTTCAAGACATCAGAAAAGGCGGATCCGGACTTTTAAAATATGAAAAAGCTTTAAATGCATTCAATAAAAAATTCAATCCTCTTGAGGACGGTCATTCTGCGGAAAGAACAGTAAAAGAAATCTTTTGAATTAAAAAATTTAAAGCCTGAGATTTTAATCTCAGGCTTTGATTTTATATATACCTTAATTGTGCATACCGCAAAGCTTTAAATCAAGCATTTATAATTGCGTCTGCAAGTTTTTCCATATTTTCAATATCGGAATCTTTCATAGTTGATTTAATAGTAACGACAGGTTCAACGATTGACACATTTTTCATCTGTTCAACAACAGCTTTCATTGTTCTTGCAGCAGACGGTGCCCATGAACCGTTTTCAAGCAATCCCACAGTACGCTTCTGATAAGCCTTTGATTTCAAATGATGCAGAAAATCCTCCATACATGGGAATACGCCTGCGTCATAGCTTGCAGCTGCCAGGATCATTCTGTCATATCTGAATGCGTCTTCAATTGCCTCTGCCATATCGTCTCTTGCAAGATCGGTTATTGCTACCTTCTCCGCACCCTTTGATTCAAGTATTTCCTTAAGTTTTTTCGCCGCCTTGGCTGTATTGCCATGTATTGAAGCATACGCTATAAGTATACCTTTATCTTCCGGTTCATAACTGCTCCAGGTCATATATTTACCGATATAATATTCAAGATTTTCCTTGAGTATAGGACCGTGAAGAGGACAAATTGTTTGTATATCAAGCGCAGACGCCTTTTTCAGCAGCGCCTGAACCTGTGCGCCGTACTTTCCGACTATATTGAAATAATATCTTCTCGCTTCGCATGCCCAGTCCTCGTCAGTATCCAAAGCACCGAACTTACCGAAACCATCGGCGGAGAAAAGTATTTTTTCTGACTTTTCATATTCAACCATAACCTCAGGCCAGTGCACCATAGGCGCCATAAAGAACTGCAATGTATGGCTGCCTAAAGAAAGCTCGTCCCCTTCTTTTACAATAAGGAGCCTGTCTGCTGAAATTTCAAAAAACTGCGGAAGCATAGTCTCTGATTTTGAATTTACGACAATTTTCATTTCCGGATATTTGTCAGCCGCTTTTTTTATATTGCCGGCATGATCCGGTTCAAGATGTGAGACTATCAAATAGTCAGGTACTGCACCGTTTAACGCTTTTTCAAGATTTTCAAACCATTTGTCCGATACTCTCATATCAGCCGTATCCATAACGGCAATTTTTTCGTCAAGTATCAGATAGGAGTTATAGGAAACTCCGTTTGGTACTTCATACTGGCTTTCAAACAGGTCGATATCCTTATCGTCAACGCCTATGTAAACTATAGAATCTGAGATTTTTACATCTGCCATTTTAATTCCTCCCAATAATTGTTTTTTTAATAATATCATATATTTGCTTAAATTTCAAGACTAAAAAAATTTCTTTTTTATCATAACTGCGTTTTCTGCCTAAATAAAAGGTTTAATAAAGCTTACCCACAAGTCTGATTCCTGCTGCCTCCAACACCCTTTTACAGTTCTGAGCATCATCGTATGTATTAAAAATCCGGCAAAGAGTCTGACGCTGTTCTTTGTAATTATCCCTATGATTTATAATATCTTCAGCAAATTTAAGAAGTTCGTCACCGCTTGTTATTATATCCCCCGGCATAAAATCCACAGGATTATCAAATACAAAACCTCTTTGACTATCATATTCCGATATATCTGAAACAACAAACCCTATAGGCTTGTCAAGCAGCATATAGTCGAAATACACTGAAGAATAGTCGGTTATAAGACATTCCGAATATCGTATAACACTGTAAAAATTAATTCCCAATGAATCAAGACGCTGATCGGTTATTATTTTAATTCCTTTGTAATCATTAAAATCTTCAGCTTTGAATGAAGAAAGCGGATGGGGCTTTATAACTACTGTATATTTTCGGTTTATACACATCTGATTTAAGCTTTCAAGCTGCTCCTTTGAAAGTATATCAAATTCATCGGCACTTTTTTCTCTGAAGGTTGGAAGCCATAAAATCATTTTATTTTTTCTTTCATTAAAGCTTATAATACGGGCTTTTATTTCACGTTCCTTAACCGGCGCCTGACTGTTAAGCATATTATCCGTTCTCGGCTGACCGCATATAACAATTTCATTATCTGAACAGTTAAAGGATTTTTTCATTATATCTCGGAAAAATTCGGAAGTGCATAAAAGATGAGTAAAATAATTATAATTTACTTTTTCACAGCCTTTGACCATATTTCCAATACGCTTTAAAGGCATTCCGTGCCATAAATTAAATACCACCTGACCAGGCGCAGGCTTTATAGGATATTTACCGAAACAGTAAAAACAGTATTTGCACCTGAAAAAGCTGAATACTCCTTTTAAATTGCTGACAAATTTAATATTAGGTATATTTAAATTTTGATATGTTTTTTCATATTCTTCATAGTTATTTAAGCTCACCGTTATTCGGAACTCACTGTTATATTTATTTTCTATCAAATAATCAAAAATAGCTTTTATATTATCCCTGAATCCCAAGTTTGAATAAATAAAGATACTTTCTTTATCCTTTTTTATAAGACGGTTAATAATATCTAAAAAACGCCATACTTTTCTTGGTATTTTTTGCAATAAACTCATTTTTCATCTCCTTTAATATTTTTCTTTCTGAGTAATCCGGAATAAAAAGTCATTCTGAGTTTGTTGGGTATAAGACCTATGATAATATGTCCGCAGCAGCAAATCAAAAAATCGGATAACGTACAGAATTTTCCGGAATACATTAACTTTCTGAATCTCAGAGCGTCGGCGGTATATTTAAGTCCTCCCCTTCTCAGATACATTTCCCTGCCGCTTCTCATATAAAGCACCGGCTTTTGTATATTATAGCCGGTACAGCCGTTTGAAAGCATACGAAGCCACAGATAATAGTCTTCAAAACCAGGACAATCAAGATAACCTCCTGCCATATAAACCTGATGCTTGCGAAAGCATGTACACGGATGATTAAAAGGATTGCGCCGCTTTGAATATTCTCTTATAAGACCGTCTGTCTCCGGCAGATTTTTTTCATTTATTATATTGTCTGTAGTACCGGTAAACTCCAATAAATTCCCGCTGACTATATCTGCGCTTTTTTTTATAAACGCTTCAAGCTGAAGCTCCATTCTTTCAGGTACTGCAATATCATCACTGTCCATTCTTGCAACAATGTCGTTTTTACAGTATTTAAGACCGTTATTGAGAGCGTTTCCAAGTCCCATAGGAGTTTCATTGTATATTACGTTCAGTATTGAATATTTTTTTCTGAGAGAATCTATTTCCTCATATAATTCATTAGTCAGAAGTCCGTCGCAGTAAAGGACAAAATCCTCCGGAGGAATCGTCTGATTTACCATACTTTCAACGCTTAAACGAAGATTTTCAGGTTTTTCTTTTATATATACAGACATTAATACGGAATATTTACTCATCGCTTGCTCCTACTTTATTCTTTCTTTTTCTTTAGTCGGCTAAAAAATTTAAAACTACGTATAAAAGATATGTTTCCGCTTTTTCAATAGCAGAGACAATAATTAAATAAAGTATACATCTTAAATCAGCTTATGTCAATATTTTCATATAATAAAAAAAGACTAAAAGGGGTTTATTTTTATGTGAAAAAGTAGTATAATAAAATGGATTGATTTTCATAAAAGGAAAGGAGAAGCTTTTTTATTATGAAACCTTACTTAAAAAGAGCCTGGGCTGAAATAAGTCTGGGGACGCTGGAATCGAACATAGAAAAAATCAAATCCATTCTCAGTGACAATACGCAGATAATGGCGGTAATAAAAGCCGACGCTTACGGTCACGGAGAGGACGATATCCTGAAAAAGCTTTGTGAATGCGGAATAAAATATTTTGCGGTTTCAAATCTGGACGAAGCTTTGAGCGTCAGGAAACATTGTCCCGACGGTGAAATACTTATTTTAGGCTACACTCCTCCGGAGTATGCCGCAGAGCTTGAACAAAATAATATTTTACAGGGCGTCGTCTCCCTTGAGTATGCAAAAGAGCTTGCTGCCGCCGCACATAACAAAGTAAGATGCCATATAAAAATAGATACGGGCATGGGTCGGATAGGATTAAAATATTCCGAACCTGAAAAGTGTGCAGATGAGGCTGAAAAAATAATTGCACTTGAAAAAATCAGCGCCGAAGGACTGTATACTCATTTTGCCGTTGCTGATTGTCCTGACGATGAGGAAAGTGTTGAATATACAAAAAATCAGTCGGATTTTATTTTAAACGTTTATGATATTCTCTGTAACAGAGGAATAAAGCTTGAGCATCTGCATTTTTTAAACAGCGCCGGAGCATGCTATCATAATAATCCCCGAAGTACTCTTGCAAGGGCAGGAATTATTATGTACGGACTTTATCCTAACTATCCGGTAAAGCTTCCCATAAAAGTCGAACCGGTAATGTCGCTTAAAGCTGTGGTTTCGCAGGTTAAAAAGCTGAATAACGGCGACAGCGTAAGCTACGGCAGAACATACCGTGCCGACGGAGACAACATTACCGCCGCTACCGTAACAGTTGGCTATGCCGACGGCTATTCAAGACTTTTGTCCGGAAAAGCAGACGTACTGGTTAAAGGAAAACGCTGTCCTATAATCGGAAGAATATGCATGGATCAGCTTGTACTGGACGTTTCCGGTGCAGGAGATGTAAAAGAGGGAGAGATAGTGACCCTCATTGGCAAAGACGGAAACGAAGAAATTACCGCAGATGAACTAGCTTCACTTTACGGTACTATCGGATATGAGGTAGTATGCGGGATCTCTAAAAGAGTACCCAGAATATATGTGGATTAAACGCTTTGAAAAGCCTATGCAAACTATTAAGCTTTACAAAAGCTTAATCAAACATATTTGGTTCATTTCTTGTCTCGTGACTGATGCCGAACCAAAGAAACACGTTCCGCTTTCTTTTCATCTGAAAATAAAGCTCGCAAAGAAAAAATTTTATACATCATTTTGATAATGAACTAATAGGACTCCATCTAAAAGGCAAGACTTCACATTTAGAATTCACTCCCAATTAAGATGGGTGCAGCTAAAAGATTTCTCAGGGTTGCCCTTTGATATGATGGGTTTTTAATATATTTGATATAATTTTTATCAAGCTTTTTATATAAAAGCTTGAGAGGAGGAAATAAACTTTGACAGAATTAGAAAAAGAAATAAACAGACGGCGTACATTCGCCATCATCTCCCACCCGGACGCAGGTAAAACTACCCTTACCGAAAAGCTTCTCCTGTACGGAGGCGCAATAAATCAGGCAGGTGCGGTAAAAGGCAAAAAATCAGACCGCCATGCTGTGTCCGACTGGATGGAAATTGAAAAGCAAAGAGGTATTTCCGTTACATCGTCCGTTTTGCAGTTTAAGTACAAAGACTTCTGTATCAACATTCTCGATACTCCCGGACATCAGGATTTCTCCGAGGATACTTACCGTACTCTTATGGCAGCAGATTCTGCCGTAATGGTAATAGACGCTTCAAAGGGTGTTGAAAATCAGACCAGAAAGCTTTTTAAAGTCTGTGTAATGAGAAATATTCCTATTTTTACCTTTATTAATAAAATGGATCGTGAATCACGTAATCCCTTTGATCTCCTTGAACAGATCGAGGACGAGTTGGGTATCAAAACCTACCCTGTCAACTGGCCTATCGGTTCGGGCAAGGATTTTAAAGGCGTATATGACCGTGCTTCAAAGCACATTGTCAGTTTTTCCGCCAACGGAAACAGCAAGCAGGCAGATGCAGTTGAAGTTGACTTAAATGACAGCTCTCTTGACGCTCTTATAGGTGCAGAACACCGTGAAACTCTCCTTGAGGACATTGAGCTGCTAGACGGTGCCAGCGAGGAATTCGACATGGAACAGGTGAGAAAAGGTAAGCTTTCCCCCGTATTTTTCGGCTCTGCTCTTACTAATTTCGGCGTTGAACCGTTCCTTGAAAGCTTCCTTGAAATGACTACTCCGCCTCTGCCCAGACCGTGCGTTGAGGGTGAATGCAGTCCCTTTGACGAGGACTTTTCCGCTTTCGTATTTAAAATTCAGGCGAACATGAACAAGGCGCACAGGGACAGAGTAACCTTTATGAGGATATGCTCCGGAAAATTTGAAAGAGACATGGAGGTTATGCACGTTCAGGGTAACAAGAAAATGCGTCTTTCACAGCCCCAGCAGATGATGGCTCAGGAAAGGGAAATTATTGACAGCGCTTATGCAGGAGATATTATCGGTGTTTTTGACCCGGGCATTTTCTCTATCGGCGATACAGTTTGCTCTCCCAAGAAAAAGGTTACCTTTGAGGGTATTCCCACATTCGCCCCCGAACACTTCGCAAGAGTACGCCAAAAAGACACTCTCAAAAGAAAGCAATTTGTTAAGGGTACTGAACAAATTGCCCAAGAGGGTGCTATTCAAATCTTCAAAGAACCTTTTACCGGTATGGAAGAGGTTATTGTGGGCGTTGTAGGCGTTTTGCAGTTTGAGGTTTTTGAGTACCGTATGAAAAATGAGTACAATGTTGAAATTATCAGAGAACCTCTGCCGTACTCCTATATAAGATGGATCGACAAAACTCCCGTTGAACCTAAAGACCTTGTTATAAGTTCCGATACCAAAGTAGTTCAAGACTTTAAAGACAATTTCCTGCTGCTGTTCTCCAGTGAGTGGAATATCAACTGGGCGCTTGATAAAAATGAGGGTCTGGAGCTTTCGGACTTTAATAAATAAACCGGCTTTAAGCCGGTTTTTTCTTTTAAAAAAACAGAAACAAAATCTTTGTTCATTTCTTGTTTCGTAAATTCTACGCTTTGTAAAAGCGCAAGCAAAACATATTTGTCATTTTCTTTGATTGCCCAAAGAAAATAACGAAAAGAAATGCCCTTCTTTCTTTGTTCACACAAAAGAAGAAAGCAAAGAAACAAGTTTCTTTAAAACTTCCTTTTTTTAACTTTCTTGTTTCGCAACAAGAAAGTAACAAAGAAATGCGCCCACTCAAACGCCGTGGGCGGCTTGCGGCACATAAAGTGCCGAATTTTATCCGTCATACAGTTTCTGAACTAATTGGTCTCCCCGTAAAAGGCAAGACGTGACATCTAAAATTCACGCCCATGTTAGATGAGTGCAGTTAAGCGGAGAACGCAAGTGGCAAAAACGTCTCAGTACAGTTTTGGGAGAGTACCTTGCGTGATTTTTCACTATCAATTATGCAGTCGTTACATTTTTTGCTTCTTTTTTCGTGTGAACAAAAAAGAAGTGTGTTTCTTTGGTTCGTTTCTTGTCACGAGACAAGAAATGAACAAGAAAAAATTTTATTTTAGTTTATTTTTTATGTGAATCGGGATTATCGGTTCTTCCTAGCAGATAATCAGTAGAACAATCTAGATAATCGGCAATTTTAGCAAAACTTATACAAGATAATTGTTTACCTTTTGAAAATTCAGAAATAGTGTTTATTCCTAAATCGCAGTCAGATAACATACACTTCAAAGTTATATTTTTAGCTTTAGCACGATTTTTAATTCTTTCTGCTATTTCTTGTGTAATATACATAAAACAACTCCCTAATATTTGTGAATCTGTACAAAACTCACATGATTGCGTGACAAATTGTTGACACTCACACGATTGCGTGATATAATATGATTAAGCTTTTAAAGCAACTTATTAAATTTTTAACGATTGGAGATAATAAGAATGAAAATTGAATGTGATACTTATGATTTTGCAGAACGTCTTACTGATTTAAGAATTCAAAAAGGCGTTTCAGCAAGGGATATGAGCTTATCTATGGGACAAACTTCAAGCTATATCAATAACATAGAAAACAAAAGCAATTTGCCTTCAATGAAAGCTTTTTTCTGCATATGCGAATATTTAGAAATTACGCCTTTGGATTTTTTTAATTATGATGATGAATCTCCATTGATTTCTAACGAACTTATTAAAGAAATACGAATGCTTAACACTAGTCAAACAAATTTAATCTACAAAATCCTTAAGGAAATAAATGGTACTACTTAACTGCCTGTCGAGCCTTATTTAAATTATAGCATTTTTTTGATTGATTCGTCAATAATTTATTGTTCATTTTTTGTTTTGTTATTAATTCCGAACCAAAGAAACAAGTTCTTTAAAACTTCCTTTTTTTAACTTTCTTGTCTCGTACATTCTACGCTTTGTAAAAGCGTAGGTAAAAAACATTTGTCATTTTCTTTGATTGCCCAAAGAAAATAACGAAAAGAAATGCCCTTCTTTCTTTTTTCACACAAAGAAAAGAAGCAAAGAAAGGTAACGACTGCGTAGCCCTTTTAAACTATCACGCAAGGTACTCTCCCAAAACTGTGTTGAGACATATCTGCTACTTGCGTTCTCCACTTAACTGCACCCATCTTACTTGGGCGTGAATTTTAGATTTTACGTCTTGCCTTTTATGGGGAGACCTATTAGTTCAGTAACTGTATGACGGATAAAGTTTTTCTTTGTTTTACTTTCTTTCACATGAAAGAAAGTAAAATACGTGTTTCTTTGGTTCATTTCTTGTCACGAGACAAGAAATGAACAAGAAAAAAGATTTATTTTATTTTATTTTTTATGTAAATTAGGATCATCTGTTCTGCCTAAAAGATAATCCACAGAGCAATCTAAATAATCGGCGATTTTAGCTAAATTGTTTGCATGAAGCCACGAACCACGAGATTTCATTGACCAAAGGGCATTTTTATTTATCTCACATGCATTTAACATATCAGAAATTTTAAGATTTTTTTGTTTTGCTACAAGTTTTATGCGTTCTACGGTTTTGTTTGTATTGTACATAAACTAACCACCTGTTTTTGTATAAACTTACAAATTTCCAACAATTGTGGAAATTTGTATTGACTTACCACAATTGTGGGTGTATAATATAATTAAGCTATTGAAAAGGTCTAAAACAATTTATACATATAATCACCCAACTTGAATTATAACATTATTTGTTTTAGTTCGTCAATAGCTGAATTTTTAAGAGAATGGAGTTTTATATAATGAGTGAAAATGATTTTATCGACCGTCTTGCGGAATTAAGATATTTGCGGGAAGTATCTTCAAGAAGAATGAGTTTATCTCTCGGACACGAACCCGACTACATTTATTCTATTGAATACGGTAGTTACTTGCCTACTATGAAAGAATTTTTTGAAATTTGTGATTATCTAGACGTAACTCCCATGGAATTTTTTGACTATCACGATATTTTTGCACAGGAACATAATGAATTAATGAAAGAACACACTAAAACAAAATTGGAAAATACAGAAATAGTAAATTCTTTAAACGAACTTAAAAATGCTATTACCGATATTAAAAAGGAAATCAACGATTACAAGGCAACAGAACAATAAGAAATGTAACTTTGCGAGTTTTTATAAAGCGTTTCAAGTTGATGAAATTCGGCATAAAAGTTTTTTGCTTACTTTTTTTCAAAATTTTTTTCTTTTATTCCCTGCAAAATTAACTTTGCGAGTCTTTAAAAACGGTTTTAAGTTGCTTTTGCTCGGCATGAAAGTTTTCGCCCAGCCTTTTTCAAAAGGCTGGTTCAACAGAAATAATATAATAATACACCGGTTGACCGCCGTTTACAAGCATGATCTCAATCTTTGAACCGAGCTTTGCTTCTAAAGACTCTATAAGACTTTCAGCCTGTTCCTCTGTTACGTCTGCGCCGTAAATAACGGTAATATAAGAAGTATCGCTTTTGGTCATTTTCTTTGCAAGCTTATAAGCCGCCTTATTTACGTCCTTTTCGGCAAATTGAAGCTTACCGTTATTAAAAGCCATTATTTCGCCTTTTTTGATATTGTGTCCCTCATACTCGGAATCTCTTGCGGCAAAAGTTACCTGTCCTGTAGACACTCTTTCAATAGCTTTTATCATTTCCATACGGTTATCAGTAAAAGTATTGCTTTCATCAAACGCCATAAGGGCAGAGATTCCCTGCGGAATAGTTCTTGTTGGCAGTACGCAGACGTTTCTGTCAGCTAAATTAACAGCCTGTTCAGCCGCCATAATTATATTTTTATTGTTTGGAAGTACAAAAACAGTTCTTGCGGGTGTTGCATGAATTGCTTTAAGAATATCGTCCGTTGACGGATTCATCGTCTGACCGCCTTTTATAATACAGTCCGCACCCAGATCCTTAAACATTTCTTCAAGACCGTGTCCTGCGGCAACTGCAACGAAACCGAAGTCCTTTTCCGGACGGATAGGTACAAACTCCTGGCGGTTAGTAATTTTTTCGTCCTTTACACGCATTTCATGCTGAATTTTCATATTTTCAATTTTTGGCTTGGGATCGTTTACAAATCTTCCAAATTCAAGAGCTTTTTGTATTGCAAGTCCGGGATTGTCAGTATGGACATGAACCTTAATAATTTCATCATCTTCAACTACCACAACGCAGTCGCCTATAGTTTCAAGATACGCTCTGAGCATAAAAGCGTCTTTGCAACCGGTTTTTTTCTCAATAATGTATTCCGTACAGTAGGAATACTTGATTTCTTCTTCATTTTCCGCAGAATTATCTGTAACCTCAAAGGTTCTTGCTACCGGTTTTTTGTCAGATTTCTTTGCAATACCGTTTCCGCTGAAAACGTCAAGCATTGCCCTGTAAATTATAACGAGTCCCTGACCTCCTGCGTCCACAACTCCGGCTTTCTTCAGTACCGGAAGCTGTTCGGGAGTTCTTTCCAAAGCCTCCTGTGCGGCAATGCATATTTCATTCCAGAAAGATTGTATGCTTCCTGAATATTCGGCTATTTCTCCTGCT
Organism: Porcipelethomonas ammoniilytica; assembly: GCF_025567485.1. NCBI lineage: Bacteria > Bacillati > Bacillota > Clostridia > Eubacteriales > Oscillospiraceae > Porcipelethomonas > Porcipelethomonas ammoniilytica. Next base: position 123,948 of record NZ_JAOQKH010000004.1, on the reverse strand, counting down.
CTTTCCGCCGCTTTGCGTGCTACAGTCAGAACGGTACCCTCAGTAGGGTTCATTACCGATTTATATGCCGCTTCAACTCCGATTTCCATAGCCTTCGCAATATGTATGCAGTCGGCTGTTTCAAGTCCCGCAAATCCTTTGGAAAATCCTCTGAAAAGCAGTGACAGAATCACTCCTGAATTTCCACGGGCACCTCTTAAAAGTGCTGAAGCAGCAATATCCGCTGCCTGTGATACTGTTATATTATCGTCCGCAAGTTCAAGCTCTCTTGCTGCCGCCGACATTGTCATTGACATATTTGTACCTGTATCGCCGTCCGGCACAGGATAAACATTAAGCTCGTCAACTCTGCGTCTGTTATTTTCTATACTGATTCCCGCTGAAATCAGACTGTCTCTGAATAATTTTCCCTTTAACACTGTTTCGTTTCCTTTCTTTAATTTTTAATACCGTCTATATAGACGTTAACTGCCTGTACAGTTACTCCTGCGTATTCATTTAAGGCAAAAGACACCTTATTTTTTACACTTTTTACTACGGCTGAAATATTTGTTCCGTATGTTACGCATATATGCAGATTAACAATCAGTTCATTATTTTTTTCAGTAATTAATGTACCGATACCCTTTGTTTTTCTGCCCAGAATATCGCTTAATATAAATTCTCTGAAAGAACAGCTTTTCATTCCTGCAACTCCAAAGCATCTTGAAACGGTACGGCATACAAGATCTTTAAGATAAGCGTCTGACATAATGATTTTGCCCATATAATTTTCGTTATTTATCATTTCCTTATCTCCTTGAACATATTTATTTAATTATATCATAACCAAAAATTTATTACAACCCCTTACTTTTTTGAAAAAAAGTAAGCAAAAAACTTTTATACCGATTTTTATTAACTTGATTTTGTTTTTAAAGACTCGCAAAGTTATTTTTGCAAATAATTAAAGGGAAAATTTGAAAAAAAGTAAGCAAAAAACTTTTATACCTTCCGCTTTTGAAAAAGCGGAACCAAAACTTTTATACCGGATTTCCTCAACTTGAAACATATTCTAAAGACTCGCAAAGTTACTTTCGCAAATAATTAAAGAGAAAATTTGAAAAAAAGTAAGCAAAAAACTTTTATACCTTCCGCTTTTGAAAAAGCGGAACCAAAACTTTTATACCGGATTTCCTCAACTTGAAACATATTCTAAAGACTCGCAAAGTTACTTTCGCAAATAATTAAAGAGAAAATTTGAAAAAAAGTAAGCAAAAAAACTCTTATACTTTTCGCTTTTGAAAAAGCGAAACCAAAACTTTTATATCGGATTTCCTCAACTTGAAACACATTCTAAAGACTCGCAAAGTTACTTTTGCAAATTAAAAAAAAGGAAAATTTTAAATACATCTTTTTGTTGCGCAATAAAAATAAAAAGCCGGAAAGGAAAAACCCTCCGACCTTTACAATTCATATTTACAAATTATCTCTGCTCACAAATAAGTTTAATTGCAGTTCTTTCTTCGCCGTCAATCTGAATATTAGCAAAAGCCGGTATACAGATTAAATCCACACCGATAGGCGCCAGATAACCTCTTGCAATAGCAATAGATTTGATAGCCTGATTTGCAGCGCCTGCACCCACAGCCTGAACCTCTACAGCTCTTTGCTCACGGATAACACCGGCAATTGCTCCGGCTACTGAATTTGGGGAAGAATGTGATGAAACTTTTAAAATTTCCATTGTACTGACCTCCATTAAATTAAATATTTGATTAAATTAGTTGATTGTTCTAATTTTTACTGTATGTTATTATTATACAACACAAAAAAAATAATTGCAATAGTTTTACAAAAATATTATTTATTATCTATTAATTATACGCTTGATTTTTGTGCATTTTCCCGATTTTTCGTCAAAAGAAATTACAACTCCGTTAATAAAACATGCAGTCTGAGCCTCAGTAAACCTTACAGGATATTTAAATCGCTGTTTATCCACCGCAGCCTCTATGCTTACTCCCAGTACGGAAAGTTCAGGACCGGTCATTCCCGCATCGGTTATATATCCGGTATGATTCTTCAAAATTATTTCGTCAGCGGTCTGCACATGAGTATGAGTACCCAATACAGCCGTAACCCTACCTGCAAGAAAATGTCCCATAGCCTTTTTTTCAGCGGTAGCTTCAGCATGAAAATCCACAAAAATATTAGGGGTTTTTAAACTGTCCAGTAAATTTTCCATAACGGTAAAAGGATTATCCAACGGTTCCATATAAACAGTACCCATAAGATTTACGACCGCTGCACTAAAACAACCGCAGTCGATCAGACAGTACCCTTTTCCGGGACAGCCATCAGGAAAATTAATCGGTCTGATTATATTATCATCATCGTAAATACCGATCGAATCACGGCGTTTAAAGCAGTGATTTCCCGTTGTAATAACATCAGCGCCCATTTTAAGGAGCATATCTGCGGAATATCTGGTAATACCGTTTCCCTGAGCGGAATTTTCTCCGTTTATTACAGTTATATCAATATCATTTTCTTTTTTTATACCGTAAATTTTTTCCGACAGAAAATCACATCCGCTTTTTCCGACAACGTCTCCTATAAACAAAAGATTTTTCATTTTTCACCTTCTAATTATACTTACTTTATTATATCAGCATAGTTGTCAAGTG